>QHMR01000132.1 GCA_003217875.1 Verrucomicrobiota bacterium
AATGGCGATCCAGGGCGAGGGCGTAATCGGGATGGATTATGTGCGTGAAGTGACGACAAGAAAGATTTACCGCTGGGATCCGGAGGACAACCTCAGCTCGCCGTGGTCGATCGCACAGCCACGAGACGGCGAAGGCAGACGGGGATTGCCACCCATTCGATCTCGAATTGCTGCATACGATTATGGCATCAAGGAAAACATCCTGCGCCTGCTGCGCCAGAAAGGTTTCCAAGTAACGGTTGTGCCGGCGACTACGTCGGCAGACGAAGTGCTGAGTCTTGATCCCGATGGAATTTTTCTCTCCAACGGTCCTGGCGATCCCGCGGCGCTTCCTTACGCACACAAAACCGTGCATGATCTGATGGGCAAAAAACCGATCTTTGGGATCTGTCTCGGTCATCAAATCCTCGGCTTCGCGTTCGGCGGCTCGACGTTCAAATTAAAATTCGGCCATCGCGGCGCTAACCAACCGGTAAAGGATTTGCGCAGCGGCAAAGTGGCCATCACGGCGCAAAATCACGGATTCGCCGTCAACGCAGAGTCGCTTCCTTCGGATGTGGAAATAACGCACATCAATTTGAATGACGGCACGGTGGAGGGAATGCGCCACAGGGAATTGCCGATCTTCAGCGTGCAATATCATCCCGAAGCCGCGCCCGGCCCACATGATGCCTCATATTTTTTCGATCAGTTCGCGGATCTAATTGAAAAGCAAAGGTAGGGCGCCTAAACGAACGTCCCCTCGATCCTCCGCGCTATTGACCAGCAGAGCCGACAGCCCACATTTGTCCCATGATTAATTCAACAAACAATAAACCTACTGTGTGGAGAGTTGCATTGACTGCGACCTTCATTGCAGCTCTGGCGTGCGCGCCGCTGGCGATCGCGCAGGAACACGAGCACGGCGATGACACGGCTGCTTCGAAAGAAGTGACCGGCGAAGTGGTCGATATGATGTGCTACGTCGATCATAACGCCGTGGGCGAAAAGCATGGCCAGTCCTGCGGGGCCAAGTGCATCAAAAGCGGCGGGCCGGTTGGTATCGTGAGCGAGGGCAAAGCGTATCTGGTGGTTGGCGAACACAAGCCAATTAACGATCAGCTCGCAGAGTACTGCGGCAAAAACATCACTGTGAAAGGCAAGCTCGCAGAACGCGGCGGCATTGCCATGATTGAGAACGCCGAGGTCGTTAAGAAATAGCGGCTTGTCATCCCGAGCTGCGAAGAGCGGAGAGGGACCTCACAATCTAAGTTTGGAGCGCGCAAATTGAAAAGCGTGCTGACTGGGCTCGTGCGAGTTCCTTCGCTTCGCTCAGGATGACAGATTGCGCGGAAGATCAACATCGAGCTCCGCGCAGCTTTGCGAGCTCTACTTGTAATACGGCCGCAACGACGGGCGCAGCTTTCCTACCCGAAGCGCGGTTTCAATTTGCGAATCAGAAACGTCCGCTTCAGAGACTTTACGAATCTCCCCTGCCTCGAGCGCTGCAATGGGCAATCCATCGCGAAACAAAATTCGACTTGCAGTGAGCGAGGCAATTCGCGGTCCAGGCGTCAGAATGCCTTGCAAATTCAGCGG
The DNA here is from genome assembly GCA_003217875.1 of Verrucomicrobiota bacterium. GTDB lineage: Bacteria > Verrucomicrobiota > Verrucomicrobiia > Chthoniobacterales > UBA10450 > Udaeobacter. Next base: position 1,579 of record QHMR01000132.1, read on the forward strand.
GTCCGCAGCGCTCAATGTGATTAGCTCGCCATTTGACGGCCCTTTGCGTATGGAACGCAACAAGCCAATGGCTCCCCGCAGCGCGAATTGTTCGCCGCTTACTCCTCCTACGAAATAGCCGCCGCGAATCTCGCCGCGCGCTTCCCAGCGGCGATAAATTCGCCCCAGGTCGTACCAATTGACGCCAAGACTCTCGCGTTCGAGCAAACGGCGAAACACAACGCCGTAGCGGCGCAGCAATGCCCGCGCGAATTTTTCGATCGCAGCCTGGCGCGCGGAGCTTTCTGCGCCATTTCTTGATCGCACCGAAGTCACCTCCGTTTTGAGCAGCGACCAGCGCCCCGCAAACTCGATGCTCGCAAGAGTTGTTTTGCGCCGCCGTTTTCCAATGTTCCGGCCAAATGTTGGGCGTTTGTTCGACGGGACGAGGAGCGCGCGCAACCCATCGAAACTATCTGAAGTCACCAGACCGAGTGCAGCAAGCTGCGACAGGGCCTCTTCAACTTGAGAAGGTAGCAGACCGCTTCGCCGGACAAGTTCAGCGAAAAAGAGCGCGCCACCGCGTTGGAGCGCCTCGAAGACAGCGTGGCTTACGATCGAAAGTTCAATGGCAGAATTCGGCTGAGTAAGCACCAGCCAGTCGTGTAGATTCTCACGCTGGTAAAGCGCGATGGGGCTTGACCGCAGTGGCGCCGAAACACGCGCGTTCGGACTTTGCGGGGTGCTCAAACGTCCCCAGCCGACGCGCCCAGAAAAGCAAAGACGATCGAGCCACTCGGGATCGTAGTCGGTAACACGCGCGGGAAGGATCGCCGACTCCCAAGCCGCCAAAGGCAACTCGCATCCATCGAGTTGTTCCAGAACTGATTCCAAGCCTTCCGCGCCTTCCACGTGGTGTTCTGGACCTGCGCGCTGCCAAGCAAACAGAAATCGGTAGAAATCCTGAAGCGAGACCGGCTTAATCTCCGCCCGCAGCCGATCGATTGTGAGCCTGTGAATTCGTGCGAGCAATCGCCGATCACACCATTCCTGCTCGGTCGTATTCGGGTGGAATTTGCCGCGCAGAACAAAACCTTCGCTTTCAAGTCCCAGCAACGCCGTTTCGATTTCCGATCGGGCAAGACCAAGAATATTTTCCAGCTGCCCGACCGACATTGGACCGGAAACTTCAATTCTTCCGCGAAGCAATTCACGAATCGCTGCCGACCGGTCCCAATTTTGTCGCTGAGCAGATTCCGGCACCGTTACCTGAGAATCGGCACCGGCGTCCGGATAAATTGTTTGCAGCATCGGCAACCGCTCGGCGCTAGTCCAAAAACGCTTCTCGCCAACACGAAGACGCGCCACCCGTTTCGATGCGACGAGTTCATTAAGTAATTGCTCCACTGCTGTGCCGTTGCCTTCATGACGAACTGATCGTTGCACTTCATCCTCCGTCATCGCCGCGAGAAGCATCAGCGCGTCATGTAATTCATCGGCATTTGTCGCTTCGGGCCATGCTTCCTTGTGCACTTTGTCGATTGCTGCCGCATCAAGAATTCCGAGGGCATCGCTGCCGTTTCTTTCCGAAGCCCGCCGCGTGTACACCGCCTGGGTGCGGCGTTCCTCCAACGGCGCGTTGTCCAGAAACGCGTACGGCCGCGCATTTAGGATCTCAGACGCGAGCGGCGACGGCTCGGGCAGGTCGCGCGCGATGCAGCGGATCTCGCCTTTCTCGATTTTGCGCAAAACTTCTTCGAGACCGTCGATGTCCATCGCCTCTGTCAGGCAGTCATCAATTGTCTGCTTCACCAACGGGTGATCCGGAATTTCGCGGTCGCCTACAATGTGTTCGAGGCAGGCAAGCTGATCTGGAAAAACTGCGGCCAAAAGATTTTCCGATTCCATGCGCTGCAATGGGGCGGCGATTTTGGCGCCGCCGCGAAAACGCGGCACCGCTAGAGACCGGGTCGCGTTCCACCGCCACCGAATGGTGAACATCGGCGCGTCGAGCAACGCTTGAATGAGCAGGTCGCGAACCGTTTTGGAATTGAGATAACGAAAGACTTCCTCCAGTGGAAACGAATGCTGCGTGCCAAGCGAAATCACAATGGCGTCGTCCGTGGCCGCCGCTTGCAGCTCGAAATTGAATGAACGGCAAAAACGTTTTCGCAGCGCGAGACCCCAGGCCCGATTGATTCGACTGCCGAAAGGCGCATGCAACACAAGTTGCATTCCGCCCGATTCATCGAAGAAGCGCTCCATCACGAGTATTTGCTGTGACGGAAGCGCACCCAACGCGCGATAAGTGGCGGCGAAGTAATCAGCGATTTGCTGAGCGGCTTCTGTCGGCAACTTCATTTCAGAGACAAGCCAATCGCGAACGTCCTTCCCGTCGCTGAGCAATTTTTCCATCTCCGCGCGAACATTTGAAACAGCTTGCGAAAGCTCAGCGGTGCGCGCAGGCGCTTCGCCAAGCCAAAATGGAATTCCAGGCGGCTGACCTTTCGCATCTTCGACGCGAACGATGCCGGAGTTGATTCGCAAAATTCGCCATGACGTATTTCCAAGCTGGAATATGTCGCCCGCCAGACTTTCAACGGCGAAGTCTTCGTTGACTGTACCGACGAAAGTTTCCGACGGTTCGAGAACTACTCGATAATCAGCGTTGTCGGGAATCGCGCCACCGGAGGTAAGCGCAACGAGTCGTGCGCCGCGGCGCCCGCGCAAACGATGGTTCACTGCATCGTGATGAATTAATGCCGCGCGCCGGCCGCGTTTGGTACTGAACCCTTCGGCGAGCATCTTGACAGCACTATCGAACTCCTCGCGAGTAAGATTTCGGTACGGCCATGAACAGCGGATTAGTTCAAAGAGCCTCGGTTCCTCCCAATCCTCGGTGGACGCCGCGGCGACGATTTGTTGGGCGAGCACATCCAGCGGTTTTTCTGGAATGATGAGGCGATCAAGCTCGCCGCGATGAACGCAGCGGAGCAATGCCGCACATTCGATCAGTTCATCGCGACTCAAGGGGAAGATGCGCCCTTTTGGCAAACCACCACGCCTGTGTTCGGCGCGACCCACTCGTTGGAGCAACGTGGCGATTGAGCGTGTGGTGCCGAGCTGGCACACGAGATCAACCGAGCCGATGTCGATTCCTAACTCCAGCGAAGCCGTAGCGACGAGGGCTTTCAAGTCACCGCGCTTCAATCGATCTTCCGCGTCGAGACGTAATTTCGCGGAGAGACTTCCGTGATGCGATGTGACCGAGTCCGCGCCAAGCAGTTCGCTGAGATGATGCGTCACGCGTTCGGCCATCCGGCGCGTGTTAACGAAAACCAAGGCCGTGCGGTGCGCCTGAATCAATTCCGCGAGCCGACGGTAAATTTCCTCCCAAACTTCATTCGACATTACCGCTTCGAGCGGAGAACCAGGAAGTTCGATACCCAGGTCCAGCTCACGGCGATGACCGATGTCTATGATTTCACAATCAGGATTGCCGGCGTCATCCACCGCACGAGTACCGACAAGAAAACGCGCAACTTCTTCGATCGGTTTCTGCGTTGCAGATAAACCGATTCGCTGCAGCGGTCCGCCTGAGGCGGATTTCGTCAGGGCGGCCAAACGTTCGACGCTCAGGGCGAGGTGCGCGCCGCGCCGGTCATCTACCACCGCGTGAATCTCATCCAAGATCAGCGTTCGTACGGTGCTCAGTATGCGTCGCCCGGAATCGGAAGTGAGTAGCAGGTAGAGGGATTCCGGCGTCGTAACGAGAATGTGCGGCGGCTTCTTGATAAGCGCTTGCCGTTGCGCGGCAGTCGTATCACCCGTGCGAACTTCGGCGCGCACATCGATCTCGCGCCCATTTGTTTCGCCGAACAACGCGCGGATTCCAGCGAGAGGCTCTTGCAGATTTTTACGGATATCGTTGCTCAACGCTTTGAGAGGCGACACGTAAACCACCTGCGTTTCATCCGGCAAATCGGCCTCGACGCCTTCGCGGAACAGCACATCCAGTGAAGCAAGAAATGCCGCAAGCGTTTTGCCGGAACCCGTCGGGGCAGAAATCACGACGTGCCGACCGGATTGTATTGCAGGCCAGCCGCGCAGTTGCGGTTCGGTCGGTGAGCCGAACGTTTGCTCGAACCACCGCGCAACGGCGGGATGAAATCGGTAGGACTGCATGGAAAACAAAAACTGGGACAGTTAATTTAGATGCAGGCGCGCGAAAGGAAAGTTATCGCGTTCCTGTCGCCGCGCTTCTTTATAAGACGCTGGCGTTTAGATTCGAAAAACACCCAATGAGCGCTTCGTACGGCGAAGCGGCTATGCCTGCGCGCTGAGCGCGATTACTTCGCGCAACATCCGCACGCTATCGCGGAAAAAACTAACCTTGCTTCCTTGAGCGTGGTTCCAGCGGACCGGAATCTCGCGAATGCGCAATCCACCGCGCTTCGCGAGAAGGAGCAGCTCTACGTCGAAGGCGAAGCCTTTAACCCGTGCCGCCTCCAGAATCGGTCGACAAACGTCGAGCCGAAATGCCTTAAACCCGCATTGCGTGTCCCAAAATGGGAGACCGGTTGCGACGCGAACGAGAAGATTGAAAACGCGGCCGCCTTGTTCTCGCTGCCAGGGTTGGTGAATGCCGATCAAACTGCGGTCCAGCGCGCGCGAACCGAACGCAATATCAACTTCACCTTTTGCAATAGGCTCCATCAGCTTCGGCGTCTCTTCGAGCGGCGTGGAAAGATCCGCATCAGAAAAAAGCCCGATCGGTTCTCGCGCGGCAAGCAATCCGGAGCGAACCGCAGAGCCCTTCCCGCGATTTGGAAAATTTTCGAGCAAACGAGTCTGAAGATTCGTCTCTCCTAAAATTTTGCGTGCGATTGCGCCCGTTTCATCGGTCGATCCGTCGTTAACGACAATTAATTCACTTTCCGGAGCGTTCGCAGTGAGATATTCGAGCGTAACGCGGAGCGTTTCACCAATGCGTGCTTGTTCGTTGAAGCACGGAATAACGACGGTGAAAGGCGGGAGCACGGGAGGCGAGATTTCGAGTACTCGTGAATCGCGATTCGTCGATTCAACGATGTAAAGATTTAACGATTCACGACGTTCTATTTGTAAATCTCCACGACAAACTTGCCGTTTGGATAGACGTACCCGCGATACATTCCCGAGGTATTAAACGGCAACGCGATGCTGCCCTCGCGATCGATTGCGATCAAGCCGCCCGTGCCACCAAGTTTCGCCACCCTGTCGAGAGCCACTTGGGCGGCATCCTTGAGTGACATTCCGCGATATTCGATCAGCGCCGAAATATTATTCCCGACTGAAGCTCGAATAAAATATTCACCATCGCCCGTTGCGGAAACGGCGCATGTCGCATTGTTGGCATAAGTTCCCGCGCCGATGACCGGCGTGTCGCCGACACGGCCCGGTCGCTTATTTGTGGTGCCGCCGGTTGAAGTTGCTGCGGCCAGATTTCCATTTTTGTCCAGCGCAACGGCGCCCACGGTGCCATGTCGATCTTGATCGGTAATGAAAACTGCTTTTCCGGCACCGCCCGTGCGGTCCTTTTCAGCCGCTTTAATTTTCTGCAAAGCCTCCCATCGCTCCTGCGTGAAAAAGTATTTCTGATCCACCAGTTCAATCCCGTTTTCCCTCGCGAACGCTTCCGCGCCCTCGCCATCCATCATTACGTGTCCGGATTTTTCCATGACAAGCCGCGCGAGGCTTATTGGATTCTTCACATGCTTGAGGGCAGCGACCGCGCCGGCGGCAAGCGTTTTCCCGTCCATGATTGCGGCGTCCATCTCGTTGGTGCCAGCGCTTGTAAACACAGACCCTTTGCCGGCGTTGAAGTGAGGATCATCTTCGAGGACGCGCACGGCCGATTCCGTAGCATCGAGACTCGATCCGCCGCGCTTGAGAATTTCGTAACCAGCCCTTAGCGCGCGTTCGAGCCCAGCGCGATATTCGTGTTCTTTTTGCGGCGTCATTTTGCTGCGCTCGATCGTTCCGGCGCCGCCGTGGATCACCAGCCCGAATTTCTCGTTTTGCATTTTTCGCTGATCAATTGGCGCCTCGTTTGACGCCTTGGGGGAGGTTTGTTGCTCGTTGGCAAGCGGCGGCGCCCCGGCACTAAATAGCGCGATGGCAAAGAAGCAATTCGTTATTGAAACGTAACTCATAAGCGACCGCTAAGTTGGCCAGAATAGCCATCGGTCTTGTTGATATTCGCACTAAATCAAAGCGGCGCGAGAACGCGCGCGCACTCCCAAAGCTACCGCGAAAACAGAATCAGCTTTCCCTGAAATTTCGCACAAAGTGCTTTGGAGTGCGATGCGTCCTCGCATCGCTTTCCCGCGCCGAACTTTGCCCTTTGCCGTGTGGCGCAAGTAAGGCGACTTTTGTCGGCCATGGCAAACGCTAATCCGCCTCTTATGGTTGCCCAGGGAATCGGCCAGCTCGCACGCAATTTTCTGCGTGAAGTCGGCGGCGTGTTTTGGTTCATCGTGAATACCTTCGAGGAGACGTTGGAACGCATTCAGCACGGGCGGGTGCCGTTTCGTGCCGTCAGCTTTTTCCGGCACACCCAACGCGCCGGTGTGGATTCAGTGCCGCTTGTGGGACTCGTGTCGTTTTTCCTCGGGCTAACCATGGCGCTGCTAACCGGTTATCAGTTGCAACGCTTTGGAACAGAACGGTTGATTCCTGGATTGGTGGCAATCGGTTTTACGCGCGAGCTTGGGCCTCTTCTCACGGGCATCATGCTGGCAGCACGGATCGGCGCTGCTTTCACTGCCGAGCTCGGCACAATGCAGGTGTCCGAGGAAGTCGAAGCGATCGAAGCAATGGGCATTGGGCCGCTGCGTTTCCTCGTAGCACCGCGGATGCTGGCGCTTTTTCTGTTGATGCCATGTCTGTCCACGGTTTCGAATATCGCCGCCATATTTGCCAGCAGCCTGATCTGTAAGGCGTACTTCAGCATCGCGTTCCCCTATTTTCTCGATCTTGTGAAAGATTCATTGCTTATTCGCGATATCATCACCGGCATTTTGAAAAGTTTTATGTTTGGGCTGCTCATCGCCGCGATTGCGTGTTACCGGGGATTGACCGTGAAAGGCGGCGCCGCAGGGGTTGGCACTTCCACAACGTCCAGCGTCGTGACTGCGATCACTGCGGTGATCGGATTCGATACGCTATACAACATTGTCTACACCACATTCTACCCGACATGACCACCCCCAAGCACATGGTCGAGTTGCGCGACGCGTGCATGCAATTTGAAGAAAAAAAAGTGCTCAACGGCTTTTCGCTTAAGGTCGAGCCAGAGGAGCGTCTGGTGATCATGGGCCAGACTGGCAGCGGAAAAAGCACGATATTACGCCTGATCCTCGGCACGCTTCGGCCTACTTCCGGCTCAGTTTTTTTTAAGCAATTCGAAATTACGCGGCTGCCGCGCCGAAAGCTTCAGCAAGTGCGACGACACATTGGCATGGTCTACCAATATTCGTCGCTGCTGAGTTCGCGCACGGTTCGCGACAATGTTGCCCTGCCGCTCGAAGAGCTCACAGATAAATCGCGCGCAGAGATCGACAAGATCGTCGATGAAAAACTGGACCTCGTCGGCATGAAGGATTCCAAGGACCTGTTGCCGGAGGAACTGAGCGGCGGGATGAAAAAACGCGTGGCCCTGGCGCGCGCGCTGGTGCTGGAGCCCGAATTGATCCTTCTCGACGAGCCCTCCGCCGGGCTCGACCCGGTCATTGCCTCGGTGATCGACGAATTGATCATTAGCCTCAGTGAAAAATCGAAAGTGACATCCATCACTGTCACGCACGAAATGGACAGCGCCTTTCGCATCGCCACGCGAATGGGTATGTTGTATCAGGGCAAAATCATTGAAGAAGCCGAACGCGAAAAATTCAAACAATCGAAAAATCCGGTGGTCGCCCAGTTTTTGAGCGGGAGCACCGAAGGTCCCATTCTGGAAGGCAGCCTCGATGCAATTACAAAGAAATGAAATCATGACCGGCCTGCTCGTGATCGGGACGATCGCGGTGGTGGCCTTCCTTTTGGTTTTGCTCGGCGCGCCCGGGTTGTTCAGGCCGCTGGTGACCTACAAGATCTATTTTGATAACGTTGCGGGCATAAAACAAGGCGCGCCGGAGATGCTGGCAGGCCGCAAGATTGGTCAGGTCCAAAAATTGTATTCGCCGGTGTCGCCCAAGGAAGAGAAACAGGCGGAACAAGCAGAGGCGGCAATTCACGCCGCCGAAGCAAACGCGAATCCGAGCCCAACTGCCACGCCGGGCAAACCGAGATTCGAAGTGCGCGTGGATGTACAAGTGGACAAGAACGCGAAGGTCTATCGCGATGCCAGGGCGCGACTGATGCAGCTTGGATTACTCGGCGACATGGCCATCGATATCACGCAGGGGACCGAAACCTCTGGCCGCGCAAAGGATGGCGAGATGTTCGCTGGCGAGCGCACTCCCGATCTGGGCGAAGCTGCGGCGAAAATGCTCGAAGTGATCAAACCGGTCGCTGCCGAAGCGACCAATACGATGAAAGACCTTCAGCAGACTGCCCAAAATCTCAATCGTCTCACCGATGAAAATTCCGAGTTGAACCTCGCTCTCACCCAGTTCAAGACATTCGGCGAACATCTTTCCGATCTGACCGCGCCCGAGAGCGCGCTCTCGCATTCGCTTACCAACATCGAAAAGATCAGCACCAGTCTTACGGAGAATGACAACATCGAGGTGACGCTGCGAAACCTGCGGAGTTCCTCAGAGAAACTAAAGGTGGCGACTATCGAGCTCGAGCCGGCCGGCCAAAACATCAAGCAATTCAGCGAGACGATTAAAACTCAACCGTGGCGTCTGATCTGGCCATCTACAAAAAAATATGCCGAAGCATCACCCACTCCCGCTCCAGGGCAGGGAACAATCACCGTGCGTAAAACCGCACGGGCAAGAGCCCGCCCAAGCGCGACTCCCACCTCGCGCACCAGCAGCCGCTAGGGCAAGACGATCAAAGTAGATGAGCTGTCGCGCGCGAGGACCCGCGATCAGCGGCATCGTCTCGTTAGGTCTGTAACCATTTCGGATCGTCGCGATTCGAGGGGTCCTTATCCGCGATTCCAGTTCGTTCGCATAGGAATAGAGCTCCAAGTATGCGATCCCCACACCGTGCCTTTGTGCCTAGTTCCATTACAGACGCAGACGTCAAAATCGCGGCGAAATACACCACGAGAATAATTTTTGCGAAGTCGAATCGAGCTACGGTCCGTAGCTCTTAGTGAATTTCTTTCGCGATTCTGCCTCGGGCTCGCTCGATTTAACCGGCGCCGATTGCTCGGTCTTGCCTGATGGTTGTTCGGTCGCTTTTGGTGAGGCAGCTTCCGGCGTCTCCGGTTGCGCAGCCGTCTCTGGCGCGGCCTCGCCACGGCGAGCAGGCTCTGTTCGCGCGACTTCCACGTATGCCATCTGCAAATTGGAAAGCGCGTTGCTCAATACTTTTGTCTCTTCGCTCGTGAGATTGCCGCGCGTTTTTTCCTGAATCATGGCGAGCTGATCGATAAACATCCTGGCGAGGTCCAGGTTCACTTCGCCTTCGCCGGTCTTTGGATTTGGAATTTGGCCGAGAAAAAGCGCGGCGTTTTGCGCATGCATCACGACAAATTCAATGAAACGCTGGGACATCTCCCCGCTCTGTGTCGTTTTTTGGACTTCAGCCATGGCTTACTTCTGTTTCGCGCCTGCGGAGCCTTCTGGCGGTCGCACCGTTGCCAATACATACGGTTGATCGCGAAAATATCTCGCGGCAACTTTTTTAATCTGATCAAGCGTCACGGCGTTCACGTCGTGTTCGAGGCGTTTGTAATAATCGAAGCCCAATCCGTACAGCTCGTCCAGCGCGCAGTGATAACCGAACGCGTCATTGCTTTGATTGGCGATCTCCTGCTGTCCAATCAATTTCTTCTTGGCTCGCTCTAATTCCTGTGGCGTAAGACCGTCGTTAGCGAGCTTGTGGATTTCATCGAGTAACGCGGCTTTCACCGCCTCGATCTTCTGCGGATCGGTGCCGAGATAAAATGCGAACAGTCCCGGCACCAGGCCCTGCATCTGGCTGGCACCGACATAATACGCCAGCCCCATTTGTTCGCGAATACGGATGAAAAAGCGCGAGCCGAGGTCGCTGCTCGCCTCATCGATCAATTCCAGCGCATAACGATCAGGGCTCGAGAGGCTCGCGCCGCGGAACCCGACCATGATCACGCCTTGCGCTTTGTCTTTGCGGCTTTCCACAGTTTCCGGTTTGCCCAGCGGCATTGAAGGTTTTGCATCAGTCAACGCAAGGGCGCCAGGCTTCATCTTGCCAAGCGTTCGCTCTACGAGTTCTTTTACTTCGGACGCTTTGACGTCACCAAAGATGTAAATGACGCTGTTCCTGGCGGCCACATAACGATCACGAAACTCCAGTAAATCTTTTTGCGTCAACCCCTGGATAGACTCGATCGAACCGTTTGACCGCAGCGCATAAGGATGCTGGGAAAAGAGCGCCTGTCGCATGATGTTGCGTGCCACCGAAGTCAATTGCTCTTCCTCCTGCCGGATCGCGGCGAGCTGAATTTCCTTTTCGCGCGCGATCGCTTTTTCTGGGAACGTGGCATTGAGCAAGACGTCCGAAAGCAGATCCAAGCCCAATTTCACATCTGGCTTCATGACGTCGACCGACACGCTGAAGCTGTTGTTACCGGCGTCACTCGAAATAGAACCGCCGACTGCTTCGATCTCGTTGGCGATTTGCTCGGCAGTGCGCGTCTTCGTTCCCTTCAACAGCACCTTCGCCATCAAACGCGTGATGCCATTTGTCTCCGGTGTCTCGGCGAGAAGACCGCCGCGAAAAACTGCGCCCATCCCGACGAGTGGCAATCGAGGATCTTCACGCACCAGCACTCGCAGTCCGTTTGGTAAGTCAAATTTTTGAATCTCACCCGCCGCTGTCGACTTCGCGCCCACGGTTTTGGCGGCCAGCGAACCCTTTGGATTCAACGAGATGACGGTCAGATTGTTTTCGGTCAAATAGGTCGCCGCGACGCGCTTGATGTCCTCCAGCGTTACTTTTTGGACGGCATCAAGATAATGCCGGCTGAAATTCAGATCGCGCGTAAGTAACCAGTTCGAGCCGATGTCTGAAGCTTGGCCACGCATGGTGGTAAGTGCTCCGAGATGATGACTGAGAGTGATTTTTCTTGCTTTCGCCAATTCCTCCGCTGTGACGCCAGTCTGTTTTATCTCGTCCACGATGCGCAAAGCTAGTTGCTCGGCTGCATCGCGTTTCTTTGGGTCGACGGTAGCATCGATGCCAAACAGACCGGGATCGCCCGGCGTGTAGGAAAACGCAGATATGCTGAACGCCAGACCCGCCTCTTCGCGAACGCGCCGGTACAACCGCGAGCTGCGCCCGTCGCCCAAAATGGTCGAGAGCAGGTCGAGCGCCGGTACATCGGGGCTCGTGACCTCTGGAATGTGCCACGTGAGGGAGAGGTGCGTCAGTTCTGTGGCAAATTCCTGGTGTACTTCTCGCCGGCCAAGTTGCGGCGGCTCCGCAGGAATGAATACCGGCTGGAGCGATTTCTC
>QHMR01000133.1 GCA_003217875.1 Verrucomicrobiota bacterium
GGTACTTTCGCTGCTGCTCTCGAAACACGTCCGGTCGCTCGCGACGTTGACGACGTTTCCATTCTCGTTTGCGATCTTTATCGATTTTTATCAGGCCCGCTTTGCGACGCTCGGAATTGGTCCGATTCAATCTAACCTTGTTCTTCTCCCAATATTCCCTTTGGCGTGCGCGAATTCTTTCTCTGTTTGCAGTGTAGTAGGCTTTCATGTACTCCGCTTGGGTTCCTTTGTCCTGTTGAGCTCTACGCTCCTTGAATTCACGGAGCAGACGATCGCGGTGCCGTAGATAGTATGCGCGCCTCCGACTTCTTAGCTGTTCTCTAGTTGCCATCCGATCATTCCACTTCGTACCCTGAACTCACTGTTCGCATTCTTCAAAGGCGGCGGGTTCGCCGCGCAAATGGGCGAGAACTTCCCCGGCGAAATGCAGCGAGCCCGTGATCAAAATCAGGTTTCGTTTCACGCGCGCGCGCGCCAATGCCTCATCAATAGACGGAGTGATAGAGTAGGGGAGTGGCGGCGTGCTGTTAGCCAAAATCTTTGCCAGCATTTCCGGGGCAGTTGCGCGTTGGCTTCGAATCCTGGGAAGAAAAACTGAATCAGCAATTGGCGCGAGCGCTTCACAGATGCCGCGCAAATTTTTGTCGGACAGAACTGCAAGAATCAGCGTCGCCTTTTGATCGCCAAAAATTTCGCGCCACGTTTCGGCGAGCATGCGCGCAGCAGCTGGGTTATGCGCGCCATCGATGATTGTGCGCTCGTCCCAGCTCTGAAAACGAGCGGGCCAATCGATAGTGGCAAGTCCGCGCGCAATCGTCGAGTTGTCGACCGCAATCTTTGCGGCGCGAACTGTAGCGATCGCCATCGCGGCGTTCTGTTTTTGAAGATGACCACGCAACGCGATTGGCGAACCGTCGTAAGATTCAGTTACAAATTGCAGTGGCGCTTCGCACTCGGCGGCGCGTGTGCGAATCACCTTCTCAGCCTCGGGTCGCTGCGAGGCGCAAACAACCGGAATTCGGGGCTTGATGATTCCCGCCTTTTCACTGGCGATTTCAGCAAGCGTGTTTCCCAGCCATTCTTCATGATCTAAATCGATTGGCGTAATGGCTGCGACATCAGATTGAATGGCATTCGTTGCATCGAGGCGACCGCCAATTCCAGTCTCAAGAATAATCACATCGGCGTTTGCCTCAGAAAAATATTTTAGCGCGAGTGCAGTCGTGACTTCAAAAAAAGTCGGATGCGGATCCCAATCGGCGACCAGATTGCGAATCGTGGTCAATCCATCGGCAACTGCGTCCTCGGAAACCATTTCGCCATTAACACGAATCCTTTCGCGGAAAGTGATGAGGTGAGGGGATGTGAAGAGGCCGGTCCGATATCCTTGCGCGCGACAGATCGAATCGATCATGGCGCAAACGGAGCCTTTACCGTTTGTGCCGGCGACGTGGATCACGCAAGGTGTGGAGACGCTCGCCGCAGCGAGCGCCGGCCGTTTGGCACAAACGCCACTACAACATTTGTCGAGCAACCGTTGCGTGTTTTCCAACCCGAGCTTGATCCCGAAGCGCTGGAGGCTGTAAAGCCAGGCGAGCGCCTCTTTGTATGATAGGCAAGGTCGCGGCACCAAGGCCCCTCGCACCTTCACGCCGCGACAGCGAAGTAACCAAGCAATCGGCTTATTTCTTCGCGCAGTTTTTTCCGATGCACAATCATGTCGATCAAACCGTGTTCCTGCAGAAATTCCGCGGTTTGAAATCTCTCCGGCAGGTCCTGATGCGTGGTTTCCTTAATCACGCGTGGTCCGGCGAAACCGATCATGCTTTTTGGTTCGGCGATAATTACGTCGCCTAACGAAGCAAAGCTGGCCATCACGCCGGCAGTCGTCGGGTTCGTGAGAACAGAAATGTACAGCAGCTTTTCTTCTGCGTGACGCGCAAGCGCGCCGCTTGTTTTAGCCATTTGCATCAAGCTTAACATCCCCTCGTACATGCGCGCGCCGCCGGAGGCAGCAACGATGACGACCGCGCAACGCTGGGCCGTGCCATATTCGATCGTCCGCGTAATTTTCTCGCCAACCACTGATCCCATGGTCGCAGCGAGAAAACCGAAATCCATCACGGCGATCGCCACCTTGTAGCCGTCAAGAATTCCATACCCGCTGGTCACAGCATCGAAGAGTCCGGTGCTCTCCTGATACTTCTTGAGCCGGTCTTTATAAGTAGCCATCCCCTGAAAACGCAAGACGTCCACGGATTTCAAGTTGGCATCCATCTCTACAAAAGTTTCGGGATCGAGCAGATTTTGAATCCGCTCCTTAGCAGGTTCTGCAAAGTGATGGTCGCAGCGTGGACAGACACGTTGATTTTGCGCCAGTTCGATTTCCGGCACGACTTCCGAACAGCCGGGACACTTCTGAAAAAGGCCGCGGGGAATTTCTCGCTTCTTGCCGGCTTCCGCCTTGATTGCTGGCTTCTTAAAGATTGCCATGAGACTTATGCGCGTGCTGCCGTGGCTGCGTGAACGGAGAACGCCCCCGCGCGTTTCAAAACCCGCGCGCACTCGTTCAACGTGGAGCCTGTGGTAAGAACATCGTCGACTAACAACACCCGCAAACCTCGCACGTTCGCGTTTTTTCGTAAACGAAATGCGTTATGCAAATTTTCCATGCGTTCCGAACGATCAAGTGCAGTTTGTGTCGTGGTGTACCGAGTGCGTTCGAGCAGCGGTTTGGGAGGAATCGCGGTCTGCGCGCTTAGCAATTCTACAAGCAGGCTGGCCTGATTAAATCCGCGTTCTCGTTGCCGGGCGGGATGTAGCGGCACCGGCACCACGACGTCGAATCGATGGCCGCACAGCCGTTCATCGTCCAGCGCAGCATGCAGCCAACGCGCTACAAGATGGCGCAGGTGAATGTGGCGCCCGTATTTAAATTCGTGAACAATCTGGCGAACAATACCGCGACCGCGGTATGCGGCCACGGCCGCCTCGAAGTAAATTGTCCGATGGGCGCAGTTGGCACATGTAAATGCGCCTTTGATGGAGCCGTCGAATGGTTCCGAGCATTTCTCGCAAAATGGCGCGCTGATGCGAACGGCTTTTGCTTCGCATTGATCGCAAAGATACTCGCCAGCTCGAATGCTTGTCCCACAGATTGTGCAGACCGGTGGATAGAGAAGCGATACGGCCGCTTCCAGGAGCTCAAACCTTTGAGGGGCGATCATATTTCAGCCAGGTCCGCATGAGTATCCAAGTGAATGTGGCTATGGCCAACGGGATGATTCCAACAAGCAGATTCTTTCCCAGCCATGGGAGGGCCAACGTTTGCCGACGCGCCAGCAAGCTAAAAGTGCCGCTCCCAAAGATCCATCCTGCATGAAGTCCAATCGATAACCATAAGGAACGCGTAAGCACGCGCGCATCCGCGAGAATACAGCCGATAAGAAATAACGTCGCAAACGCGGACGCTACCATCATCGGGTTGCTCAGTCGTCCAAACGAATGCGCAATCGAATTTAAGCCTGAGCTCCATGTTACGACGGCCGATGTTTGTTCCGGAGCTTTCAAAAAATGGACAGCAGCAAAGAGCGCGGAAACGGCAAGGATCGCCAGGTACTTTCGACCTGTCCTCAGGAGAACGCCTAAAACGATTCCCCGAAAGAACGCCTCTTCGATGAATGGAACAGCGATTGAAGCAGCAAGCAGTTTACCAAAGCGTGACCAGGCAAAGATGTGCCGAAATGAATAAACATGAAGTGCAATGAGCAAAGCGCCGCAACAGAGTAGGGGAATCGCCGAGAGAACAACACCAGCGCAGAGATCGCGGCCCCAACGCGGATTGGGTGCAAGACCCACATCAGCCATGCCACGTACGTGGCTAATTAGCAGAAAGGGCCAGAGTAACAGCGCAGCAGCCATCAGAATGGCGCGATGGAAGAACGTTTCGAAATCGTACTTTGCCAGAAACGAAAAGACACCGTGGGCTGCAAGCGACTGGGCTGACCAAAAGAGAAATGGAGCAAGGACTGCTCCAGCAACGACGATCGCGATAAAATAGAGCGCCAGTTTAGCTACGTCTTTCAAGCCTGCTAATGTAAGGTGTTACCGCAATGCCGAGTCAACACATATGGACGCACAAGGATCAGCATGGGACCAAGCGTGAAGTTCGAGCCACGAAATTCGGGGGCGCGTGGAAGTTCCAAGCCAAGACTGCGGGCGATCTTGAGTGGATCTATTATGAGCGCCCGTTACTGGAGGACCTGTTGGCGTTGAAAGAAATTCTCGCGCGAAAATATCAGCGACGACGCGCTTCGGCCGATGACGTTGCTTCGGTCGAGAAATTGCTTGCCGATGAAATGGAGTTAGGGTCGCCGCGTCCCGGCGTTCCGTCGGCGCAGCGCGACGACCGCACCAGATGACTACACGTTCATGCCTGAGTGGAACACGGGAGAACTGATTGCCGCTGACAAGCGGTTTGTCTGGCATCCATTCACCGACATGCGCGAATGGTGCGCTCCGGAACATGAACGGCTGGTCTTGGTCGAAGGCCGCGGCGCATTGCTGCGCGATAGCAACGGCCGCGAATACATCGATGGTAATTCATCGATCTGGACAAACATCCATGGCCACAATCACCCGCACATCAACGCGGCTATCCGCCGTCAGCTCAGCCGCGTGGCGCACACTTCATTTCTCGGCTGTATGAACCCCGCGGCTATCGAATTCGCGCAGGCGATCGTGGCTCTTTTCCCGGACACGCCGTTGACCAAAGTTTTTTTCTCCGATGATGGCTCAACGGGAATTGAAGTGGCTATAAGAGTTGCCGATCAGTACTGGCGGCTGCGCCGCTCAAGACGATATCAGTTTATCGCCTTTCGAAGCGGCTATCATGGCGATACTGCTGGTGCCGCCAGCCTGGGTGCTGCCTCGATGTTCCAAACCAGATCGTCTCGGTGGAACTTTCCTGCAATCCAAGTCTCAGATTTCAATACCCTGTCGGCGCTTACCCCAGCCGAGATAGCGAAGATTGCTGCTGTGGTTATCGAACCGCCTATCCAAGGGGCGGCGGGAATGCGTGTTTGGACATCTGGCACGTTACGAGCCGTCAGAGACTGGTGTAGTCGGACCGATACGCTTTAATTGTCGACGAAGTGATGACCGGCTTTGGCCGGACGGAGCGAATGTTTGCAAGCGAACATGAAGGCGTGATTCCGGACATCCTGGTTCTAGGTAAAGGATTGATTGGAAGGTATCTTCCGCTCGCTATTACTGTAATTTCAGAAAAACTGTTTTCTGCGTTCGACGGCTCGGTCGCCGACGGTAAAGCGCTCGCCTACGGCCATAGCTACACGGGAAATGCCTTGGGTTGCGCTGCGGCCAAAGCCAGCTTGGAGCTTTTTGAAAATGAGCGCGTTTTGGAAGCTCTGGAGCCGAAAATCCGCTACCTCAGCTCGGCACTTGCCGGTTTAAAGGAGGTTCCTTGCGTAAGCGAAGTGCGCCAATGCGGATTTATTGCCGGAATAGAAACCTCGCGCGCCGAGATGGCCGCAGCCACTTGCATCGAAGCGCGGCGCCACGGCCTGCTAACCAGACCAATTTGGAATGTGGTTGTTCTTATGCCGCCACTCTGCATTACAATGGCTCAGTTAAGGAAAGCCGGAGAAGCTCTCCGAACGTCGATCATCGAGGTCTGGCGCTGGACCAATAACTCCGGAAGAAAAGATGCCGAAGAAATTACGGCTTGATCAGCTTCTCGTTGGAAAGGGTTTCTTCCCAAGCCGAGAGCAAGCGCGACGAGCAATAATGGCTGGTGAGGTGATCGTCGGCACTCGGGTTGCGGCAAAGACTTCAGAGCTTCTCGATAAAGAGGCGGCGATCACAGTGAAATCGATGCGAAAATACGTCGGGCGAGGCGCACTGAAGTTGGAAGCCGCTCTCGATCATTTTAACATCGATGTGGATGGAAAGAAGGCGCTGGATATCGGCGCTTCAACCGGCGGCTTTACCGACTGCATGTTGCAGCGTGGCGCCTGTAAGGTTTATGCGGTGGATGTCGGCCAAGGTCAGTTGGATTGGAAGCTCCGCAACGATCCACGGGTGATTGTTCTCGAAAAAGTCAATGCACGTTCGCTCTCACGTGAGCAGATTCCCGAACTTGTCGACATTTGCGTGATCGATGTTTCCTTCATCTCGTTGACCCTGGTCCTGCCGAACGCGTTCGATTTGATAACCTCAACTGGAGTGATTCTCACCCTGATCAAACCACAGTTCGAGTTGCAACGCTCCGACGTGGGAAAAGGCGGAATTGTTCGTGATCCGACCTTGCACCAAAAGGCACAAGACAAGATTGTCGCGTTTGTCACGCAGCTGGGACATGTGGTAACTGGTGTCGTTCCGTCTGCCATTAAAGGAGCTGACGGAAATCAGGAATTTTTTGCATGCATGCGAAAACGATCGGCTTAATAGCTCACACGGGGAAACCAGGGGTTGCTGAGCTGATCAATGCAATTGCCCAGGAGTTCGGCCGGCTTTCAATCTCGGTGCTCTTCGAAAAGGAAACCGCTCGATTTGCCGGAAAAAAGTCGGGACACTCGCTCACGGAATTGGGAGCTACGGCGGATCTCCTGGTGGTAGCTGGGGGTGACGGAAGCATACTGCGCGTAGTTGGTCAGCTTGGCGAAAACATCAAGCCAATCTTCGGTATCAACGTCGGTTCACTTGGGTTTCTAACCTGCGCAAGTTCGTCAACATATCGGGAAGCCGTGGAATGCATTGCGAAAGACCGGATCAATTTCAGCCAGCGGGCGCTACTGGAGGCTCGAGTTACCCTTGGCGACAAAAGAACACGCAAAATGATCGCACTGAACGATGCCGTGCTAAGTCGCGGTGAACTGTCGCGCCTGGTCTTGTTGCGCACCCGAGTCAACGGCGAGCCGCTTACTGAGTTCAATGCCGACGGTTTGATTGTGGCAACGCCCACCGGTTCGACGGCTTACTCGCTGTCGGCTGGTGGACCGATTCTTGATCCTGAGTCCGGTGTTTTTGTTATCACACCGATTTGTCCGCACGTTCTCACGAATCGATCGATCATTGTCGCTCAAGGATCAATAATCGAAATCGAAGCAAGTGATCCAGATTATCCGGTCTTCCTAACGCTGGACGGCCGTAAGCCGATCCATGTCGAGCGAGGGTCAATGGTCACGATCCGCAAAGCCAGAAAAACACTTCCGCTGGCGTCGTTGCCAGAGGCCTCGTTCTTCAGTGTCGTCCGGCAAAAGCTTAAGTGGAGCGGCAGTAACGTTTGAGCGGCGGGTTGCACGCAACGCCGCTTCGGCCGATTCGAGCAGCGTGACTGCTACGCGCAATTTAAGTCGCCAGAGGTAGATACGAAACTCATAAGGACTTCTTTTTGCGTTGTGCGCCTATTCGAGACCTGATAGTTGAGTCCTGACTATGAATCTAGTCAGCACGCCGGACGGCCGCATAATAAATCTTGATCACCTCACATACGCAGAGCGCACCGGCGAATATTTGGTTCTGCATTTCGCTGGCGGAACTGACAGCGGATCCGGATCGGTTGTCAGGCTGAAGCAAGGCGAGGGCGCAAGGCGGGTTTGGGCGTATCTGGCCGACAAATGCACGATGAAGATCGGGTCAGCCCATTGAAGCCGACGTCTGTATCCGGGGTTTCAGAGCCAAAGCGTCGGCTACTCCAATCTCTACGCCGAACAAACCTCGGCGCTGCGTGTCTTCGGTTTGCCAGTGAAGTCAATAGTTAGTTTTGAGACATGGAGCTGAGCATGAGCTCTATTATGGCGAAGAAGCAAACGGGGCTTAGTAACCGACCTTACGTCGCAACATTGTTCCTTTTCTTTGTGGTCATTCTCCTTGCATGTACCAAAGGCAAGGAGCAGCCATCGGCCTCTGTTCCAGCCGACTGCCAACAGTTTCTTGATAAGTATTTTGATGCGTGGAAATCAAAAGATATCGCTACACTGCAGGCCCTTTCTTTCTACCTATCGCCCGAAGACCGATCAAGGCTTCCGGAGGGCAGTCTGGAAATATGGCGCGAATGGAAAAACAAGCTGGTGACTGAGAACTTCGAACAAGTGACCAGGGATTTTGGCGATTTTAAAGGTTACGAGGTACTCAGGATGAAGACGACCACGATATCTCCGCAAGATCAGCCTGCAGCAAATACAATCGGCTCAGGAATTCATACCGAGCTGGTTTGCAAAGCCAGGTTCTCCAAGAAGCATGTCGCTCACGTCGGGCTCCACCTCATAAAGGAAACAGAAGGCTCGCAGTACATTGTCGCGGCCTGGAATTTCCAAGCAGAGCCATGAAGTTCGCGTGCCACGCTGGGAACATGAAACTTGGCATTTTTCTTCTCGTTACGGGTTGGTTGGTTACCAACGCCTTTGCCGGATCCGATGGATTCACTGGTATTCAATGTGGTTCTGACATTCCGAAGGCGCTTACCGGTAAACGCATGTCCAATGAAAGAATTGTCGATCTTGAGAAAAGACACGCGGATCTAGGTCTTAAGGATCTCGGCGCAAGCGAAGTTTCTGAACGCTTGTCATGCATATCTTGGTTGATCTGCGGATCGGAGTTTATGCTTTTGCAGGATGAATCGATTGCCCGGGAGGTCCTAAAGGTTCCTCTTCATTCAAAGACCTCACCTTTGTTCATTGGCGCATGCGAGATGAACGGGAAGGAAAGCAAAGATATTGTTGTTGCGATTTTGGATAATGAGAAAGAGACGGACGCAAGTGCGCTCACTGCGAAAGTCGCGTGGAAAATCGATCAGAAGAAAATGAAGTTTGTTAGCGTTCCCGTCGAAGGTCTTCGTTGTCCGCGCAGCGGTGTGATTACCTTGGATGGCAGTCTCTAGTTGGGTGATCGCTTATCTGTTTCTGGGATCGAATGTGTATCCCTGGGCCACGTCAATCAGGTTGAACAGCGAGCCGCCAATGCCAGAGATGGGAGGGACGGTGTTAGCAGGCTGCTGAAGCGTCATCGTGCTGGCGGTGACTTCGTGCAGGCGGTTATCAATCGCACCGGTCTCGTTCACAATGGAGAGTGGCACGTCAATCGTGATCGTGCCGTTGTGGCCGGTCCTCGACACGCAGTTCGCAGCAGGCAGTTGGGTAATGCCGGGATATGTCAGGGTCACCCCGCCGCCGACTGCCTGCGCGGCGTTTTCGCCAGCAAAGCACTGTAGCGCGCCGCCGTTGAACGACTCGCCATAGACGAAGAAATTCTTTCCACCATTCGGATCCGTCGTGGATGGAACGAACCATTGGGTCAGCCAGACTAAATCAAGGTCCGGATCCTGAGCGGTTGTCGGCGCGAGAGACAGGTTGTTTAGCTGCATCACCATCTGATAACAAGGGGCGGCGGCCGAACAAGGCGCCGTGGTGAGCAGCCTGACGCTTGAGTTTGTGATGTCGAGCTGTGGCATATTCGCGCTGCTAAGACCGTTTACTTCATACTTGCCGTCCTGGCTTGGGTCGGACACGGCGTTGAAGGGTGCCAGTCCTGGAATGTTCACGGGCGAGCTCGCCACTAATAACCCGTTGCCGCCGTTCTGCCGGACGAACATGCCGTGCGGGGCAAAGGCTTCGTCAATATTATTTGAGTCGGCGTAACCGATTTCCGCCTCACCATTTGGACCCATCCGCATTTGCAGAAAATCGCCGAGGGTGCGGTCGCCGTTCTGACCGCCAATGAGGGTGTACATGCTGCCGCGATGGATAAAGTGCTCACTCGCCAGGATCGGCGCGGTAAAGGTTGGAGTGGCAGCGTGCCCGTTCAATGTCTGCGCCATCCAAAGGCTCCAGTCGCACCCGGTGCAGGAGTCGGGGCCGTTGGACGGATTCGGGGCGACGCCGGGCGTGCCGTACCAAGCGATGTCCACACGTCCATCGTCCCCAGCTACGGCCCAGGCAAACACGTTGTTGTGGAGGGTGCCCAAGGGTGAACCCGATGTCTGAATTTGAATTGGAGCGGCCCAGGTGTTGCCTTGATCGGTGGAAAACGAGTACTTGAGCACGGTGTCGCCGATCATCTGACCGCTGTCATTGATAGGTGCTTGCTCCCACACGGCGTAGAGATTGCCAGCTTTGTCAATCGCCATCGTAGGGAAATTCCCGCCGGTCTTGTTCGACGAGCCAAGGTTCGCCACCGGCAGATCAACGCAATTCAAGCCGCTTGGATCGCTTACATTGGGGACAGGCGGGCCAAACGCCACCGGGAAGCAGCGGCCGATCAAAATCCTGTTCAGGAGCGCATCATCGTGGATGACGAAAACATGCTTAACCGGCGTCGGGAGAACGGCGAATTGGCCCCCGCCCGTAGGCTGACCCAGTGTGGTTGCCACAGGGCTCACCTCGTTGTTGCCCATAATGCCTTCGTCGCAACCCAGCGGATTACTGACTTGATTTGCCGGACCGAATTGGATCCCAGCAGTCGCCTCCCCGCCTGGCAGCGGCGAACGATACATGACGAGAACATTCTGACCGAAGTTCGTCGGTGAGCCGCACATTGCGGGGGCGTGTGCGAATTCGTCATTCGTCAGGTAGATGCTGCCGCCGTTGGTCGGGTCGCCGTCGAACGCGTACCATTGCCGGTCAACGACTGCATCTGGGACGCCGGTGTTGCTGCAAGTGAAGGTCGCACCGTGGTCGTCAGAGCGGGAAGTACTAAAGTTTGCGAGCGTCAGGTCCGCAAAGTAGAGATGCCCCGCCGAGTCCACACCAGTTTCGGTATCACCGCCGCCAAAGCAGATCGTGACCTTCCCTTCAAGAGCCGTGGCACCGACGACCCACTTGAAGGTCTTACCGCCGTCGAGGGAGTGCCAGATCCAGCTAGTATCGGAGGAAAGCGAGCCGGGCACGCTAGTGTACAGACGATTCGCATTCGAGGGATCGACCCGCAGGCCTTGCTCGAAACCAACCCCGCCAATGCCGCTGATGATCGGATGCCCGAAGCTTGGCGGAGCGGGCCTAGGTTTCGGTGCGGCGAAACTGACCATAGCCAGCATGGCGCCAACGGAACAAAGAGTAAAAGCTACGAAGGCGCGCGGATTAAAGAGACCGGACTGCGAAGAGGGATTTTTTTCATAGAGATTTTCCTTTGTTAGCTGCAGTGGAGATTGTCGCTGACAATTCGAAAACTCCGGCCCGACCGGATGCTTTTTTTCAGATCACTCAAAATCAGCCGCCGAAATTCGTAGGTGGCGGTTTACAAAGGGCTTTTCGGTCAATTGATATAGACGCCAAGAGCGCGCGCCGAACGGACAGCAATTATGAAGATGATTTTGTTGTGGTCTGGATAGGTATGAAGCCATAATCAAAGAGCCTAGCCTAACCAGACTCTCGGTTTCTCATGACTTCGTTGCCTTATCCTGCTGCGAAACGCGCTCTCGATTGCCGCAGCTCGCCTTGGTCTCGTTAGACATGACATATAAGCAAGTGAGATCTTATCGAGCACAGGTTTTGCTGGCTTTTTAGATTGGATTAATTCAATAAATCCGTAGTGAATCGGAACAGGATCAAGGCTGTTCTGTTCTTGTGCTCGATGGCAGTTCTGGTTGCGGCTGTCGACTGCTTTTCAGCCGACATCACGACATTGGACGGCAAAACATACAAGGACGCGCGGGTGACCGGCATTGAAGCAGACGGAGTTCACATCAGCTTTCGCGAGGGAGTCGTGAAAGTTCCCTTTGATCAATTGCCGCAGGAGCTTCAACGACAATATGGATACGATCCGGCCAATACGACTGAGTTACACAATGGCATTGCAGTGAAGCTGGCGGGAACTGTCAAACGGGTCGCCGGACAGATGTTGGCGAATTTTCCTCAATCGGTCGCACAGAATCCAATGCCGATTGCATTGCTGGTTGGTTTTGTACTGGTCTTGACAATTGCGGCGGGAACATGGGTTAAGAGCAGGAAACGCGAACAGCGGTTGGCTTCTCGTCGGGATGAATATCGTAAGTCGGATGACTGGCAGCGAAAGCGAGCGCTGGTTCTGAAGCGTGATAAGTATCACTGCGTGTATTGCGGTGCGCGAGCAAGTCGAGTTCACCATAAGCGCTATGCGCCGCGGAACGTCGGAAGTGAACCGATAGAATGGCTCGTCTCAGTATGTGAGCGCTGCCACGACAAACTTAATCCGGATTTCGGATGACATATAATATTTTTCAGAATTTTTATCGGGCATGGGTTTTGCTGGATTAAGTCTTTGCGTGATTCTGCTTTTGTCGGATTCTCTCCCAGGTGAGTAAGCGGATTAGACGGAATGATTCCGCAAAGAAATACGGAGAAATTCCATCCATATCTCGTTAGATGCATCTGTCCGTTCATCCAAACCACTACGACAATGACGATGATAGAAACCCTTGACCTTATTGACACTCTTGTTTCCAAAAAATCGGACCCAGCTGAGATTCGCGGGCAGCTCCTGGCCATACGTGAAGAGATTGAAGCGTATGACCAAAAGGCGGAAGAATTTTAACGCTGGGCTTTAGCTAGGGTTAAAATTTGCCCAGCCTCACGACGCCGAAGAAGCCTCGTTCCAAAGATCGGCACTGGAACTATACGTCAAGGAGGTTTTTAACCGCCAGGCGATCTTAAAGCTCACGGACGCGCAGATGGACGAAATCTTCAGCGATAGGGTTATGGCGCTGATTCGAGCTGGTAAAGCCGCCAAATAGGTTTGACAAACTGTTCCCCCTAGACCGAGGGGGTTTGGGGGAACAGGGCAATGCTGTTCCCCAACTGCACAGCACGGCTAGGTATTCGCACGTGCCCCGTGTTAGCTCGGAAATTAGCACACAAAATGAATTCCTGACCGTCTCCTATGTGTGCGTAAAAGCGTAGATAAATACGTGACAAATAGGCACTTATGTGATATGCGCATATGTAATATGGAGATATATAATCGAGCTGCGGTTCAGAGCCCCGAATCAGCCACTGAGTGGCTGCTAAAGCTGATCGTGTGGGAATTTTTCGGCACGGCTGACTTGGGATTCGCGAGCGCGTAGTTGCGTACGGAAAAGGCAGCAGCACGTAACGCGGTGGTTGCGGTATTGGGCGCGGACAGTTCGACCAGGGGCTGCAGATCTGTTGCAGAGTCTGGCGTTCGTGATTCGATGGGAACGCGGCGAGATCGGCGGCCTGCCGCATTGCCATAAGATCACCGATGAACATATTGTTGGTCACCTGAGGGCAGCTGTAGTGTATACATCGCATTTTATATGACATATATTGTCTGATGTTATTGAGCAGGATTGTCTGGAATTTTACGTTAGCCCCTCACCTCCGTGCAGAATTCTAGCAAATGGCTTCCCTGCTGCCGTTACACCGCTATCGCCGCTGCCCTTGACGCTGCTACGGCTGGTGTTAGCATCGGCGAGTTTCGGTTCACCATGAATGTTTTCAGCCACAGTTTAGTCCGGCCCGCTTTAGTCGGTCTTTGTGCGATTTTCGGTTTTGCCGATTCCGCTGGTGCGGCCCGCGAGGAGATTTCCGGCAGTATTCAGCAGATGATGACCCCG
>QHMR01000070.1 GCA_003217875.1 Verrucomicrobiota bacterium
CGCAGTGAAAGAAGATTGGACGGTGCAACAAGTGCTCGATTACATCCGCGAACACGGCCAGGACAGCGAAACGCTAAACGTCATTTACGTGGTCGATGATCGCGGCAAATTGATCGACGACGTGCGCATGCGCGAGTTTCTGCTGCGACCGCTTACGGCAAAAGTGAGCCAGATTCGAGATGAAACCTTCGTGGCGCTGAATGTGAATGATTCGCAGCAGGACGCACTTAATGTGTTCCGCAGATACGACCGGGTCGCGCTGCCGGTACTCGATTCCAGCGGCGTTCTGGTCGGGATTGTGACGAGCGATGACATGCTCGACGTCGCAGAAAAGGAAGCGACTGAGGACATCCAGAAATTCGGTGGCATGGAGGCTTTGGATGAGCCGTACATGCGAATTCCCCTGTGGCGCATGGTGCGCAAACGCGCCGGCTGGCTCATTATCCTGTTTTTGGGAGAAACGTTGACGGCCACTGCCATGGCAAATTATCAAGCGGAACTGGCGAAAGCGCTTGTGCTCGCGTTGTTCCTTCCGCTTATCATTTCGAGCGGCGGCAACTCTGGATCGCAAGCGTCCACTTTAATGATTCGCGCCATGGCTCTTGGCGAAGTGACTCTTCGTGATTGGTGGCAGGTGATGCGCCGCGAAGTACAGGCTGGTATTTTGTTAGGGGCTATCCTCGGGGCGATCGGTGTTGTGCGCGTCGGGGCGTGGGCAATTGTCGGTGAACAATATTTGCATCGACAGCCTTATGGCGCGCATTGGCCGCTCGTTGCGCTGACAGTCGGTGTAGCCCTCGTCGGTGTGGTGCTCTGGGGAACGCTCTCCGGCTCCATGCTTCCCTTCATCTTGCGAAGAGTCGGTGCTGATCCCGCAGCCTCTTCCGCCCCATTCGTCGCAACGCTGGTCGACGTGACCGGATTGATCATCTATTTCAGCATCGCCCTGCTAATCATGCGCGGTGTTCTGCTGTAAGGTCGAAAGTCGTCACGGGGCGAGTTCATCTGACTTGCGGACTTTCGGGTTAGCGCATAGCACAAGCTCTGGAATTGCCGAGGTCAACGACCTGATCGAAGGGACCTTTAAGCTGGCGACCCCGGAGAAACTTTCAGGCGACCTCGCCACGCTCATCAATCGATTGGTCAAAGATCGACAGCTTCGCGAAAAATTCGGGCGAGCCGACCGAAAACGTGCCGAAGAACATGTTTAGTTGGAGCAAAATCGTGGAGAAAACGAAAGCGCTTTACCACGCGCTTCGCTAGCGCAACAAGCGGTGAAACTTACCAGGAATAAATCGCTTTGCCGTTAGCGACTGAGACCTGTCTGCCTACCGCAATGCAAACCGCCGCTGCATTGGGATCGGGGAACAAATGGACACGAAAATAAAATGCGGCCGGGCTCTTCTTTAGATCATCCGGCAACGCGCCGTTGCGCAAGCCTTTCGGAGGAAACGCCACCTGGCCGAAAGGCATTGCGCTCTTAGACGTATCCTCGGCGATGTAACGTAACGCGCCGTTGGGCAAATGGCTTTTCCCGTCGCCAAGAAGACTGCCGATCTCGATGCGCACAATCTTGTCGTTGAGATCGAGTTTCTGCTGTTCGATTTGTTGAAAAGTATAAATCTTGTCGCTTACCGGTGGCGGCAGTGAATCATTTCCCGCCGCCAAGCCGAACTGACAGAAGGCAAAACTGACCAGAGCACCAAGGTAAATTCTTTTCACGGCAGTGCGGCGATTAGATCATCCCGCTCGCGACCAAGTCAACATTGCCGATGAACCACACTTTCGAGGCGCCGGATCAGTGCTGTTTCGCGCTCGGACTGGCCGAAATCGATGGTGCCACCGAACTTTGAGGCGAAGAAGTAGGCGGTGGAGTCACAACATTCACATCCATTTTGACAGCAACCAGGTAACCGTAACGAGCATCCAACTGGACCTTGGTGCCACCTTGGGAATAGATCGGGCCAGAGAATTTATAAAGCACGGCGTCGTCCGGGTCCGCGTTTTTGTATCGCAGGAAGGTGTACGTTGGATAATTCACATTGGTCTGGTGCTCGCGGCCCGTTTCGAAGACCAGTTCTTCATCTCCTTCTTTTTCGGTGTGCTGATCGATCAACCTAACGACAGTTGCTCCCTGACTCTTGTCGCGGCTCTCACCCTTACTCTTGAGGGGAATGACAGCGTAGCCAGCGAACACATTCAACTGGTTCGAACGCGCGCTTTTAACGGGTTTTCCTGATTCGCCCCAGTCCTCTGACTCGAGCCATTTCCCTCCCTGCTTTCTGGCAAACGTACCGCCATCAGGCAACCGAATGCGTTCCACTTTCCCGGGGTAACGATCGTAATGACACTCCGCTGGTGGAATCTTGTTGTCGTATGATGACAATTGGAGGTCGACCACCATGTGATTGGTTTCAAAAATCTTTCGCGATCGGTCCATGAACTTCTCAAAACGTGCTTCGCTTTGTTCTGCACCGGATAGCGAAAGAGCGGCCAACAGCGCGAGCAAAAGCAAGACCAGCCGCATGCGTCAAATTGAATCCCGCTCTTCCGCACGAGTCAATCCTGCATGATCGTGGAATCGTTAGTGCGCTAAGCCGATTTCGCTGAGATTTTGAAATTCTCGATCTGGTCTTTGATGTCGTGAACAAAATCGGCGGCGCCGGCGCGGTTGACAACTCAATGATCGAAGGTGAGCGAAAGCCTGATCACTTCGACGGTTTCATTTTCGGTGCGGTATTGTTCTTACTTTCCTAACATTTCATCGCTTCACGCCGAATTTGCACGCTTGGCCGATTTTCGGTTGGCCGCGCAACACAAGCTCTAGGATTGCCGAGCTCAACGCCATCGGCTAGAAACTGAGGCAAAGGATGTTCTCGATCCAAAAACTCATCGGAGGCGACGGAAAGTTTTACGATCTGCTCGAAGCCAGCGCGCAGGAAGCCGATAACAGCGTCCATCATCTGGTCGCGTTGCTGGAAAAACTCCAGCAAAATGAGACGCCGGAGCACCTCGAGCATTTTGCCCACAGCCGCCGCGAAGATAAACGCATCACGCAGGCACTAACCGAGCAGCTCTCAAAGACATTCGTCACCCCGCTGGAGCGCGAGGACATCCAGGAACTCGCGGCCGCTCTCTATAAAATACCTAAGACTGTGGAAAAAATTGGCGAACGCGTTTTGATCTGTCCGGAGGATTTGCGCGGACACAGTTTTCAAAAGCAGATGGAGCTGCTCGATCAGGCAGCGGAAACGGTGTTGGCGATGGTCAAACAGTTGCGTAAAGGGATCGACTCCCGCACCGCGCGGGAGATGAATGCGAAACTGCAGAGCATCGAAGGCGACGCGGACAAACTCGAACTGGATCGGCTTCGCGATCTTTTCCAAGGCAATTACGACCCGAAACAGGTCATTTTCCTGCACGACCTTTACGGTCTGTTAGAGAAAGTGATCGATCGCTGCCGCGACGCCGGGAACATCATCCTGCAGGTGGCGCTTAAGTACTCATAACAAGCCAATCGCGTGCTCACGCTCATTTCCGTCGTTGTCGCGGCGATCATTTTTGAATACAGCAACGGCTTTCACGACGCCGCAAATGCGATTGCCACAGTCGTCTCAACCCGAGTCCTGACGCCGCGCAAAGCCATTGCGATGGCTGCGTTCTTCAACCTCACCGGCGCGTTGTTTGGCGGCGCGGTTGCGTCCACGATCGGCAAAGGACTGGTGGACACCGACATTATCACGATGACGACAGTCCTCAGCGCAGTGATCGCCGCATTCGCATGGAATATCGCCACCTGGTGGTTGGGTTTGCCCTCGAGTTCGAGTCATGCACTCATCGGCGGCCTCTGCGGCGCAGCGCTTGCTGCCGCACGTGGCAACTGGTCGGTCATAAAATGGAATGCCGGGATGTGGCCGAAAGTTGTCGTGCCCATGATCATTTCACCAGTGGCGGGATTCATTTTTGGCGGGCTACTGATGTTTTTGCTGTTTGTCGCGCTCCGCCCATTCACGCCGCATTTCATCCATTCGCTTTTCGGCAAACTACAAATCTTCAGCGCAGCGTGGATGGCGCACAGTCACGGGACAAATGACGCGCAGAAAACGATGGGGATTATTACGCTGGCATTATTTACCGGAACCAAAGCCGGCAGCTTCGATCATTTGCCAGACTGGCTGCATTTTCTTAAAACACCAGTTTTCGCGCTGCCGAAATGGGTAATCGGTCTTTGCGCTATAACGATGGCAGTAGGAACAGCCGCGGGTGGTTGGCGCATCATTCGCACCCTTGGGCATCGCATGGTGAAATTGCAACCGGTCAACGGCTTTGCAGCGGAAACAACCGCAGCATTGATCATTCAATGTGCCAG
>QHMR01000071.1 GCA_003217875.1 Verrucomicrobiota bacterium
TCCGTGCATTCTCTTGTAGCGCGCAAGAATATCGGTCGCGGTGTAGCCTTCGGGATGTCCGACGTGCAACCCCGCCCCACTCGGATACGGAAACATGTCGAGGATGTAGAATTTTGGTTTAGCCGGATCGAAGTTTTTCTCGCCCGGATTTGGCGCGTGAAAAAACTGCCGCTTATCCCAGATCGCCTGCCATTTCGGCTCGATCTTGTCGAACGGATATGGTTTTCGACGCGCGTTGTTCATCGGATTACGAATCAGGAAAGCAGGAAAACAGGAAAAAGAAATGGATTTGGGAGAAGGCGCAAAAAGGTAGCGTAAGCGTCCCGCTTGCGATCTAAGTTGAAACAAGCTGAAAAGCTTGGCCTGACTTTATTGGATGAAACGGCTTCTGCTCGCGACGCGCAATGCGCATAAGGCGCGCGAGATTCAAGAGATCCTCGGGCCGGAGTGGAAGCTGCCCGACCTGACGGCGTATCCTGAGATTTCTGAAATAGTTGAAAGCGGAAAGTCCTTCGAAGAAAATGCAAAGCTGAAGGCAATTGCGGTTTCAAAAGAATTGCCTGGCTTGATAATTGCAGATGATTCGGGGCTGGAGGTTGAGGCCCTCGGCGCCGCGCCGGGAATTTATTCAGCGCGTTACGCCGGTAAAAACGCAACGGATAAAGAGAACGTCGAAAAGTTACTCAGCGAGCTTGCGCGAGCCGGCGCGAAAACTCATCAGCGAAAAGCGCGGTTTCGTTGCGTGATCGCTCTAGCGCGCGCTGGCAAACTACTCGCCACATTCAACGGCGCGGTCGAAGGAACAATTGTGGATCGACCGTGCGGATCGCACGGATTCGGTTACGATCCAATTTTTGTTCCAAATGGATTCGAACAGACTTTTGCTGAGTTGCCTGCGGAAGTGAAGAACAGGATCAGTCACCGGGCGAAAGCAATTCGCGCGCTTGCCGCTAAACTTGCAGCTCTTAAGCCGAGCGATTAAGGCTTCGGCGGTGGTGGAGCGCCGGCAGGCTGAGGCTGAGCGCCGGGACCAGCAGCTGCTCTGATCTGATACCCAACTTTTGTGATTCCGACCGACCGAACTTTGTCGAGGACTCCTATGACATCGCCATACATGGCCATGGGGGCAGCGCTGATCGAGATTTTGATGTCCGGATTCGCCCGGTGGAGTTCATAAACGCGAGGGAGGACTTGGTCATCTGCTACGTACTGGTTATCGAAGAACACAGCATTTCCTTCCAGCACTTTTATCGAGACAAAATCCTTTACACCACTTGACGGAGGCCCTTGGGCAGCCGGCAAATTCACGCGAATCCCCTTCATGTGAGTCTGGCTCAGGCTCACCATCATAAAGCTAGCAAGCAGAAAGAACATGATGTCGATCAACGGGATGATCTCGATGCGCGCTCGTTTATGCGGAACTGGCGAAGAGAGTCTCATATGTGGAATTTAGTACGACGCCCCAGTCATGGTAAAAGTGATGGGAATGTTGACCTTGGAAACTGTCCCGGGTCTAAATCGCCACTGCCGAAAGGCGCTGGTGGCGGCATTATCCAGTATGGGGCTTCCGGTGCTTTGCGAGACGGAAGCGCTGGTAACGTTGCCGCTGGCCGCGTCAACTTGCGCGACGATCACTCCACTCCCCGTAACGTGTCGCGAACGCGCCTCGTATGGGTACTGGGGCCGGGGCGCGTACAAGGCGAGGGCTTTCGCTCGCGACATCGACATCGGCCCAGGGGCTTTGACTGGCACGAATTTTTGCGCCGCCGTCTGTGGTTGGCGCGGTGGCGGTGTTCTTTCTTCGACAAACTCCGGCTGAATGTCTGGAGGGGGAGGAGGCTCGGGGATCGGAATATCTTCTGGCGGTGGAGTGGCCTCAGGCGGCGCCAATACCGCCTCGACGACCAGCGGCGGTTGAGGAGGGAGGTCCACCGGAGGTGCTTCACGTCTTTGAGAGACCGCAACCGCTGTGAGGTGGATCGCCAATGCAGCCCCAAAGGCGGTCCAGAAATACCAGCGCGGCGGCGGCTGGTAAATTAACGGTCTTACTCGCTGGGTTGCCATACGCAAATCATCGCGGCCCCGGAACCCCCTTGAGCGCTTCGCTCCTAATTTCAAATGAGATCTTATAAAAGCCAGCCGACCGGATTACATCAAGCGCATGAGTAACATTCAGGTGAACCGAGTCGCGATCGCCGCGAACGAACACCTTGGCCTCCGGGGCGGATTGGTGCACCTTGCGCAGGCGATCCAGCAGTTCCGTATCGGAGATTTCGTCCTTGTCGAAGAAGTAATGACCGTCCTTATCGACAGAGACGCTGATGTACTCGCGCTTGGTCTGCGTCTGACCTGAAACACCCGAGGGCAGGTTCACCTTGATCCCTTTCATGTGCACCTGGCTCAAACTCACCATCATGAAGCTCGCAAGCAGAAAGAACATGATGTCGATCAACGGGATGATCTCGATCCGCGCTTTTTTGTGAGGAATGGGTGAGGTTACGTGCATTACAATACCTCAAATCGACGAGCCTTTCCCGGTGGTTGGGGCTGTTCCGGCGATCTCCATCTCACGCTGTGCGGTTTGCGCTCCCAACATCACCTCCAGGTTTGTGGCTGCCGTCTGCAGTTCAAACTCTAAGTTAGACACTCGGGAAGTGAAAAAGTTAAAGGGAATCAGAGCGAAGATGGCAATGCCAAGACCGCACGCCGTGGCAATGAGCGCCTCGGCGATACCGCCAGTGACCGCCTGCACAGCGAGCTCTTCGTTCCCGAGAAAACTGAACGACCTGATAAGACCGGTAATAGTGCCCAACAAGCCGAGCAACGGCGCAAGTGTGACCAGCGTGTCCATCACAACCAAGAACCGTCCAGCGCGCTTGATTTCGATGCCTGCGGCAACCTGCAGGGCGCCTTGCAGCGAAGCATGCTGGTGATTGAGCCCGTTCCAAATCATGCGCAAAACCGGGTCGCGCGAACCTCGGGCTAGCCTTGAAGCTTCGGCCGTATCACCGTTTTCAATCGCGGTGAAGACCTTCTCGATGCGTTTTGGATCGCGTCGAAACCAGCGGCCACCCCACCAAAAAATTCGCTCGATCACGACTGTGAGCGCAATGATCGACACGATCAAAATCGGCCACATAACCGGCCCGCCCTTGCGAAACTTGTCGATCAACCAGTTGCTGCCAAGCAAGCCAGGTTCCGCAGCGGGCGAAGCAGCTGGCGGGGCACTCGCAGCGGCCGTCGCAGCAGGACTCTCGGCACCGGCTGGTGCAGGGCTCGTCACTGCGCCTGGTGCTCCGGGCTGTCCTACCGCTCCGGGTTGTCCAGGGGCTGCCGGTTGCTGCGCTGCAGGTTGCCCAGGGGCTGCTGGTTGCTGCGCTGCGGGCTGCCCAGGGGCTGCAGCCTGCCCTGGCGGAACGTTAGTAGCAGGCGCCTGCTGTGCCGCGGCAGCCGGACTCGTGCCTGCTGCAGGCGGAGCTTGTGCGGGCGGCGGAGATTGCGCGAGTGAAATCAGGGCAAGCGCGAGTGAGCATAGACAGGTAGCAAGTAGTGTTTTCATAGTTGAAGCAGGAGTTGAATCTGACCGGTGCGGTTTCGAGACAGGTTTTCTCTTATCGCAGACGAGTTGGTCGCGAGTCGAGCAAAACTTTTCATTTTTTTCCGCGACCCTTGCATCGAGGTCGCATCTATGATTCGAAATATCTCTACTGCCGGGATGTAAGGCAAGTCTTTCAAGTTGTAATAATTGAGCTTTCTTCAGCATCGCGGCCCGAAGCGCGCTCGGCGATCGAAACGCTGTTGCGCAGGCGCGGCCAATTTTCGATCGCTATTTCCAATTGATCTCCATCATGAATCGGGCCGACACCGGCGGGCGTTCCGGTTAAAATGACATCGCCGGGGAAAAGTGTGAGCGATTGACTCGCAAATGAAATAACATCCGCGACTGAATAAATCATTCGGCTCGTCCGCGTGCTCTGTCGCAGCTCGCCATTCTGCCAAAGCTCCAGGGAAACATCGCTCACGTCGACGTCGGCATAAACAAACGGCCCAATCGGTGTATAAGTATCAAATGATTTGCAGCGGCCAAATTGCTTCTCGGTCTTTTGTAAATCGCGGTCGCTGATGTCGAGACCGATTGTGTAACCGAAAACAAAATCGAGCGCGCACTCCACCGCCACATTTTTCGCAGTCTTGCCAATGACGACGGCCAACTCCGCTTCGAAATCGGTTTGATGTTCGGGAAACGCAATTTCGATTGCGCCGTTGTCCGGCAAAACCGAGCTCGGAGCCTTAAACCAGATGAGCGGCGTGCCCAGCGGCGTCCGCTTCATCTCCGCAATGTGATCGGTATAATTCAACCCGACTGCCATTAGTTTCGACGGCGCGACGGGAAGGTCGATATGCAAAGTCGCGAGCGGGAATACTTGGCCGATGGGTTGAACCTCGACCCAATACGGTTTTGCCAGCACATGCACGTCATCGCCGCGCAGTTCGCCGTGGAAAAAACGATCGCCTGATTTGAATCCGCCAAACGTTCTCATCGGAAAAATTGTAGGGGCAACCACTTCGGTTGCCGAATCAAAAACGTGGCAGGCGAAGCGCCTGCCCTACAATTTACTTCGGCGCAACAGCCACAAAATCGCGCACAGGTTTTTGTGCCGGAATTGAGAACGCGCTGCCGTTCTCCCGCGCAAACCAGAATGCACTCGAAGAACCGCCATCTAGGTTCATTGCGCGTTCGATTCTTGAATCCCCAGCGATTCGTGTTGTAGCAAGGATGGTTGCCAGGTCCGCGAGCGAAACTTCCGGGCAAACACCAAGCAACGCGCGGTCGTGCGTTGCTGTCGCGGCAAACGTTCGCCGCGCCCGCTGCGAATCGTTCAAACCACGAACGCGCTGGGACGCATCGACGAGGAATGGACCGCACTGAATTGCAGCGGCGATTTTTTGAGGCCGCGAAAATTCACGTTCGCAAGCCGAGCGGCTCGAAATTTGTGTCGAAGTAACCACCATTGACTCGGCACCCGCATTTTTCGCGTTTCATAACCGCCGCGAGTGTTTGTCCGTCAGGATTATCGATTACGCGTAACGTACATGATTTGCCGGAGAAAATTGCAAGGTCGAGATCGGCCCGTTGATCGGCACCAGTGTTTTCAACGACAATGTGTCGATGTTCAATTCCCGCGCGCCCTGGTTCCGATGCAACTGAAAGAACATTCCAGTCCGCATGCGCGGCAGCGACAACGGTGAAGAAAAGGACAAAAGTCCTAAGCTTTAGCACCGTACTTGTCGATAAGACCTTGAAAGCGTGGATCGTTTCGCAGCGGATCCCAAATTGGATTTACTTTTAAAGCTTGGGCAGTAACGCCGCTGGGCCGACTTAGTAAGCCGTCCAAGATTTCAATCGCGCGATCGTTCTCGCCCAGAGTTGCATAAACTTCAGCGACCCCACTCATAATTTCCGGGCCCCCAAATGCGTCGCTTTGAGGAATGAGTTCAGTCGCGCGTTGCGCTTCCGCGAGCGCAGAGTCCTTCTCGCTGAGAAATGCGAGCACTTTTGCCAGTTGAATGTGGATGTCGGGATTATCAGGGCTGCGCTTCAGTTGATCCTCGAGGGTGGTTTTTGCTTTCAGGAAAGCCGCTCGCGCTCCGGTGTCGTCGTGGAGCGCTTTTCGCGCAAAGCCGATGTAATAATACTTGCTCCACAGGTGTCCTGGAAAGGCGGCGATCTGATCGTCTGGCAGGTTCTCCGCTGCCTGCAATCCTTCTTGATACTTGCGTTCCAGGAGAAAGATATCCGCGCGGGCGTTCGCGGCCTTCAGTTTTTCGGCGTTACTTATGTTCGCTGATTGCAGAGCCGCAAGCGCTCTCTCTGCAACACCAAAGTCCCCGTTCTCGACGATGGCCAGCTTCGATTTGACTTCCAAAAGACCGAATGCTTTTGGGTCCAATGCGAGCGCGTGGTCGACAGTCTGGTTCGCCTTACGAAAGTCTCGTAACATCTGATAATTGAACGCCAGATTCTGCAGCGGCCACGTGTCTTTCGGATTCAAGCTGGCAGCCTTCTGCAGATTTGCAGTCGACTCTGCCCATTTTCCCTGCCGGCGTTGGATCGCGCCAATTGCGAGATACACTTCGGACTCATTAGGTAATCCGCGCTGCGCGATTTCAAATTCCCTTAGTGCCGCGTCATAATTATTGTCCCCGTAGTAGTAAGAGAACCCCAGCGCCAGATGCGCCTCCGGCAGATCTGGCTGTAGCTGCAAGGCTCTTTCCGCAAGGGTACGCGCCTTCTCGCGGCGTTCCGGTGTGCGGTCAATGTCGTGCAGAAACCAGCTTTCCAATTGCGAGTAGCGCGCGATGGCCAGCGCAAAGTTCGGATCCAACTCGATGGCACGCGCGTAAAGCTGCTCGCTCTGTTTCAGTTTTTCGAGATCCTCAAAAGCGCAGGAAAGATTATGCGCCTGAACGAACGCCAGGTATGCCTCTCCATTTTCTGTAGGCTTGCGCTCCATCATTGATTTTTCCCCGGGCGACAGCTTGGCTTGGAGCGCTTCGGCGATTTTTTGAGCGAGATCACTTTGGATCGCAAACACGTCGGTTACATCGCGATCGTAATCATTAGCCCAAACATGCTCGTCGCTATTCGCGTCGATCAACTGCACGTTCACTCGAACCTTGTTTCCGGCGCGACGCACACTGCCCTCGAGAACGTTGGAAACGCCAAGGGCTTTACCTATGTCACGCACGTTTGCCGCCTTGTCTCTGTACTGCATGACGGAGGTGCGAGAAATCACCCTGAGATCTCCTATCTTTGACAAACTGGTGAGCACGTCGTCCTGAATACCGTCCGCGAAGTAAGCGTTCTGTGGATCGTCGCTTAAATTCTGGAACGGCAGCACCGCAATTGATTTATCTATTTTGTGCGCAGAAGCGCGTGGCAGCACAAAAAAGCCAACAGCCGCAGACATTACCACCCCGGCTGTAGCCAACATAATTACATTGCGGCGAACCTGTCTCCGCGGCGCTGCTGTTGGCGTTGTTTTTATACCTTGCGCCGTAACGTCAAACGCCCAGGCGAGAATTAACGCAATAGGAAAACCGACCAGCAAAAGCACAATTACCAGACGCAGCGCCCAGTTTGGCAATTCCCAAGCCGGAAACGCAGCAGAAGCAAGCTGAATGATGCCGCCCGCCGCAATGACGTAAGCCGCCGCCACCCGGTAAACCTTTCGTCGTTTCACCTCCTCGAAGAAACCGCTCATAAAAAAAGATTGGATTTGCACGGGACGATACTGCAAAGGCGTAGTTTAGACAGAAAAAGTGCCTGCCGCGTTCACTTGACATTGGTGGACATTCGTTTTGCGAATTTTTCCCGCACCATTCGCGGTGATGGCTGTCATCAAAGTGAAAAAGAGAAGCCAACGCTAAGCGTTCGCGCCGTTCCTCTCGATCAAAGCCTGAAAGCGCGGATCCCTTCGCAGCGGGTCCCAGACCGGATCAAGTTTCAGTGAGGGAACCGTGACGCCATTTGGCGTATTGAGCGAATGCTCGAGGAGTTGAAGCGCCTGACTTGGCTCACTGGTCCAAGTGTAAATTTGGGCGAGCAAAAGCGTGATCTTTGGTCCTTCCAAAGCATCCTGAGACTCGGGCAAAAGTTCCACCGCGCGTTTACCTTCAGCGATGGCTGCTTCCTTTTGATCAAGCCCGGCCAGAATCATGCCGAGGGTCATGTGTCGTGAGGCAGCATCCGGGCTCTTGCGCAACGCTTCTTCTACGACGGGCCGAGCCCGTTCGAAGGCAGAGCGCGCCTTTTCTTTGTCATTCAAAAAAGTATAAATCACACCCTCGAAAAATTCTCTTGGCTTATCATCATAAGGGACGGCTTGAGGCAATTGCTTTAAAGCGCCAAGAGCTTCCGGAAATTTTCGTTGCAGCATGAAAAGTTGCACCCGACCGTACGTGACGAGACCCTCGGGGTCGACGCCTGGTGGCATATCCGCCAAGTCTTTCTCCATCATGCTCAGGTCTCCTTTCCAATCGAATGCAAGCATTGCCTTTGCCGCGCGGGCATTAAGCGAGTTGGGCGCGGCTTCGATTGCGCGATCGTAAAGCTTATCTGCGGTTTCGAAGTTCTTGTTGGCGCGATAATTGTCGGCAAGATTTACGAGGACGAATGCGTCCTTTGGACTGAGGGATGCGGCTTTCTCCAGATTGGCCGTGGACTCAGCCCATTTGCCCTGGCGACGCTCAATCGCTCCAATCGCCATGTAGACTTCCGCTGAGTTTGGCAAACTTCGTTTCGCAATCGCAAACTCCTTCAGCGCATTCTGATAATCGCGCTCGCAATAGTAGTAATAAAAACCCAGC
>QHMR01000072.1 GCA_003217875.1 Verrucomicrobiota bacterium
CAGAACGCTCGCCTCCTTCTGGCGGACACGCTGCGGAATGATCCTCGCTTCCAAAAATTCACATTCCGAGCACCGAAAGATCTTCGTTAATTCTTCATGTCGGAATTGTTTCCAGATTCCTTGCGTTCCCGATTATTTTTTGCCGATCGATACACGAGCATTGCTGCGGCGATATCTTCCACCGCCATTCCGAGCGATTTGAAGATCGTCGTTTCATTTGTGCGCGGCGGAACCTTGCCGGCGAGAGCTTCGCCAAGCTCGGCATGAATGTTCGCGCCGGAAAGCATCACATCGCCGGACTCTTTCGTCGCGCCTTCGCGTGAATCGACGAAAACGACGTTGCTCATTGCTTCGTCATCTAGTTCACGCCAGTCGGGGCGACACGCGCCAACGGCATTGACGTGGCAGCCGGGCTTTAGCCACAATCCCTTTAGCACAGGTGTTTTCGAGTTTGTCGCAGTGACAATCACATCTGCACCGCTGATTGCTTGCTCAACAGACGTTGCTGTCGCGCCAATTTCCTTCGCGAATCGCTCCGCATGTTCCTTCGTCGGACTCCAAACACGAATCTCTTCAAAGTTTCGAACCAGTCGCAGAGCTTCCACGTGACTATGCGCCTGCACACCGCTGCCGAGGATCGCGAGAATTGTCGCATCTCTTGGCGCGAGAAGTTTCGTGGCGGCAGCGGAAACCGCAGCCGTTCTCATTTCGGTGATTAAGCGCCCGTCCATAATTGCGAGCGGCCCGCCGGTCTCCGGATCGCAAAGAAAGATCGTCGCCATATGTGTTGGGATTCCGCGCCCTGCATTCGACGGGTAGAACGTCACGGCCTTCAATCCGAGTCCGTCCGGAGTAAGCGCCGGCATTAGACCCAGAAAACCGCCGGGCGGATCGACGTTGATTACCGAGCGAACGGGCTGCGTTACTTTCCCGGAGGAGAAATCGATCAACGCTTTCTCCATCGCGGGAATCAGGTCTGCCATCCGTAAATGCTGCCGGACCTGATCTTCGTTCAGAAAAAGCGGCTGATCAGTTTTCATTTGAAATTCGCAGTTTGAGGTTTCGTCGCGAGTGCGCAGAGAACATTTGTTTCAATGGCTGAAATCTTTTCATCGCGAATAAAATCCAGGTTAGCTTCTTTGACCTTTTGTCGCTCCGCCAGGTTCAGCTGTTCGATTGTTCCGCGGTAGCCGGAGCCTAAAACAATTGTCCACCAATCCTCAGCCGATTTAATGGGGTGGAGGCGATTTTCAGCGATGATTTTTGGGGATGCAACGCCAGCTTCGTCGAGAATCTTTCTCAGGCTTGCTTGATTGTCGATTCGATCCCATGGATTGAAGCCTTTGTACCGATCAGGCCGTACAACCTTGATTGAGCACCAGAATGCGTCATTCGCCGGCTCGAACAGATTGCGTCCCCACGTGGTCACAGCCAGTTTGCCGCCTGGTCGGATGTAACTCCAGAGTTCGCTCACAGCCATTGCCATATCAGGCACAAAGAAAATTCCGAACACGCATACGACGGCATCAAAACTTGCGACTGGAAACGTCATCGAGAGCATATCGCCGACTTCGAATTCGATGTTGCCAAGACGCCGTTGAATTGCTTTCGTCCGGGCCGACTCCAAAAGCGCCTTGGCGAGATCAACTCCTATGACTGCTCCCGTCTGCCCCACTGCCTCTGCGGCTGGAAGCGCGGACGCTCCGGCCCCACAACAAACATCGAGCACTCGCGAACCAATCCGGAGTGAAGCCAGTTCGATCGTCTGACGTCCGAAATAGTCCCAGAAGCTGAGTGGCGATGCATCGTAGTAATCTGCCGCCGCGTTGTAGGTAAACGCAGCGCGATCTTGCGCATTCTCCGGGATGTTTGCTTTCATCCTAATTTGGGTGGTATTCGATTGAAGACGCATGGCTGAAAAACTGCAAACGCGCTGTGTGATCGCAGGCGGTGGACCAGCAGGCATCATGGCCGGCTACCTGCTCGCGCGAGCTGGTGTGCCCGTAATCGTTCTGGAAAAGCACGCCGATTTTTTTCGCGATTTTCGTGGCGACACGATCCATCCGTCGACACTGGAATTAATGCGCGAGCTCGGCTTGCTCGATGAATTCCTGAAACAGCCGCACCAAGTAGTGCGGGAGTTACGCGCCGTAGTGAATGGGCAGGTGGTGACAATCGCAGATTTCACGAAGCTACCCACGCGCTGCAAATTCATCGCTTTCATGCCCCAATGGGATTTTCTGAATTTCCTCTCCAGTCATGCCAGACGTTTTCCAAACTTCCAACTGCACATGGAAACCGAAGTCGTCGATCTGCTCATCGACAACGGCCGGGTTACAGGTGTGCGCGCGAAAACGCCACGTGGCGAGTTGGATGTGCATGCAGACCTCGTCATTGGCGCGGATGGACGGCACTCAATCATTCAATCACGCGCGGGCTTTCAGCGGCGCGAGTTCGGAGTGCCAATTGATGTGCTCTGGATGCGCATCTCCAAAAAGCAGAATGATCCAGAACAGACACTGGGCTTTTTCCAACACGGCAAGCTGCTCGTGCTGCTCGATCGCGGCGATTACTGGCAATGTGGATTCGTTATTCCGAAAGGCGGCTTCGACGAGATCAAAGCACGCGGTCTGCCGCAATTTCAAAATGACATCGTCAGCTTCGCCGGATTTCTAAGAGACCGAGTAGCAGAGTTGGATGAGTGGACAAAGATCAAATTGCTTACCGTGCAAATCAATCGCCTGCGCGATTGGTGCCGCGAAGGCTTACTTTGTATCGGCGATTCTGCGCACGCGATGTCACCCGCTGGCGGCGTAGGAATCAATCTCGCCATTCAGGATGCCGTCGCGACTGCGAATTTGCTTGCGCGAAAGTTGCGAACCGGTCCGGTTTCTGTAGACGATTTGTTGAAAGTGCAGGCGCGCCGCGAATGGCCGACGCGGCTCATTCAGGCAATGCAGGTCTTCATTCATCGTCAGGTCGTCACGGGTCAAATGTCGGACTGGAAGGGCTCGTTGCCCTTTGTGGTTCGCCTGCTGAAATGGTTTCCAGTTCTGCGACAAATTCCCGCCCGCTTCATCGGAATCGGTCCGCGTCCAGAGCACTACTGTAGCCGAGGGCGTTGACCTCGGCCGCACTGGAGCTTGCCACGCATCCGCTTGCCGGGGTCACCGCCCCCGGCTACAACTGCCCGGTGATATAGTTTCAATATCTAAATCCTTCTCCGGCTTGTAGTGCATCTAAGTCGTAATGGCGTTCACAAGAGGCATCTCACATCCGTCTGCTAATTCTTCCGCTTCACGATTGCTGAGTGCGTTGGAATTCTTGTTCGGCGCTTTCATCGTGATAGGCCACAACATTTTTCAAGTCGTGCCGAACGAAGTGATCGTTCTTAGTATCGTTGGCCTGGTTTCGATCCGGCTGCGCGACGGCCGATGGTCGGCGATGGGACTTAAGCGACCTTCATCATGGGGCCGCATCTGTCTAATTGCGCTGGCGGCTGCTGCTCTTCGAATCGTTCTTGGGCAATTCGTAATTGAACCTGTCAGTGCTCTCTTCTGGGCGAAGCCAACCGCGCCAGCATTAGCAAACGAGATTACCGGGAATGCGAAAATGGCGCTGCTTGCTTTGTTGCTGGTGTGGACGTTTGCAGCATTAGGTGAAGAAAT
Source organism: Verrucomicrobiota bacterium (assembly GCA_003217875.1). Lineage (GTDB taxonomy): Bacteria > Verrucomicrobiota > Verrucomicrobiia > Chthoniobacterales > UBA10450 > Udaeobacter. Next base: position 3,669 of record QHMR01000072.1, read on the forward strand.
CACATACCGTGGATATCTCCTGACGCGTGCAGCTGATGTTGGAAAACGATCGGCATTGGCGTACTGGGTTGGGATTGTGCTCGTTTCAATTTTGTTTGGCTATGGACATTATTACAAAGGCGCATCTGGTATGATTGATTCCGGTGTTGCAGGACTGATCCTGGGAACGGCATAAATGCTGGCTGGCCGCAATCTGTGGGCTAGCATCTTCGCTCACGGATTCATTGACACGTTTGGCGTCATCGACGCCTTTTTCGGATGGTCGAACTAGCTGGATCACTCAATCTTGATGCGATACTGACGGCGCATGAGCGGATTCGGTCGCATATTTGTCGCACGCCGGTGCTACCGAGCTCTCGACTGAACGAGGCAAGCGGGGCGTCGCTATTTTTCAAATGCGAAAATTTTCAGAAGATCGGCGCATTCAAGGCTCGCGGCGCCACCAATGCAATCTTTGCGCTGGACGATGCGACGGCGCAGCGCGGTGTGGCGACCCATTCGTCTGGTAATCATGGTGCAGCAGTGGCACGCGCAGCAAAACTCCGAGGCATTCCGGCGCACATCGTTATGCCCTCGAACTCAGCAACGGTGAAGATCCGCGCGATTGAAAGCTATGGCGCGCAGATCGTCTTTTGCGAACCAACAGAAGAGGCGCGTGAAACGAAGTGCGCAGAGGTGATCAAGGGAACTGGCGCGACGCTGATTCATTCGTTTGAAAACGAAGACGTGATGGCGGGGCAGGGGACAGCTGCACTGGAGTTGCTCGAAGACATTTCCGATCTCGACATCGTAATGTGTCCAGTCGGCGGCGGAGGATTGCTCGCTGGAACGGCGGTCGCTGCGAAATCGATGCAGCCGAATATCAAGGTCATCGCAGTTGAGCCGGCGAATGCTGACGATGCGGCGCAGTCGTTTCGCGCCGGGCGACGGCTCGTGACCGAAAAGAAATTTACGATCGCCGATGGATTGCGAACAAATGTCGGCGAGCCGAATTTTCAGATCATCCAGCGTTACGGGGATGTCCGCCTCTGTTCCGTACGCCGCGATTGCCGAACGAGTAATCGACGTCGATGGAAAACGCGTAGGAATTATCCTTACCGGCGGCAATGTCGATCTGGACGCGCTGCCGTGGAACCTGTAGTCAGGAGCGATAATCCCGGACCAACCGGCATCGCCGATGCCGGCTACAACAATTTCCGATCTGGACGCGCCGTGGAATTTGTAGAGGCAGCCGTGCCGGCTGCAGGGGTGCACTACTACCTTGCAGGGGACACGCCTGCCGCTACAACGCAAGCGTTGAATCGGTTGTGAACAGGGAACCGCTGGTCCACTGAAAACCGAAATCTTTATTCATAAGGAGTTTATTCAGGTATGAAAGGGTTAAGTATAATCATAGCGGCATTCATTCTGGTGTTTGGCGCTTTTGCTTCGCGTGGAGCGAACCTCGATGGAATTTCGGCGCAGACCGGAATCCCTGTCGCTACGCTGCAGGGAGAAAGGGCGTCGACCGGACTTGGCTGGGGTGAATTGGAGAATGCGCACCTGCTGGCTAACGCGCTCGCTGCTAATGGGTCTAATCTGACCTTCAACGACCTCGTAGCCATGCATCAAGCTGGGCAGGGCTGGGGCAAAATTGCTCACGATAACGGGCTAAACCTCGGCAGGATTGTGAGCAGTGCGCACCGCTCAAGCCAGGCGACAATGCATGCGCAGAACCTCAGCAAGGTTCATGGCAAGAGCACGGCGACCCATGGCACGAGCGCCACGGCCCATGGCAAGAGCGCCAGGACGGTTCACGGCAAAAGCGCCACGAACATTGGCAGAGGCCACACTTCCAGGATGACTACCACACGAGGTGTCGGCCATGGCTCGAGCCTTAAATTCAGCCACATGGGCTCCCATGGCGTGGGCCATGGTATGGGCGGCATGGGCCATGGACGCGGCCGGTAAAAGAGAAACCGCACTGAATGGTTGAAGCGTTAGACCGCTAAAGCGGGACAGGCAGTTTTAGCCTACTTGGGGGGAAGAGGGGTGATTTGCGCCAAGCGAGTAGGAGGACGTTTCTAAATCTCTGTCATCGTCCAGAATCTGTCGAAGGCGCTTGGCCAGCTCCGGTCGATAACGCTGTTTCGTGCGGATTTACCCATGCGCTCCCGCAGCGCGGGATTTGTTACCAATGCTCGGATTGCGCGCGCGAAATCTTCCTCGTCGTGTGATTTAGTGATAAGGCCGTTGGCCGTGTCTTGGACTAATTCCTTGGGTCCGCCGGAGTCGGAAACGACTACAGGCAGACCGCACGCTTGCGCTTCGAGAATGACATTGCCGAAGGTGTCGGTTGTGCTGGGGAAGACAAAAATATCCGCGGATGCGTATGCAGCGGCTAATTCATTCCCGGTGAGATAGCCCGTGAAAATGGCTTCGGGCAACGATTTTGCGAATGCTTCCGAATAAGGGCCGTGACCGACCACAAAAAGTTGCATCGGCAACCCCTCGTCGCGCAAACGTCGATAAGCGGCTGCGAGAAGGTCGAGATCTTTCTCCCGTGAGATGCGGCCCACGTACAGGAGGCGTATCTCACCATTGTGCTCGCCGAATTTCTCGAAGAACTCAGGTTCGCGTCGAGCAGGGTGAAATAGCTCGGTATCGAGCCCACGCGGGAGAATTTTCAGTTTTGCTGGGTCAAACCCGTGCTTGATCCAGCTTTGGCGATACTCCTCGGAGTTTACGAACACGGTATCGAGTTGGCCATAGAACCAATGCATGTAACGCCACGCCATGCTCTCAAGAAAGCTGTCCTCGGTAAGAATGCGGATGTACTGGGGAAAATCGGTATGGTAGATGCCGCTCGTTTGCAGGTTGAGCATCTTGGCCGCGAGCAATGCGGTCAATCCAACCGGCCCAGGGGTGCTGATGATGATCTCAGTGAATTTCTCGCGTTGTATGTAATCCAGCATCTGGAGAATCGGCGGGAAGCTCAATTTTTGCAGCTCGTACTCCGGCAATTCAAATTCGCCGATGGGCGGGAAGTTTTTGATTGGGATGTCACTAATTTGCTGGTTGCTACGAGAGGTTACTACGACGAGCTGCTTCCCTGCCGCCGCTCCAACGGCGGTCATCTTGCGGATTGTCGTGGCCACGCCATTAACGTCTTCGAGCGTGTCAGTGAACCACGCGCGTTTGCGATTTTGCAAAGCGATCGGAACTGTGCCGGTTAGTTCCTTAAAAATAGATCGCAACCATTTTCGAGAGGGCGCCTGACTGTGAAAACCGTAGATGTACGGCGTAAGAATTACGAGGATCGGCGCAATCGCGCTAAGAGCCTGCATGCTCTCGACCATGTTGCCACTGCCGATTTGCTGAACAAATTTATTGAAGAAACGAAACGCGAGCTGCTCGGCGACCATGTTCGCCATGAGAAATGTGCGACGCTCAGGTTCGCTGACCTTGTCCAAATGCGCAGCGAGTTTCGCCTTTACCTCCGGCCGTGCGAAGTAGCCTGAAAGTTCGTTCCAAAGCGATACATTCGCCGGCTTGACGAATTCGAAAATTTTCCCTGATAAAACGCCTTGGACGATAAACTCCGTTTTCTCTTTTAGAGTGAACTCAGTCGGAGCGCGTCCCTCCATAAACCGTGAAAACATTTTCTCCAGCAGCGCCGCGCCCGGCCCGAGTTTTTCGTGATCGCCGCTGCGAACAAATTCGAGAAATCTTTCAGCAGAATCCGCAGCAGGCGTTTCCGTGAATGCTGAAGCGACAAACTGCCCGCCGTGATCGTCCGAGCCGCCAACGAAAACTTTTTTCCACGGCTCTGCGTGCGTGGGCGCAAGATTGTGACAATTGGCGAACGCGTCGATTTTGTCCGGCGTCAATTGTTCAAAAAGCGTCTGGGCCAGATCGCTAAGGAGCGCATCCCGCAGCCCGTTGATACCCTCGAAATGCTTAAACAGGAGGATGAGCTGTTCGAGATGGCATGCCTCCAGTTTTCCGTTCACGCTGTAAAGAGGATGCGCAACCGCATGTGTGACCTGCGCCATTTGCAGATAGCGCTGCAGCTCGATGATGTTATCGCGGACAGCTTCGATGTCGCGATGTTGCTGCTCTGAGATTCCCCAGACCAAGATGTGTAGCTTGCAGGTGTCGTGCGGAAAATACGTCGTCACCTGTTCGCTGATAAAAGTGCGAGGCAGATCTGCAATCTGCAGGCAGCCCTCGATCGTATCGTGATCGGTGATCGTGACGTGATCCATCCCATGCCCAACCAGTTGCTCATACAGCGTCTTTGGATCCGAGTAGCTGTCGGGAAAATCGAAACGACGGAAGAGCCATTCTTCCGAGCGCGCGCTGTAGCGGGAGTGAATATGTAGGTCGCACCTGCTCATATTTCGCTCCCGCGTCGCAACCTTTGTTCGGCGATCCATTCCTGATAGGTCGTCGCCGTGCGTGACTCCACCAATTCTTCGATGAAAGCGGCAATTTGTCTCCAGATTGCTGGATGCGAGTAATCGGACGGATGAATACTTATGCGCAACAGCGAAGAGCCGTTGAGCAGCCTAAAGAGTGTAGCGTTCCAAAGGCGGCTGACGCCGCGTCGCCAGCCATTTCGAACGCTATAAACCAATGTTCTTGCAGGAAACACGCTTCCAGACCTAAGATCGCACACGGCGCGCAGTCGGGTCGTGTATTCCATCTGTGCATCGCGTGCAGCGCGCTCGGCTTCTCCGCCAAGCAACCACGCCGGCGCCACAAAACCCCGCGGCTTCAGGCCATGCGCGCGGAACTCATCTCGTGCCGCGACGATGCGACGCAGAGCTTCGTCATACGTCAGGTCGTAAAACTCTCCCTCGTCCTCGGTGTAGAACCTTGTCAGGAATCGATCGCGCAAATTTTCTTTCGCACGGCGAGGACGTTCGTGGAAGTAACCGTGGATGACGATTTCGTGACCGTCCGCATCCAAACCCCGGAGCCAAGACACAAACTGCCCGTCTCTTGTGAAGAGACCCTCGTGGTGATAATCCGGCACGACAAGAAGAGAACAGACGCGGACACCGCGATTGGCCAACTCTGAGATAATTGTATTTGCGATGGGCTGGGTTGAAGGAGCGACATCATGCAAGGAGATGACGAAAAAATCCCTCGCGGCGCCGGCTGTTGCAACGAGTGGAAGGAACTCCGTTGCCGCAATCGTACTCATTTCGGAATTTTCGGCTCCGAAGCAGCTTTGAACAAGACAAAAGGTGGAACGCGTTGTCCTCAACGCGTTGGCAAATAAACGGCGCTCTGTCTAACATTTCGCGCCTTCGGCGATCGGTTCGCCATCCTCTTCGGAGAAGCCGATCCACCTATCGGGCGCTCATCTTCACGATTTCGCGAAACTCCGACTCCGCCAAAGGCATAACCGACAAACGCGATTGCCGAACCAACGGAATTCCCTTCAGCCGCGGATTGCCTTTGATCTCTCGGAGCGCAACTGGGCATCGCAGTGATTTGATCGGAGCAAGATTGACAGTAGACCAATCGCCTTCCTTCGCGGTAGCATCTGGATAAGCGGTCCGCATCACTTTAGCGATGCCGACTACTGCTTTTTCCTCTCCGCTGTGATAGAACAGGACTTCATCGCCTATGCGCATTTTGCGCAGATTATTTCGCGCCGTGTAATTGCGCACGCCGGTCCAACTTGTCTGGGCTTCCACGACGAAGTCCGACCACGAATACGACGATGGCTCCTGTTTCACCAGCCAGAAGGATTTCATAAATTCCAAATTCCAAGCTCACAACATCCAGAGAAACCTCAAGCGCCAATATTCCGTCGGTTGCCGATGACGTTTGCTAGTTGAAAGTCGCGGGTTCTTTGGAGCTTGATTGCTGGGATTTGGAGCTTTGAAAAACGTCTTTACAAGCGCAACGCCTGCGCAGAAATGACATCATGCGGCGGCTGCCATTTATCACGTTTGAAGGATCGGAAGGATGCGGGAAATCGACGCAGGTACAGAGGCTGGCTGGGCATCTCGACCGCTTGGGCATCGCTTATCTCCTAACGCGCGAACCGGGCGGTACGCCTATTGGTGAAACGATTCGCGAGCTTCTGCAATTTGCTCCGCATAATTCCAGCATGACACCCGAAACCGAGCTGCTTCTCTTTGAGGCCAGCCGTAGTCAGCTTGTACGCGAGACAATAAAGCCGGCGATTGAACGCGGCACGTGCGTGATCGCAGATCGTTTCTTTGATTCCACAACTGTTTATCAAGGCGCGGCGCGAAACTTGGATAGCGAAATGGTCGAGCGCCTGAATGTATTTGCGGTCGCCGATTGCGTCCCGGACATCACTTTCGTACTCGATGTCGATGCCGCGACGGCGGAATCGCGAATGCAAAAGCCGCGCAGACCGGATCGAATGGAACAAGAACCTGCTGACTTCTACGAACGTGTTCGCCGAGGATATCGAGACCTGGCAAAGCGTGAACCGAATCGTGTTGTATTAATCGACGGTTCGGCCGATCCAGACGAGATCGAGAATCAGATTTGGAAGATCCTCTCCTCGCGCTTTTCCGCGGTGACGGGAAATCCGCAATCCGCAAAAATTGCTCGGCCAGCCCCGGTGCCCGATCCGAAGACTTGAAATGCCTTTTTCGCGCACCACGGCTCTTGAATATTTGCGGCGGGCCCACCAACAGAGCCGGCTTGCGCATGCCTATTTGATCACAGGACCGCCCGGCAGCGGCAAACAACTGCTGGCGGCGGACCTCGCGAGTCTGGTTAATGGCACCCCAGCTACAGATGTGTTCTCAGCGAAGGCGCGCGAGATTTTTGTTGCGCGACCCGAATCGAAATCGCGCCGCATCGTTATCGAGCAAATTCGCGATCTTGAGCATGCCCTGCAAATGCGCGCAGTCAATGCGCGGCGCAAAGTGGCGATCATTCCCGATGCCGACCGGCTTCAGCCACAAGCGGCGAATGCGTTTCTCAAGACTTTGGAAGAACCGCCCAAGGACTCGTTGCTGCTTCTGTTAAGCGCTTTGCCCGAAGCTCTGCCGGAGACAATTCTTTCGCGATGCATCGCGATCCCGCTCGCATTAAACGGGCAACTCCAAAGCAACGACGAAGAAGAGAAGCTGGTGAAGTTGCTACAAGAAGCGTCCCGTCAAAAAAGCTGGACCATTCAGTTTGCCTATCGACTCGCCCAGGAATTTCAGCGTCTGCTCCGTGCGGTGCGAGAAGAGGTGAAGCGCGAAGCAGAAGAGGCATTGAAACGGGAAACAACACGCTACAAGGATGCGACTGATGGCGTCTGGTTAGAAGAACGCGAGGAATACTACAAGGCGCTCACCGAAAGTCTTTACCTGCAACGGCGCACCCGGTTGATCGAGACACTGTTCGCCTGGTGGACTGATGCTCTCAGGGCGAGCAACGGCGTGACGCAGCGTAATTTTCCCAGCGCAAAACAAGAAACGGCCGCATTCGCAGACCGCTTAAGCATCGCCGAAATTTTAAGACGTATTCGTTGTCTGGAAGAATTGCGCGATCATTTGGGTCGAAATGTTCACGAAGCACTCGCAATCGAAGTGGCCTTCCTGACAATCTTCACCGCATAATTTCTGGGGCGCACGCGTCTCGGCGCGGCAGGAAAAGCTTTGCGACTCATGAAAACTTTTAGAGTTGCCAGCACGCGAGAGCCCGCAATGCGGTAGCTTCAGCTAGACGGGTTGACAACCGGCCGTCCAACCTTATCCAGTATGCTCGTATGCGAAATATTTTTCGATTAGTTTTGCTGTGTGCCAGCGGTCCGCTCTTGCTGCTTACCGGTGGTTGTACAACGGGCCGGGTGGCCGGGGGCGGGCCCTACCACGTAACCGCTTATCGCCCGCACGATCCATCTGCCGTGCGCGTGAAAGTCTCGCTGTCCCAGGAAAATGTTTATGTAATGGAAGGCGATCGTAGCCTGATGGCGGCTGCCATTTCGGTTGGTATGCCTAATAAGCCGACACCGAAAGGCAATTTCACAATCTATTCCAAACAGGAGCACAAGCGTTCGGGATCGTACGGCTTCAGCGTGCAAGGCGATCGAATTGTTCCTTCCACTGGCGGCGGAGGTGGCCGTTACGTCGGCTACCCAATGGGGTACTGGTGCGAGTTTGCTCCTGCGTACGGCTTTCACCAAGGCTTCGTCCATCCCACTCCGCGCACCCACGGTTGTATTCGGTTGAAGGGCGAGGCTGCGGCGAAATTCTTTGCGCTGGTGCGGATCGGGACTCCTGTAAACATCGCTGCCACCCAGCCGGAGGATGCCACGATCGGCCCGAAGGTGCAGCGGGTGGACGACTCGCGCACGCCTGATCCAGACCCACACATTATGGTTTCGGACGCGGCGTTTGAAAAACCGAGCGGACCATTGCTCGAATAGACCGGCTGCGGCCCGTTGCCCCCCCAGCTTGCCTGTGTCATGTTGAGCGAAGCGCATGCCAAGCCGTAGCTTTATGCTACGGTTTGAAAACGTCTCTGGCGTTTGTTTTGGCACTCCAT
>QHMR01000073.1 GCA_003217875.1 Verrucomicrobiota bacterium
CGACGAGCAGCATGAGCAATTGAAACGCGATGACAACCGCCGCCGCCCACAGCCACCAGTTTGCGCCGGTCCACTCAATCAATTTCAACACCAGCGCAAGTAACGGGTAGCCGAGCAGCAGGGCGAGCAGAAATCCTTTCACACGATCCAGCAGCCACGTCTTCACGCTTGTTGTGTTGAAACCGAATCGTTCTTCGAGTTTAAATTGCGCGTACCAGGCGAACGGCAATGCGAGGATGCTCAGCGCGACGCCTGTAATGAAGAGAAAACCAGCCAGTGCCAGCGTCGAATTGCCGAAGCTCGCGCTGAATCTCGCAAACGCCCACGGCAACACACCGCTGAAAAGCACTGCGATGAGCAGGACGACATCGAACACGTTGGCGATATCTCCAAAGCGACTCTTAGCCAGTGTATAGTCAATCGAACGACGATATGTTGTTTCATCAATGATTCCGCGAAATGCAGGTGGCACCTCATTCGCATTCCCGCGCACGTGACGTTGATTCAATCGGCTCAGCCACAGTTCAGTGATGGCGCGCGCGAGAATTAGAATCAAAGCAATGATAGCGAACGGCGACATGAAAGAATCGTGCGGCTGCTCCCTTTCGTCATGAGCTTGCGAAAACTCTGCGGTAGTGGCGGTACCAGTCGCTCTGAAAGCGTTCAGTCGGATCGTACTTTCGCTTCAGGTTAAGAAATTGCTTGAACTGCGGGTAACACGCCACGACCTGCTCCGGTTTCGCAAATTTATGGTAGGTCAGGTAATAACTTCCGCCGCGGGCTATCGCCAAGCCAATCAAGCCGCGAAACGAACGCGCCGACGATTCAATGCCTGTCGGTGTATGAAACGTAAGCAGATTGAAAATAATGCAGGCATACGATTCTTTAGCCCACGCCAGAAAGCTCTCGTCATCTTTTTCGATTAGTCGGACCGTACCGTAGATAACTGTCGTACGATTCGACCGCAGGAGCGCCGCCGCTTGTGTTAGAAAATCCGGAAGGTCCACGCGTGGGACGTAAATTTCCGTAATGATAAGGCTCGATTCTTCTTCCCCGATTAGGTCGCGGATCTTCTGTGCGTAATTTGGCAGATAGGCGCTAAGTTGATTTGTGTCGGACCAATAAGTTTGTCCGTTTGTCGATAGATAATAGTCGCTGTATCGCTTGAAAGCCTTTTCGCGGTCCGTGTACGCCAGCCGCAGGAGATCCAGCCAGTCATCATCGCGTAGCTCCCTTTTCGCGACAATTGGTTCGTGTTCGTCGATCGGTTCGTAACAGGAAAACACGCCGCGCTGGAGAAAGTCCGACGACTTTTCATCGACTGAAAACTGAAAATCACCATAAAGAAACTTTTGCGCTATTCGCTCTTCAAAACGTCTGGGCAAATCGTTCGCGTGAACTATCTCCACTACACGTCGCAATTTTTGACGGGGAACCAGTCGAAGCGTTACGGTATCGATCAGTCCAAAGAGGCCGTAGCCACCGATCGCGAGTCGGAACAATTCATTGTTCTCATGGCGCGAACAGCGTATCGATTTTCCATCCACGTTGATCAACGTGAAGGATTCGATGTTTGAAATCAGCGGCTTCATCGCCAGTCCGCGCCCGTGCACGTTCGATGAAAGACTTCCACCCAGCGTGAATGTGTCGGCGCCGGTTTGTTTTTGAGCAATGCCCCATTGCTTTTCCCTGTGCGCTTGGGCATCCAGATAAGTGTGAATTAATTTCGGCCATTGGATGCCTGCTTCTGCTTCGATCAACCCGGATTCCTGATCGAAAGAAATTACGCGATCAAGCGAACGCGTGTCGATGCAAAGGCTGTCCGTGGCAAATTGCTGGGCACCCATCGAATGACGACAGCCCGAAACAGAAATCGGCAACCCCTGTCGAGAGGCAGAACGCACAATCTCCACAAACTCATCTCTGGTGCGTGGCCTCAGCAGCTCGCGAATGCGAGTGCGATTGAGCTGCGAATGGACGTCATTGACCCAAATCTTTCGCTCGGGTGCTGCGAGAATACGCGGCGCAAGTGCGAAGAGCGCTGCTGTGCGTATGAATTCGCGCCGCGTCGGCATGCGGGAACTTAATTAAGCGGGTGAGAATTCAGCGAGGCAAATTACTTCGCCTTTGGCCACAGATCGATCGGCAAGTCCGGATTGCTCGCACAAGTCGTTATGATCGAAAAATCGGATGACCCGCCACGGGCGCACGAAACCCACAAGGTCGCTTCGTGTACTTCCCCAACGAAATGGTTCGCGGCGTCTACGCAACCACCAGTCAACAAACCTGCTTTGCGAATCAAAACGAATCCCGTTGTTATCCTGTTTTTCCATGAACGTAAATGTAAACTGGCTGCCCGGAGCGCTGAGACCACTCAGTGTTCTCGTTAACGACGAAACAAGGCCTTCCCGGAGATACATCAGGAGACCTTCGGCAATCCAGACAGTACGTTGGCTCGGGTCAAAGCTGCTTTCGATCAGCGCTTCTCTACCGAAAGCGGGAGCATTCAAGTCAGCTGCGATAAAATGCAATCGTTCAGCGTCGACGCCACCTAACCCGCGCATTTTGTGGCGCTGTGTCGCGGGATGATCGATCTCCCACAATTGCACACGTGGAAAATCCTGGTGCAATTCAAAACTGAGCGGATCAAAACCTGCTCCAATTATGACTACTTGTGTGGCTCCGTTAATAATTGCTGAGCGCACAAGACCGGCGATACATTTTTTTCGCAGCGCATAATGCAGCAAGATTCCTGGGATCGTGATGCGCTCGATCAACTTCGCGATCGGTCGAAACCAATCCTGTCGCACGATCTTCAAGGTGAGACGCGTCTGCGGCGAATACGTCTCCAGTATCTGGGCGCACAAATCTGCAGAAGTCTTCGAGACCAGAGCCGAGTATTTTGGGTCGTGATGGAGAAGAACCAGGCTGGCGGCAATGAGCAGTGCTGTGCGACTAGCCTGTTCGTTTTGCACTCGAGATGAGACGGCGCAATCGCCAACGCCGCTATTCTACTCGCGAGCGCTGGCCACGCCGTTCGAGTCCGCTGCTTTAGCTTGAGCCGAAAGGAATTCGCGAACGTGATTCAATTCGTCTCGTGAGCCGCCGGCTTTGGATGTTTGTGCGGCCAATTTCGTGTAATAGCGACTTGCTTTTTCATTGTCGCCGGTCAACTCAGCAGCTTGCGCAGCTCCATACAAACCTTTGAATCGTCCAGGATAGATTTTGAGCGCGGCTTCAAATTCTGCCTGTGCTTGCTTCGGTTGCCCGATTTGAAGTAAAAGATTCCCGAGTTGTTCGCGAATCGGAACGAACGCTCCGGGCGAAACCGGATGCTTGCCGAGGACATCTTCGGCATCGGCGGCGCGCCGCAGCATCTCAATTGCTTCGCTCTTGTTGCCTTCGGCTGCTGTTACCCACGCCGAAGCCGCTTGCATCTGCAGGTCGAGGTGCCTTTTGAAATAGTCGAACTTCGGATCTTTCGTTGCGTCGTGCAATTGTTGCATTCGAGAGATGGCTTTTCGCGCGCCATCTAAATCACCAGTATGCGCGTATCCGAGCGCGTGACCGTATTCGATAAGAGCCTCCAAGAACGGGAACGTAGACCAATGTGGCAGGTCCGGAATGGGCAACGTTGCGGCTGCCGCCCAATCGTTGCGCTCGAACGCATAACGTGTTGGAATTGCGGCTAACGCGTAAGCGGCGATGAATTCAAGCTCCGGATTTGTCTTTCGCACTTTCGCGGCAACGTCGACGATCTTTTTGGCCTCAGTGTCCTGTGCTTCCTGCAAATACGAGTAGGCCATGTAATCGAGCGCGTGCAATTCTTCAGCTTCTGTGGCATCGCGGTGGCGCATGGCAGCGTAAGCGCGCGAAGCTTCAGCCGAAGCCCGATTCGCCGCGATGGATTCATCCCACATCCCCAAGCGTGTAAAGATGTGCGACGGCATATGCAGCGCGTGTGGCACCCACGGCGCGATGGAATCATACGTCTGGGCTGCAGTCAGGCCGCGTTTAGCGAACTGAGGATAATCGTAGGAATGGATCAGGTAATGAACCACTCCGGGATGGTTCGCGTTTTGTTTCCAGAGCTTTTCCAGAATGCTGGCAGCCTCAAGCTGTTTCGATAAACTCGTGTCGTTAGGCGTGGCGTAACCAGTAGCCAGAACTGCGAAAGCGTAGAAGGTTTGCACTTCGAAATCGTCCGGATACTTGTCGCGCAGCTCGCGCATTGCTTTCTCATAAGCGACAACTCGATCGCGCGGCCCCACCGGCCCGTGACATGATTGCCCAACGGGCGCTGCGGCGGAACTATCGGGCGTATTATAATAAACATTGAGCGCGGTAATGAATCCCCGCTCTCGGTCCGTTACGCCCTTCATCGCCATTGCTTTTTCAATGGCCGCCTTGCCCGCGCTCATCTCGTTAGGAGTGGGGGGTGTCCAAATGGGGTGCCACCATGTCATGGCGATTCCCCACTGAGCCATCGCGCATTTGGGGTCGCGCTCGGCGACAGAGGTGAAAACACGTCGCGCCTCTTCGTAGAAAAATGAATGCAGCAACGCCACACCGCGGGAGAATTCAGATTGGACGGCAGGCGTGCACGATATCGGAAACTCCACTTTCCCGGCCGCCCGCAAATCGCCTGGCTCGGGCCCAGTTGCGGATTTCACGTCGCGTACCGCAAGGAGACTACTTGCCAACGTAACAACGAGAACGGCGGGACGGTAATATCGAAGCATTTGAGGCTAAGTTGTCCCTATGCGACAACTTCGCAAATGGCTTCGGCGGCTAAAAAGCAGCCGCTCCTTGTACTTGCGGGTTCATTCAAACTTGAAAATGA
>QHMR01000074.1 GCA_003217875.1 Verrucomicrobiota bacterium
CGCTGACAATAACCCTATCGTAGCCAAGTAACCGATTGAGCAGACTCGATTTGCCTGCATTGGTCGCTCCGTAAATCACCACGCGCACGCCTTCGCGTAGAACGCGACCCTGATCTGCGGTGGCGAGCAACGCACAGATCTGTTCGCGAACGGAATCGAGCCGGGCGCACAGCGTTTCACCTTCATCGGGGGCAATGCCTTCCTCCGGGAAATCGATGGATGCGTTGATGTGCGCCAACAGCCCGATCAATTCATCGCGGATTTTCCTGATTTGATCGCCGAGCCTGCCTTCGAGTTGTTCGGTAGCGGAACGGAGCGCCAGATCGGTGCGGGCGCGAATCAAATCGATCACGGCTTCGGCTTGGGTGAGGTCCATTTTTCCATTCAGAAACGCTCGTTCAGTGAATTCGCCGGGCCGCGCAGCCCTTGCCCCCGCGCGCAAACAGGCTTCCAGAACTTTCGCGCAAACGAGCATGCCGCCGTGACAACTGATCTCGACCAAGTCTTCGCCGGTGTAGCTGGCAGGCGCGCGGTGGACTGAGAGCACGACTTGATCGATCAATTGATCTTCTGCGCTGAAAATTTCGCCCAAATGCTGGACGTGTGATGCAAATCGTGACGGCTTCTCTTTGCCGCGAAAAATTTTGTCTGCGATTTGGATGGAATTCGCACCGGAAACGCGAACGAGTGCGATGGCCCCTTCACCCGGCGGCGTCGAGATCGCGGCGATCGTATCAGAAACTATCATGATTCCACCCTGCAAATTGTAGGGCAACCGCTCCGGTTGCCAAATTCGGCAGCCGCTGCGCCCTTTTGATTGTCGCGGCGCCTTGCTTTTTTTGCGTCTTATTGCGCGTGTATCACTTCCCTCAGCGCTGCGACGCATCTCTTGTTTTGCTCCATCGTGCCAATCGAAATGCGGACCCATTCGGGTAAGCCATAGCCTTTGAGCGGGCGCACGATGATTTTTCGCCGCAGCAGTTTCCCAAAAACCGCGCAACCATCGCCCACGTTCACCATCAAGAAGTTCGCAACGGCTGGGACGAAAGGAATCTGCATCTCGGCAAATTGTTCCTGCAAATAAGCGCGACCTTCGTCGACGACGCGCTTCGTCTGCTGAAGGTGCGCGTCATCTTCGAGCGCCGCGAGCGCGCCCGCTTGGGCAATGCTGTTCACATTAAACGGTTGCCTTGTGCGGTGAAGCACCTCGATCACGTCCGGCCGGGCAATGGCGTAACCGATCCGCAGACCAGCTAGCCCATGAATCTTCGAAAACGTCCGCAGCACGATGATGTTTCGCCCTTCACGAACGAATCGCAGCGTATCGGGCGGATCGGTGAGGAATTCAAAATAAGCTTCATCGAAAACGACAATCACCCTTTCCGGAACCCGCGATATGAAGCTGTCGATCGCGCGCCGCGAAATCAAAGTGCCAGTGGGATTATTTGGGTTAGGGATGAAGATCAGGCGTGTTTTCCGCGTGATCGCTTCCAGTATCGCCTCCAGATCCTGTTGATAAGCGGGACTCGGCACCTCGATGAGGTGGGCGCCAAACGAGGTGCTGATCAACTTGTAAACGACAAATGCGTATTCAGAGGCGACCACCTCATCCTGCCGTTCGGCGTCGAGAAACGCGTGGCCGAGGAATTCGATTACCTCATTTGAGCCGTTTCCGAGAATGATGTTCTCCGGGGCGAGACCGAGTTTGATCGCAATCGCTTTACACAGGCAAAAGCCGCTCCCATCGGGATACAGATGCGAGTTGTCCAACGCGGCGCGCATCGCCTGTATCGCATTGGGAGAAGGCCCCAGCGGGTTCTCGTTCGACGCGAGTTTGATGATTCCATCTGAATCGATCCCAAGTTCGCGCGCGGTTTCCTCGATGGGTTTCCCCGGTTCGTAAACGGCGATCTCCCGCAACTGCGGATTTGCCAGCTCCCAAATGGAGGTCATGCGCAGGAGATTAAATGGAAGCGGAGGAGTTTCCAATTGATGTCTGTTCTTGCCCTTATGCTTACTGTTGTTCATGCTCCGCCTCCAAAACCTACCTCTGGTGGAGCCCGATCATGAGAAAGAGCAGGAGGAACAAAAATGCACTCTCGGTTGCTGGCGGTGTCGCAATTCTGATCGCGGCGATTCTGTTGCCCCTGTTGCTGACAAGTTGTGGCAAGCAAGGTCAGGAGGGCGAAAAGAAAACCGCTCAAAAGAACGAGGATGATTTTTTAGACAAGAAAGCGAAGCCCGAGGAACGTAAATACCTCCTCGTCGCAAAACCGTTTTTCATTGCTGTCGCAAGTCGAAATTACGCAGCGGCTTACGCGCTACTCTCCAGTCATGCCAGGGCGCGGATGTCGCTCAACCAGTTTACGCCGGCTCAGCAGGACGCCGATTTCCAGCGAAACGAATCCTATCCGATGACCAACGTAACGGCGGAGCAATTCGCCTATTTGGTGCAGTATGTCGAGGCGGCGCATGGCGCACCACGCGCGCCGAAGATGCTGAACGTGTTTTCGACCGATCCCGACGTTTTGAATCGGCGAAGCAGGGAGCAATTCGGGGCGATGGATTCGATGTTTGCTATTGGCGCAATGCCCGACTGGATTCCCGCCGACATCCGACGCGCGAGCTTGCGGGGTCAAATCCACACGGAGCTGTCACCGCAGGAACTTGCAAATGTCGCCCAGAGGCAGGGCATCACGGTGGAAGAATTGAAGAAGGGCCAGGATTTTGATCCGTACTTCAATCTGAAGGTCGTTCTCGTCGAAGAAGCCGGCCAGCTCAAGGTCGGCTATTTCGAGTTTTTACCGCCGTCCATGATGGACTGACGCTGTTGTTTGGCTCATCGAGGCGGAATCGAGAAGCGCCAACCCTGCGAACAGCATTGCAGCGAAGGCCACTGGCTCTACAATGGAGCCCGTGGCGGACGACGAATTCATTTACCTCGATAACAATGCGACCACGCCGCTGGATCCTGCGGTGATCGAGGAGATGCTGCCGTTTTTGACGAGGTATTACGGCAATCCTTCAAGCGGGTACGCGTTCGCTGCAAAGGCGCGAAAAGCTGTCGAGCTAGCGCGCGAACGGCTAGCGGCACTGCTCCGATGCGAACCGTCGGAAATCATTTTTACCAGCGGCGGCACAGAATCCAGTAACGCGGTGATCCATTCGGCGGTGCAATTCGAACCGCGTGGAAAACATCTCGTCATAAGCAGCGTGGAACACAGCGCGGTCCTGCGTCCCTGCCAGGACCTCGAAAAACGCGGCTGCCACGTAACGTTTCTGGATGTGGATCGAGATGGGAATGTCGATGTTGGCCAAGTGGAAGCTGCGATTCGCCCGGAGACCGCGCTGGTTTCGATTATGTGGGCGAACAACGAGACCGGCGTGCTGTTTCCAGTCCAAAGAATAGCTGAAATTTGTCATCGAAAAGGCGTGCTTTTTCATACCGACGCAGTTCAGGCGATCGGGAAAATCCCGATCCGCCTGCGCGATACGGCGGTCAATTTTCTTTCTCTTTCCGCGCACAAATTTCATGGCCCAAAAGGCGTAGGCGCACTTTATGTCAACCGGCGGACACGGTTTACCCCTTTGGTCGCCGGCGGTGGCCAGGAAAACGGGCGCCGCGGCGGAACGGAAAACGCCGCAGGAATCGTCGGCCTTGGGAAAGCAGCCGAGCTGGCTGGCAAACATCTCACAGAAGGGAAATGCAGCGTCCGTTCGATGCGTGATCGCTTTGAAAAAGCATTGCTCGAAACCGTGAACGGCGCGTTGGTGAACGGCGCCGGCGCGGAGCGAATCCCAAACACGTCGAGCTTAGCGTTTGAAGGAATTGAATCGTCGGCGGCGCTCCTGTTGCTGGATCGACATCGTATTTGCTGCTCGGCTGGTTCTGCCTGTCGAACCGGGTCGCAGGAGGCGTCGCATGTGCTCCGCGCAATGAATCCAAAGGGAGATGGAGCCCGGCGTAGCCTCCGGTTTTCATTCAGCCGGTTCAACACTGAAGCCCAAATCGATCACGCCACTGAAATCGTACCGAAAGTAATCGAGAAACTGCGCCAGATGTCTGTGCCAGCTCCGGTCGCCACGGCTCTATGAGCCGTTCTTTTATGAAGCGGTAGAGCGGTTCAACTAACAAGCCGGGCGATTGAGGTCAATCGCCCCTACCAATTATTTTCGGTCACGCGTTCGCCGTCGCGAACGCCTCTAAAAGAAGATCACGCTTCCCGATGCTGCCGAGGCGGCCGGGGCTCAGACATGACAATTTCCTTGCAGCGCAACGTTGTGCCGTACTTTTGTTATCCTGATGGAAGTCCCGCGAGATCCTGCCGCCTCTCGCTACGAGCACGCCGAGAAAGGTCTGCGCCGGAGCGATCTTAATCCCGACCCGATCAAACAGTTTGGGAACTGGTTCAGTGCCGCGATCGAGGCAGGCATTCGGGACGTCAACGCAATGAGCCTCGCCACCGCGGGCCGGGATGGCAGACCGTCGGTGCGCATTGTTCTGTTGAAAAGCTTCGACCAGGACGGGTTTGTTTTTTTTACCAACTACGAAAGCGAGAAAGGGAAACAGCTGGAGGCCAATCCGTACGCGGCGCTGGCGTTTTACTGGATCGAGCTCGACCGGCAAATTCGCGTCAACGGAAAAGTGGAGAAAACCACGCGCGAAGAATCGCAGACTTATTTTCACTCGCGTCCAGTGGGTAGCCAAGTAAGCGCGTGGGCATCGCGTCAAAGCGAAGTGCTTGACGGCAGGCGCGTGCTCGATGCGCGGATGGCGGAAATGACCGAACGCTTCGGTGACAAGCAAATTCCGTTGCCGCCGCACTGGGGCGGTTATCGGCTCAAACCCGATAGAATGGAAT
>QHMR01000134.1 GCA_003217875.1 Verrucomicrobiota bacterium
CAAACTCTACGCGATTTACACCACGCGTGGAACCAAAGCTGGATTGGATAATTCCGGCGTCACCAGGGAGCGTTGGATTCAAGCAAACATCCTTGTAGTTCAGCAATGTGAAGGTTGCTCCGCCATCTGTGGATTTCCACAGTCCGTAGGGCGGCAGGCCTGGAGCAAGAGTCACCACGCCGCCGCTCAAGACGGAGCTAACTCCGCGCACTGCCCGAGTGGAGCCGACATAGATGACATTCGGGTTGTTAGAATCGATAATGATCGATGAGATTGCGCGTCCATCGAAAGCCGGCCCGCTGTATGCAGGAGCTGTCCGGAAGCCTCCGGTCCCGAAGATCGCGTTGCAGTTAACGCCCGTGCCAGCCGGCACGTCCGTATGCGCGGCAAGATGCGTCCATGTGTCCCCACCATTCGTCGTTTTGTAAATCCCGAAACCGGCCTCCGAATCGGCCGATGCATGCGACTCGCCCGTTCCAGCGTAGAGCGTGTTCCCCGTCGGATCAGTCGGGTCAATGACTAATGTTCCAATTGCGTTCGTGGCGAAACTGCCTGAGATGAAATGCCAATTTTGGGAAGGGGTCGTATCGAGCGCATGGTTCGTTTTCCAAATACCTCCTCCAGCTGCTGCAAGGTAAAGAGTGCAGTGATCCTGGCTGCAGTTGGGTGCGAGAGCAAGGCCGGTAACTCGACCGGACGTTGTGTAGGGGGCCCCGCTAAAGGTCAACACGTCGGGATCATTTGCCGAGCTTGGACCAACGAGCGTCCATTGGGCAAGCGGTTGCGTTGCTCTAGCCAAAGCCCTCGCTGTGGCATGGGACCAAGCCGCATGAGCTGTGCGCGTCAATTCAAATGGGACATATGCGGCGGGGTAAGCACGATTCGCGTACTCTTCGTCGGCTGCGGCCGTTGGCCCGCCTTCTCGCTCAGGGCCAGGCAAGGCCAGTTTATTTCGAAGGAATTGAGCACGCGCTTCTCTAAATTTATTGATCGCGCTTTTGTTGTCTACTTTTCCCAATAACAATGGGCCGGACGGTTTCACCGCGACGAAAGCAATTGCGGCCGATGCGGACATTAGCGTGACCGCAGTTGCAAAACGCAGATGCGATACGAGACGGTTACGAGTAAAATACTGAGGACTTTTCATATGTTTTCAGGTGAGTTGGAGGTTGAACTTTTCAGGGCGACTGACACCCGCCAGTTTGTCAAAATGAAGAAACAAAAGTCAAGCCTTTTTTTCCCTTTTTCTCGGATTCAGCTAATCAGTCGCCCTGGCGCGAGCGCGATGAGACGTAACGCGTTGTCTCTTAGCTCGCTTTAGCTAAACACTCTTGTCGCGCTCACGCCTACTGCGGCTCACATGACAACTTCGAGCGCAGTGTTCGCCGTGCAGGTTGGTGCACTTGTCGTGTTCGCAAATCGAAGCTTTCGCGCCACGGTGATTTTGCCCTTTCGATTACAGGCAACTTGACCCCACTGCCATGCGAGAGTGAAGGATTGCCCTCAGCGAACGCCGGTATCGATATCCATATCTACGCGGGCAATCTGATTTGAGGTAACCGTGAAAGCTTGCGGTTTCGCCCGGAGGTGGCCCTTAGGCAGGCGTCCTTGCACATCGAGAATGTAGTCGCCAGGTGGCAGTGCGAGACGATAGTTTCCATTTCCGTCTGCCGTTACACGCGCAATTTCTTTTTTGCCGTCCTGGCTCAAGATGATCAGCGGATATTCGGCGTAGTTTCCGGCGCTGAACTTTGGCGGGGTTCCCTCGGCAAGCTCAACATCTTTAAACGCGAGGATCCTCAAACGTCCTTCAAGGAAACCCGGCACAGCGTTATCGGATGCCAAACAGCCGGCCGGAACCAAGAAAACGCAAGCTAAAAGCAGGGATCTGAGACGCACGACGTACAAAAAATGGGCGGGATAGTTTCTCACCATCCCGCCCAGGCTACAAACTAGACCTTACGGCAATGTCAGCTTCCAGGCGCTGCGCCCGTGCGTGGCCGCGTACAGGACCCGCGCACTGGGCACGATCGTCAGACCGGCGACTTCGACCATAGGAAGTCCAGTGCCTGCGACCACCCAATCGGACGAACCGTTCGCGCGTCTCAGGACACCCCAATCGTTCGAAACATATAGGTCACCGTTCGAATCATGAACGATGTCTGTCGCCGGGAAGTCCGGGAAAGCCGTCGGGCCCGAGCCATCAAGATTCGTCCAAGTCGCGGTGCCGCCAATCGGATCGTAGGTCACTGAGAAGACGTGCCCTGGCGTCGTCGGCGTCAGCGAGCTATAGCTCGAATAGCAAATCCAGGCGTGATTCGCATTTGCCGGATCGACATAGACACCGCTAACGAAACGGTTCGGGTCATTTGAAGCGAGTGAGTCAAGCCGCGTGTAGTGCACAGAACCAGCGGCAGCATCGGCGTTACTGGAGATGAAGACACGGCCAGTCGTGGTTGCTGCCCAGAGGGTACCTGTGTTACTGGGCGTGCGCTCGACCGCAGCGACGTTACCGCCGGCGCGGTCGCCCCAGGCCGAAGAGGTTAGCGAGGCCGATGGAACGCCATCTCCGATTCTGACGAAGTCACCGCATCCAGGCTGATTTCCGGCCGTGGTGAACTCAGGGCAGTTGGCCTCGAGCGTCGCCTGGTTGCCGCCCCAGTCCTGCGTCCGCCACACGCTTGTCAGCCCAACGAAGATAGTTCCAGCAACAGACGGATCTGCGGCGGAGTTGACGACGTTAAAACCCGACTGGCCACCGTCACCGTAGATAATTTGGGGCCAAGTCACGGCCGAGCCGGTTGTCTCAAATGTGCCGTTGTCCTGTGTGCCGCCTTGAAGATGCTTAGGATTATCAGCAGCAACAGACAGGCTCTGGAACTGCAAAGTCGAAAGTCCCTTGTTCAGATTGTAGAGGTACGTCGGCACTGCCGAGAGTAGTTGCTGGCAGAGCGCCAGGTCCGTTCCGGTGAGCCCGCGATAAGTGGTGCACTGCCCTGAGATGTCCGCGAAAGCTCCGCTCGAACGCATGAGACCGCCATCCCCACCAAAGATTGCTGAATTGGTCCCCGGGATCTCCACGATCGCGTGACTATCCGGGTGCTGACCGTTCGGCGCGATCGGATTCGGCTGACAACAGCTGCCGGGCGGAGTTGGATTTGTGGTAGCGTCCCATGTCATGTCGGTAAATGACGCACCCGCGTCGGCCGAGCGGATAAACGCGCGACCGTTTGTCGTAAAGCCGTAGCTCCCGTAGGAGTACGAACCACCGAGATAGACCACGTCGGGCTTGCCCGGCGGAGAGTAAACCACGTTGTCATACCAGCACTGACCCGTACAGTAGTCTTCGTTCTGTGTCGTTGTCAGATCGGTGAACGTCGGCGACCCAGTCGCAACGTCGTCACTGCGATAGAAACGCGCAGCCGGTGATCCCGTGTTGCCATCGCCAACATACATGCGCGTGGTCCCGCTTCCCAACAGCGTCACGGCAAACTCGGCCCGATCATTAATATTATTGGGAGCGAGCGCCGTCTTAATCTGCGTCCAATTGGCGCCATCGTCGTTTGAGCGCCAGACGCCTCCGCCACTTGCAGTCAGCCTCGGGAATGCGGCCGCATAGAGCGTCGTGTTCGTCGCGTAGTTCGGGTCAAATTCGACGTCGTTGACGCCGCGTGCAGAGCCGAAGCTCGCCTGGATTTTCCCGGCGTCTCCTGGCAGGGCCGGGTTGAGACAAACACCCTCGGGTGCTAAGAGAGCGAAGGTCGCGCCGCCATCAGTGGATTTCCACAGCCCGTACGGCGGGAGACCGGGAGCAAGCGTGACGCCACCACCCGTGACCGAACTGACTCCACGAACAGCGCGAGTTGAACCCACATACATGGTGTTGCCCCTAACCACAATCGATGAAGTCGCGCGGCCGTCGAAGGCTGGGCCGGTATAGGCAGGTGCATCACCGCAAGGCGTCGCCATCACCGGAACGGTCGTGTTCGCGGCTAAATGTGTCCATGTGTTACCGCCATCCGTTGATTTGTAAATGCCAAAACCGGCTTCCGAATCACCCGACGCGTTCGGCTCGCCGGTCCCCGCGTAAAGCGCGCCGGTCGCGGCGTCGTAGGTTAGCGTTCCGATCGCATTTGTCGCGAAGCTGCCGGAGACAAACGTCCAGTCGGCCCTACTGCCGGCAAGTGCATTAGTCGTACGCCAGACCCCGCCGCCCGCTGCTGCCGCCCAAACCCGGCACCTCCTCGTGTTGCAGCTTGGGTCCACGGCAAGGGCAGTGATGCGTCCGGATGTGGTGTAAGCGGCGCCACTAAAAGTTAGAATATCCGGAGCATTCGAGGTGCTGGGTCCCGCAAGAGTCCACGCGCCAAGCGCGTTCGCGGCCTCCCGCCCAGACCTTCCTCTGACACTAGCCCAGGCGGCATGCGCGTTCCGCCTCAATGCAATCGGGATATCGGTGGCGGGCAAGGCTCGCTTCGCGTAATCCTCTTCAGCTGCGGATACCGGCCCGCCTTCTCGTTCAGGCCCAGGCAAGGTCATTTTGCTTCGAAATAACTCAGCGCGATTTTGACGTAATTTATCGATCCCACCTTTGTTTTCTGCTTTCGCCAGAAACACTGGACCGGACGGTTTCACCGCGACGAATGCCGTTGCGGCTGCCGCAGACATAAGGGTGACCACAGTTGCGATACGCAGGTGCGATAGGAGACGATTTCGAGGAGACGAACGCGGAATTTTCATATGTTTGGAGATGCTAATTGAAGTTGAACCTTTATCGAGTTTGGGGACTTCAGATTCGGAGTTAGAACGAGACCGTCAAGAATTTTTGGTATTACATTTTTGTAATGTTGAGCCGAACGTTGGACTCGCCTAAATCCCTTGCTTGGTATGTTCGTCAATATCGCTGAAGCTAGGAGCTGACTTCTAACGATTTTGGACGTCCTGCTTCTTAATTTTTCCTTCTAAATTTCTCCCGTCTTATTCACCCTCTGCTTATGAAAATTCTTCTCGCTGGAATTCTCGGTGGAATCGTCATGTTCATCTGGACATCGATCGCCCACATGGCGCTGCCCCTCGGCGAAGCTGGCATCCGCGAAATTCCAAACGAATCAGCCGCGCTCAGTACGATGCAGAGCAATATCGGTGAGAACACCGGCCTTTATATTTTTCCCGGTCTTGGCGTAAGCAAAGATGCCAGCCGACAGGAAAAGAGCGAAGCCATGAAGCACATGAGCGAAAAAATGGCGGCGAATCCTTCAGGCATTCTCATGTATCACGCACCCGGTCGTCCGTTCGCGCTTGGCAAATCGCTCGGAATCGAATTCGGCACCGAATTGCTTGAATCGATCCTGGTGGTGTTCCTTTTGGCCCAGACGCGTATTGGGAGCTTTCCCGGTCGGGTCGGTTTCGTGCTTGTCGCCGGAATCCTGGCGGCTATTTCGACCAACGTTTCCTACTGGAACTGGTACGGCTTCCCCTGTGTTTATACTGTCAGCTACATGCTCATCCAGATCGTTGGCTTTTTGCTTGTAGGAATTGTTGCTGCGCTGGTGTTGCCAAAACGCACTCCTGCAATCTGAAGGGGGATAATTGAGAACTGGTTACTGAGGAACTGACGCAAATCGCTAAGATTTCGTGCGAAGTTCCCGTACGGTCAGCGCCGGTCTGCCGCGTACAGTTCCATACGTCGCATCAGCTTTATCATCGCTGCGGCTGAAACGCCGTTCCTTGGTCGTGTTCTCCGCTGTCCACGTGGAGCCAGCGGCGTTGGCCTTTAGAAATCTCATGATTTCTTTTTCGGAAAGATCGGTGCCCTTAACGTGGAAATACGTTTCCGAGACGCTTCGGCCATTAGCAAAGGTCACGTCATAGAGATAGCGATCCTTGTGGTAAAGGACACTCACGGTTCCGTCGTCCCGCAGGCGCCGCTGTAGTATTGAGCCATAAGAATCTTCAATTCTATCTGCGCTGTCCCCTAAATTCGCCCAACTGCAGCTCACGGTTGCGAGAATAGCCAGAACAATGACACTGGATTGACTACAAATGAGTGGCAACCTCGATACTCGAGAATTTTCCATTAAAGATTACGACGCAGCGATCGGAATCTGGCGTCGAGTTGAAGGCCTTGAGATCGCCGAGGGCGATGACAGAGAAGGCATCGCTCAGTTTCTCACGCGCAACCCAGGGCTCAGTAGAGTAGCGATTGATGGAGCGGCAGTTGTTGGAGTCGCCTTGTGCGGACACGACAGACGTCGCGGACATGTTTATCACCTGGCAGTCGATCCTGCCTATCAGGGATGCGGGCTGGGCAAGCGTCTGCTGGACGAATGCCTCAATGGCTTGCGCAGCGCTGGAGTGAAACGCGTTATTATCATGGTAGCCGACGATAACCAGCGTGGCGCTGAGTTCTGGAAACGTCAGGGTTGGGAGGAAATTTCTAGCGCCATCCTAATGGGAGTCGATCTGTAGAAAAATTCAGCGATAGTAAACGAAGGGGTTAGAGCCCAGATCATAGCCACACCGTGTGAAAGTAGGCGGCAGACATTTTCGGACGATCTGGCCGAAACCAGATGATGAATGCATTGTGCAGTTGATCGATCAGCGGTTCTTGCCGCATCGCTTCGTTATTGAAGAAGTCCGCACAGTCGAGCAGATGGCGACGGCTATTCGCGAAATGCATGTTCGCGGAGCGGGATTGATCGGTGCGAGCGCCGGATTTGGAATGTACTTGGCGGCAATTGAGGCCGCGTTGCATGCCGAACTCTCAGAATTCAATCAACACATGGCCCGAGCAGCGGCACAACTCGAGGCAACCAGACCGACGGCAGTGAATCTTTCGCGGGCAGTCGAGCGTCAGCTAATGAGTATTAGCGAAGGGAAAACCGCGCAGGAGAAGAGCCTGCTCGCTCTGCGCACGGCCAGATTAATTGCCGAAGAAGATGAAGAGCACTGTCGGATGATTGGGCAGCACGGATTAGGGCTTATTCAGCAAATTGCGAGAAACAAAAGCGGCAAGCCCGTGAATGTGCTTACACATTGCAACGCGGGATGGCTCGCCTTTGTGGATTACGGTTCTGCTACGGCACCGATCTATGCCGCATACGATAGCGGCGTACCGCTCCACATATGGGTCGCCGAGACCAGGCCTAGAAATCAGGGCTCGAAACTTACAGCTTGGGAGCTGGGCGAGCACGGCGTGCCACATACGGTGATTGCGGACAGCGCGGCCGGGCATCTAATGCAACATGGCGAAGTCGATCTGGTAATTGTCGGAACGGACCGCACGACTTGCACAGGAGATGTTGCAAACAAGATCGGGACGTATTTAAAGGCATTGGCGGCAAAGGATAATAATGTCCCTTTCTATGTAGCATTGCCTTCCTCTTCGCTTGATTGGAGCATGCGGGATGGTTTGAAAGAAATTCCAATCGAAGAACGCGGCGCGGACGAGATAAAACACGCGCACGGCTGGCTAGCAGGACGACAAGTGGACGTGTGCGTTGCGCCAGAGAGAAGTCCCGCTGCAAACTATGGTTTCGATGTTACACCGAGACATCTGGTAAGCGGACTAATTACCGAGCGAGGCGTGTGCGAGGCTAATGAGAAAAGTATTCGCGTACTTTTTCCCGAACACGCCTGATGAGCAAATACGTAAGGTTCACTTGTGAATGCATGCGTCCGGAGATCACACCGTTCCCGGGGTTTGCCGAATTAAACGCGTACAGACGGAAGCTTTGTGAGCTTCAATTGATCGGCATGGATTCAAATGCGATCGGGTTTGGCAATTTGAGCACAAGGGAGGACGTGACCCACAATTTTTATATCACCGGTTCCGCGACCGGTGGAAAATCAGAGCTGACGTCCGCGGATTGTGTAAGAGTGGTGGCCTACGATTTCGAAAGAAACTGGCTCCGATACGAGGGGTCCGCGATTCCCTCATCAGAGTCGCTGACCCACGCCGCGGTTTACGAATCAGATACAAAGGCTGGTGCGGTTATTCATTGCCACGACCTAAAATTATGGACGGTCCTCCTGGATCAGATTCCGACAAGCTCGAATTCTGTTAAGTCCGGCACCCGCGAGATGGCGCACGAAGTAATGCGCCTCTTCAGGGTTACGGATTTACACAGGAGAAGGATTCTCGTGATGGCCGGGCACGAAGGAGGCATCATCACCTTCGGCAGAAATCTTGAAGACGCATTTACCGTTCTAATGGACGCGCGAATGGAATCATCTACTAGCGTTGACAGCGCCTTCCATCAACGTACTCATGCGCGCGATGAGAGATGAGTTTCCTGAACCGACCCAACTGCAGGCCGTTTCTCGTCGAAGATTTCTTCAGATCAGTTTAGTAGGCGGAGCCACGCTTTTGGCCGGGAAATCCGATGTAATTTTCGGAGCTGACACTTCAAACACATCGAAAATGGCTACCAACACGACTTTTACGTTGGGCGGCGATCTGCCGGTCAACCGGCTCGGTTTTGGAGCAATGCGTGTCACCGGACAAGGCATTTGGGGTTGGCCGCCTGATCGAAAGAACGCGCTCAAAGTTCTCAGACGCGCCGTCGAACTCGGTGTGAACCTGATAGATACTGCTGACGCATACGGGCCTGATACAAGCGAACTGCTCATAGCCGAGGCGCTTTATCCTTATCCAAAAGGGCTTGTCATCGCGACGAAAGGCGGTCTGACCCGGCCCGGACCTGGCCAGTGGGTGCCAAACGGACAACCTGAACATCTCAAGCAAGCCGTCGACGGAAGTCTGAAGCGCCTGCGGTTGGAGCGCATCGATTTATATCAATTGCACACCGTCGATCCCAAAGTTCCCATTGAAGAATCCGTCGGCGCGCTCAAACAAATGCAAGATGCAACATTGAGGACCGCAAATCGGAAAACGTTTTAGCCCATTGCGAGAACGAGAATGTCGGTTTTCTGCCATGGTTCCCAATTGGAGGAGGAGGCGGTTTGAAACCCGAGAATCCGCTGAATGCGGCGGCAAAGGCGCACAGAGTGAGCGTTGTTCAAGTCGCGCTGGCCTGGCTTCTGGAGCGATCACACGTGATGCTGCCCATCCCCGGGACATCGTCTGTTGCGCATTTGGAAGAAAATGTCGCTGCCGCAAAGCTCAAGTTAACTCCCGAAGAATGGAAAGCGATTGATGCGCTGGCCAGTTGAGGCCTGGGCTGCTGCCTTGCCATGCGGGGAGCAGAAGGTCTTCACCCCCAATAATTCGGCGGAGATAAATCCAGAAGTTAATGCGCACCGCGCCCGCCAACGCGGACAGCCCTTCATGTGTCAGCCTTAAGGAGTCGGGAAGGGAGTGATAGTCGGCAGAGGAGTGATACTCGGTGTCCCGGTAGGAGCGGGAGTAGGGGTAACAAACACGATGTTGCCACCTCCACCTCCGCCGCCTTCATTGGACTCTTTCCGATAGCTGATGAAAAGCGTGGCACCCGTTATGGGCGCGATCGTCACTTGAGCCGGACCCGCGATTATCACTCGATTAACAATTTCCGGAGAATTTTGCGAACTGGCTCCTGTACTTAAACTGGCTCCTGTACTTAAGTCGATTCGGGTCGCGGTGAGAACATTCGCCGTCCCAGTATTCTCGGTGTCACCGGTGAGCTTGACCGAAACGACGCCGCGATCAGTTCCTCCTTCCTGGGAAAAATTCGTGATCTTGAGAAAATGATCGTCAGGAACCGTGATTACCAGAGGCGAACTCGTGCCGGTGATAATCCTGCTCTTGAAAGGATTGGCAAACGCAAGGTTTGCAGCAGCCAGTACAATTAGGGTGATCCCACATCGGACAGCGAGCGTTTTCATGTTTGAAGAGATACACGTGGTACTCGCTTCAGCAAGCTCGAAATGGCGGCCGGGCCATACTCACAATGGTCGCAATCTCCTCGCTGGTAGTTGTTGAGATTAACCGGTCCGCGTGATCATTCCAGCCGCGACCCGGAGCAAATTCGTGCTATAATGAGCGGATGACCAGCTTGACCAACTACATCAGCAGATTCCTGTTCGTCCTCGTTCTCGTCTCTGCGGTCTCAATTGGCAGCATCGCCGGTCAACCCGCCGGACTCCTGATCGTGGACAGAGTGCCGAACTTCGGATGGAACATTGGTGTTCACCTCCAGATCGATGGCAGAGACGTGGCAAACATCGTGCAAGGTCGCCGCTACCACGGTTTTTTGCCCGCGGGACAGCATGTTTTGACCGTGTCGCCGGTGCCAAACACCGATCTTCGCATCCCCACGTCGATAACGGTGAACGTACAGCCGGGGGGGACGTATGTATTTAATGCGATGTGGGATTCGAGGATGGTTTTTCTCCGCCCACCAGGGGTGCTGTTGTCCCCCGGAGAGTTGTGGCAACTTCCCAAGTGGCCTCGCTGACTCGTAAGGTCTTCCGTCAGAAGTACAACCGACGGGGTTTTAATCCGGAAGTTAATGAACGCGGCGATAGCCAAAAACGAGCCCTGAGCGTAGCATGAGGCCATGAGGCCTAGATACACCTCCGTCACCATACTTTTTCTCATTCTTGTTTTTGTTTGCATAGCCTCGGTCGGAACCGCCGCCGCTCAGCCGGGTGGACGTCTTATTGTTTTGAGAGCTCCGAATTTTGGATGGAACTTGGCTCTCAATCTTCAGGTCGATGGCAGAACGGTCGCGAATGTTGTGCAGGGACGTCGCTACGATCATTTTGTGCCAGCGGGACGTCATGTACTGACGGCCTCGGCCGTGCCAAACTACTACTTCTATCAGCCGACATCGACCGTGCTCAACGTGCGGCCCGGGCAGACGTACGTATTCACGGCAATATGGCAGGACACGGATCGTGTTGTTCTCGTCCCATCAGCCCTGCCTCCGGGACAGGCATACTAGACCGAACACACTGCTCAACTGAAAGCGGTCTAACTGCAGTGAAGCTTCGCAGTCTGCCAAGTCGAACGCACTCGTCGTTGCGATGGTTAGCTGCCAATAAGTTCGTTATTCCTCGGAACTTGACGGCCGCTATTTGATCTTCGCCAGAATTTTTTCCATCTCGTTCCGGCGGAAGGCGCGCAGCGTGTGGCTCTTGACGTTGCCGAGCGAGCCGATCTTAAGCATGAACGCGCTTATCGTCTCATTATCCGGCGCATCGAATATCACCTCAGCGTCGTAAGCGCCCATCGTCCAGAACTCCTCCACGACCTTCATCCCCATTTTTTCCGCCTCCGCCAACGCGGCGTCGCCGCACTTAACGGTGTCTTTGATGTTTCGAATACCCTGGTCCGTAAACTGAATCAGACCGACATAAGTAGCCATAATGTGTTACTCCTTTCGTGATGTGTGAAAGATTATTGGGAAACTTCCTCCGCGCAAAGGTACAGAAGACTTGTTGCGTACCGCCGTTGCAGATCAAAATAATACGCAGATGTCGCGTCATTAAACTGATCTAGCGATGGAACCTAGCGAAGCTCTTGGCATTGCAGCGCAAATCGCCGTTACGCTGGCGGGTTTTGCCGGTGTCGTGGTCGTTTTTCGACGGGAATCGATTCACGAATGGTTGCCGGTCGACAAACTCCGGCTTCGGCTGCTCCTGACGAATTCAATCCTTCCACTGGTATTGTGCATGATCGGGATCCTGTTGCTGACGATCAGGCCCGTGTCGACAGGCATCTGGAGATGGTGCAGCGGCTTTGCCTTCGTCGTTTCTTTGGTCTTTGCCGTCACTATGATGAAGCTGTTTCGCCGCCTGGATCTGCGGGAGATACAACGTGAGCGCGTCACTCGGTTTGTTTTTTATCTGTTCGGAACCTTGGGCATAGCAGCAAACCTCTTGCAATTATACAACGCTGCCTTACTCGGCGTATTCTGGCCATTCTTTACTGGCATTGTCGTTCAACTTCTCACCGCGATATTCCAATTTGCGCGGATGATTCTCCTGCGCCCCGACTAGATCGACCGTATCGATTCGAACGTGCCGTAGCGGCAAACCCTACTAGGCCGGCTCGATATCGTGAAGCCGGCCGTAATCAACCGTAAGCCGTCCGCCACCGTGCTCGGTGTAGATTTCGACAAACCGATGGCCGAATTGAATATCGCGCCAGCTATAATCCTTCTGCGTTTGAACCGAGGCCGCGATCACCGGGTCGATCCCAACGACGGACACTATAAACAGCGCACGCCTGGCCTTCAGAGATTCAAAGGTCTCGCCGCAAAGCGGGCTCTTGTCGTCGATCGTGTGCCGCAAAGTCAGTGCCGCGGGAAAAACCGTCAGCCGATCGAAATGGAGTTTGAGGACATAAAAGTAGCGGAAATCTCCGCCTTCGAGCAATGGCTCGTCGCGCGAAAACATGATCCGGAACTCCGCCTCCACCATGCTGTGCTGATTTTCGTTGCCAATGCGAACCATCAGCGTCGGCTTCCCATTCAACGGCGCAACGACCATGGAATTGCTGAACACGACGCGCGCAATCGGTCGCGAAAAGCGCACGAAGATTAGGCCGGTCATCACCGCGAGCAAAAATATCCCGGTCATGATTTCAACGGTGCTGACGATGTGGCCATAAAGCGTTTGCGGATACATGTGGCCATACCCGACAGTCGCGAGCGTTTGCACACTAAAAAAGAAGCAATCAAAAAACCAATGCCCACCCGTGCTGCCAGCGATGCTGTCTTGCTGGAGACTGTACAGGGCCGCGAAAACGAGATTTAGCCCGATATACAGACTAGCGACAAACGCTGCGAACTGTGGCCATCTCAACCCAATCAGCCACCGATAGACATCGCGCCACCGCCAGGCGTCTGTGCCGACCTTAACAAACTCGACCTGACCAGCGCGGAGCGAAACTTGATTGTGCCTTCTCCTCACGTTGATCTAATCCGCAGGCACGATCAATCCGTCAACAAATTCAGCGATGGCCCTGAAGATCTGTTGATCAATATCTTCCTGCGTTTGGCCGCTGGCTTGAAGCAGGCGTTTCGGTGCGCGCAAGGAATGGTCGCCGCCTTCAACGAGATGCAAAAAGTTTGGTGCTTTCATCTCTGATCGCACGCGCTCCAACAGATCCAGCGGGCAAAGCGAATCGCGAGTGCCTTGCACAAACAGAATTGGAGTCGTGAGAGCGCGCAAAACTTGGTCGCGGAGTTTTGTGCGATCGCCCATCGCACAGAGCGGATATCCAAGGCAAACTACTCCTTCCACATTTTCTTCGAGTGATAAATGACATCCAACCCGGCCGCCCATGCTCTTGCCGGCCAGGATCGTGATGGCAGGCTCATATCTCTCGCGCGCCTGGCTTAATGCCTTTCGGTGTGCTGCGATTAATTGTGGCAATGAATCGGGGCGTTTTCGGCCATCGCGCATGTAGTTGTAATCGAAGGTTTCGACGGTCCCGATTGCGGACAAACGCTCTTTCCAATTTTGCATCCAGGGATGCGAGGAAGGCGCTCCTGCACCTGGAGCAAACAAAAGCAATGGTGTCATTCCTTGCAGTCGCCTCGTAAGCGGGAAAGCCTACGCTGTACTCAACAGCTCTGAAAGCTTTTCAGAAACCTTACGTGGAAGCCCGGATGACTAGGAGAACAATCTCGGCAAGACGTTGGCAACGAAGTCGACCAAACCGTGGCCAACCATGTTGGCCACCAGATCACGGCGCCACAAATAGAAAACGGTCATGATTGCCCCTGCCGCGAAGGCGATAAGAATGTTAGCCGCGCCGCCTGACCAATGGCCAAGCGAAAAAATGACCAGCGGAATTGTGACCGACCAAAAGCGTCCAACACCAAGCATCTGCAAGCGTTCGATCGCATAACCGCGGTAAAATAATTCTTCTACCACGCCAGCCCGGAAAACAATGAGTGTAATTAACCAGAGCGGCAATTTCTCGAATGCGGCAGAGCCCGGACCATGCCCGTACTCGGTAACGTAAGCCAGTCCCCCAACGATCGCTGCCGATACAACGGCGATGACGAGCCCCCACAAAATCGACTTCCACCAGCGAGCCGTGCCGAGGCCAATAGAGCGCATCGGCAAACGTTCGCCGCGGCGCACAATCACCAGGAGAGCGGCCGCACTCGCCCAGATCAGCGTTTCCTTTAGAATTGCTGATGCAACGGTGATTTCGGGTACAAAAAACACGAACGCATGGCGAATTAGTACCATCGCGAACAACGCTAGGGACAGGCTTACCCAGGTCACGCGGGAAACGTTAGCGGCCATTGACGGCCTGTCGGTCATGAGAAAGGACGACGCTTCAATGCTGTCTCTTTCCATGGCTTTCCATTGAGATGTCGCCCGAGACAGTTTGGATTCAAGAAATCAGAAGATTCTTTTCTTCCGCGTCGAATCCACTTTGCGCAATTACCCGTCGCTCTATTGCACCGTCACAAGCGTGCCGACGGGCAGTTCAGAGAAAAACTTGCGAGCAGCTTCCTCCGGCAACCGAATGCAGCCATGCGATGCTGGGTAATTCGGCACGTACCCCGCGTGCATGCCAAAATCGAGACAGCTCAGTCGCATGAAATACGGCATCTCGACATGGTAGATCGTGGAACGATGGTTTCGTTCCTTATTAGTGATCACAAATTCGCCCCTTTTCGTCGAATAACCTGATCGGCCAGTCGAACATTGCGCGCGATACACCGGCACGCCGTTTTTAACGAGGGCGACCCGCTGTAAACCGAGAGAAATTTCGAGGCGCAACCGATCGGGCGATGGTCCGCCGCCGAGAAGGATTTGTGCGGCGCGCCAGTGACCTGTCTCTGCGGCAACGTCCAACGCGGACATCTTGTTCCGGCTCGTCAGTCGGTTCCGGGTGGCACCTGCATCGAGCAGAGCGCGAAGGTAGTCGTCCTGTCCAAGCCCCGCGGCAAGCATCACGACGGTAAGATTTCTGTCTTCTTCCACGTAGCTGCGAAGCGATTGCGAAGAAAGCAGCGCTAGAAAATCCTTATCACAATGCGACGGCAAAACGGTGTTGGGATCTGCTCCACAAGTGAGGAGTGTGTTGAAAAGAGAGGAGTTGTTTCCCGCGATGGAATACGCAAGAAACGGCACCTTCTTGCCCTCTGGCGTCGGAGGCACTGAATGTTTGCCGAGAACCAACCGGATTTGTTCCTTCTTCCCGGCTTGTAGCGCCGCGATCAGAGCGCGTCGCGTACTGCTTGTCCACTCTGGCATGACGGGCAAGCGCTCCAGCACTGTCTCGATAATCTCCCGGTTTCCACCGTCGAGCGCCATTCCCAGAAGATCGCGCCCGTCGTTGGTCGGCGCTTCCGCATGAAGATTGTCAGTACGTGCGAGGAGCAGTTGGAACATTTCGGCATTGCCGTACATCGCTGCCGCCATCAGCGGCGTAAAACCATTCTTATCGGCAAGATCAACCAACGCACCGGCGTCAAGGAGCCGATGCGCCGTTTTCCAATCCTGTTGCGATGTTGCGATCAGCAACGGCGTGCGTCCTTGCGCATCGCGCCCGTTTGGATCGACATGTTCGATCAAGCACAGGTCGATCAGCGAATCGCGCTGAATGGTGACCGCGCGAACCAGTTCCTCGGGAGAGATGGAGATGCGCGCAGGCGGCTCAGGGCCAACCGCTATAGACCAAAACAATATCAAAAACACGACGCCTGCCGCGAAGACGAACCGCCTCTTGAACGCACGCATAAACACAGTTGGGCCGGTAATTATACGCGATTCGCCAAGAAATGTAGTACTGCGACGATTGAATTGCGAGCGCACCTTTGAGTAAGCAGGAATTGGACGTGTCCAGTTGAACGTTGCATGTTCAGTGCTGTCCAAATTCAAACCGATGCGCTTAGCCATTTTGTCCCTGTGCGTTGCATTCAGTACATCGTTCGCAGCGCAACCCGAGGCCGGCCCAACTTCCAGTGTTCCCCCGGCTGCGGCGGAGGCCGGGAAGGACGTGGTTCACCAACTGAACAATGCTTTTGCCAAAGTCTTCGAAACCGTGGCGCCGAGCGTTGTCATTATCGAGATTTCCAAGAAGAATGAAATCAGCGAAAGCTCGCCCTTGGACGACCTGTTCTTTCAAGGACCGCCCGATGAAAACAATCCGCGGCGAAATCCGGGTGGGGTACGTCCGGTCCAAAGCGAAGGCTCTGGTTTCATCGTGCGGCCCGATGGCTACATCTTCACGAATTTTCACGTAGTGGAAGGCGCGGACAAAATCGACGTGAAGTTGAGAGACGGACGGAATTTTCCAGCAACGGTGGTGGGCACTGACGAGAAAACGGATGTCGCTGTCATTAAGATTGACGCGAAAGATTTGCCGGTCGTCCAGCTTGGTGACAGTAATGCTGTGCGGGTTGGGCAGTTTGCGTTTGCCATCGGCGCGCCATTCAAGCTCGATTATACATTCACCTATGGAGTGATCAGCGGCAAAGGCCGAAGCAAATTGTTTCAGACAGGCGGCTACTCCATCTCGGATTATTTGCAGACTGACGCCTCAATTAATCCGGGAAACAGCGGTGGCCCACTTTGCGACATTGATGGCAAAGTGATTGGGATGAACACGCTGATCAACGGCATGAACCGGGGGCTGGGCTTTGCAATTCCAATCAATATGGCAAAGGAAATCGGCACAGAGCTGGTCGCCGGCCACAAGATCACAAGGCCCTGGCTGGGCATTCGCATCGAGACGCTGGGCGACGACCCGACAATCCGGGATTTGTTTAAGGGCGCCGAAAAAGGAGTGGTGGTCCGTACCATCGAAGCCGATGCGCCTGCTTCCAAAAGTGATTTGCACCCGTTCGACGTGATCACCCAGGTGGATGGAACGCCGATCGAAACAGACTCGCAGCTTCAGCACGAGATTTTAAAAAAGAAGGTCGGCCAAAATGTCCAGCTGACTGTTTGGCGCAAAGGTCAGACCATAAAAGTCCCCATCAAAACCGGTGAATTGCCGAATGAGATTGCGCGAACATCAAATGCGTTGCCGACCCAGCCGCGGCAACCGTCACAGGAAAATGTCGGCAAATTTGGCTTGCAGGTGCAGGAATTGACGAAGGAAGTTGCGGAACGTCTGCATCTCCCCGTCGACAAAGGTGTGATCGTAACGGATGTGGAGGACAACAGCATCGCTGCGGCCCAGGACATCCAGCGCGAAGATGTCATTACGGAAGTGGACGGCAAACCCGTCACGAACGTGCAATCCTTCCGCGAAGCGCTGAACAAAGCCGATCCAAAACGCGGCGTTCTCCTTTACCTCGATCGCAAAGGCAGCAAAACTTTCGCCGTGCTTAAAGCAGGCGGTTAACGCACTGTAGCCATGACGCTGTGGGCCGTTAGATAGGGCGACCGGCCACGGGCCGGTGGCTACAGAAGATTGCAAGTCGCGCAAATCGATTCTGCTCATTGCGGCGAATGCGCGCGGAGATACTCAGATAACGGCTGGTTATCGATGTAGAGCTGATCGAGGGCTGCGTCCCCACGGCGCACGCGAACTGTGACGTAGGCATTCTGATTGTCGCGGCGATTGTTCTCCACATATGCGTGTTCCGCTGCGGCTGCGTTTGCTTCGGCAACCCAGAATTTGTTGAACGGGAAACGCACCTGCTGTTTGCCTCCCCACCACCAGACTGATTCAACCGGAACGGCATCGTCGGTTCCCGCCGCTTCGGTTGTGAGATGGTCAATCTCGGCAAAACCATCTGTGCTTTGCTTGAGCACAGCGTACACGGGCTTATTACCTGCTTCGAATTTCGCAGGCGCAGCGAATTCCTCCGCAGTGAAACGTAACGCGATGTATCGGCCGCGGATCACATCGACCGGATCAACGGGCGCAGTGCGGAATTTCCAGATGCGACCCTGTTTAAGGGTTTGGTCGCGTTGCCAGACCATCGTGGCCGGCACAGCTAATTGCGCAAGCGCCACCACGCCGAAAATCAGAATCCGTAACATCTTCATGATGCGGTCCGTCGTTTAAACAACAGCAAGTTGGCAACGAGAAATCCCACGCCCACAATGATGAAGCCGACTCCGCGAGCGACAAAGCTGAGGTCATTATCAAAGAAACGGCAGATCGCCAGCGCAGCGATCAGTAGAAGCCCAAAGTTTGCGCGGGCGATGCTATTTGTGCGGATGCCGCG
Organism: Verrucomicrobiota bacterium; assembly: GCA_003217875.1. Classification (GTDB taxonomy): domain Bacteria; phylum Verrucomicrobiota; class Verrucomicrobiia; order Chthoniobacterales; family UBA10450; genus Udaeobacter. The sequence continues at coordinate 18,099 of QHMR01000134.1, forward strand.
GGCGAGAATGTCGATCCCGAGCAAGAGCGCGTAGCAGTTCATGACCGTGCCAGCTGCGAACGAGCAGCGTGTGCTTCGCCATCTGTCGTTTGGAAATTCGCACAGATGAGTGATGGCCCACGCGATGGCGGTGACGATCGGAAAAAGAGCCGCTGAAAGACTAAACTCAGCGCGTCGACGCAGAAGATCGAAACTCGCCAGACAAACAGCAGCAATTGGAAATAGCAGTTCGACAACCACTGCCAGATTCGCCGCCGAAGTGCGTGGAACCGACGCGACACGGTACGTCATGTGCCAGTTTGATTCAAAGCTGAGCACAATCGTAACGACACCGATCGCAATTCCACCGAGCAATGCGAGCAAATGCAAACGTCCAGCCGGCTGCGGGAAAAATTTGATTCCGCAGAGATAAATCGCTGTCGCCAGTCCCGCATACGCGATTGCGCCGACATTGGCGTCTGCGAAATCTGCAGTGGCGCCAACGCCGAACATTGCCGCGAGCGCCACGGTGATTACGAGTGTGGCCGTTTCCCGGCTGTCACAATCAGACCGAAAACGAATCGCAACATACGGAATCACCAGCGTCAAAAGAAACCAGAAGAGCAGCGGGTTTCCTGCCGACGAAGCGGGTCCCCACCGCGCAAACAGCCACAGAACGCAGCCAATTACATACGCAATCACGCCAAGACTGGTGCGTAACAGATAAACGATCACGATGCTCAATAACAACCATGTGCGCATGAAGTCGGCGAAGGTTCCCTGCACTTGATACGTTTGGCTGATCAGCGAAATAGCTGTGGCTACTGCCGCCACATCGAAAATGGCGGCAGCTTCGCGCCACGGCCGCGATTCATTCCTCCGCATCAACGTGAACACGACCAAAGCTTGCGCGATGAGAAGCGGCAGGAACGCGACTCCTGCGCGGGTGGCGCGGCTTAAGTCATCCCAATTGTGCGCGATGAGCAGAATGATTCCCGCGGCAACTAACGCCGACCCGAGCGCTGCCAATATAACGAACGCGAAGTTGACTCGGGGTTGATCATGCTCGTAATAGCCGTCAATTGCTCGAGCGTTTTCAGAGCTGATCACGCCGCTGGCTACTAATTCTGGAAGCTGCGATCGCAGCCAGCGAATTGCCCGCCGATTTCTGACGCCTGCCACGCGCCAGATTCAATCAGAATCGGTGTTGATCTGAAAGCGAATTGTGCGCCTAGCTTTTTCGGCTGCCGACAATCACCAGCACGACTCCGCCGACCAGACAGATTCCGCTGGCGACCGGCGGAAAAGCGATCCCGTGACTCTCTTTGTGAGTGATTTCAAGCGGGCCTAATTGGGCGTCTTTCTTTTGTGTGGTCCAACCCAAACCGCCCCAGGCAAAGCCGATCACGCCGACAATGATCAGAACGATGCCGATGATTGCGGCTGGTTTCACGATGCCGAGCTTACAATGGCCGCCGACCTGAGAGCAATTGAATGATCAGCACCACAATTGCAATTACGAGCAGGATATGAATGAACCCGCCCAGCGTGTAGGAGCTGACCAACCCAAGCAGCCAGAGCACCAGCAAGATCACAAATATTGTCCACAACATAGAGGTTTCCTTTCGGTTAAGTCATACCTACCTTCGCGCGAGGCAGTTCTGCTGCGCTTATCGAAGTCAAATTTTTTTGTGACGCTTTGGCGTTGATCGGTTGAACGGCTCTAGAGCCGACGCGCTATGAGAAACTGGCGAGGTTGCCCGCATTGGAAAACGCAAATGCGTTCGAAGACTAGTTTTCGTCAAGGCCTACCGATGATCTCTCGCAGATTCCACCCGCTCGCTTCGAGCTTTTGGCGTGCGGTGTCGTAATCGCTTTGGGTCAACTCGGCGACGACTCGCACCGCGCGATCGCGCAGCTTCGTGCTGGTGGTATGCAGGTCGATCATCAGATTGCCGCGGACTTTGCCGAGCACGACCATGGCGCCGGTACTGATGATGTTGAGCGCAACCTTCGTGGCGGTTCCAGCTTTCAGGCGTGTCGATCCGGTAAGAATTTCTGGTCCAACTGCGAGAGTAATCGCCAAATCGACGTTTTCTGCAGTCGCGGGCGCTGACCGCAGCTGGCCGGCCTCATGGGCGCCAACCACAGCCGGATTGCACGTGAGCAGAATCGTCCTTACGCCTACCTGCTTCGCGCGCGCAAGAGCGCCGAGTACAAATGGCGTCCTGCCGCTGGCCGAAATTCCGATTACAACATCGGCATCTCTTATTCGGCGCTCATCCACGGCTAATGCGCCAGCAGTTTCGTCGTCTTCCGCGCCTTCCGCGCTGCGATACATCGCAGACACGCCGCCCGCGATTACTCCCTGTACAAGCTCGCGCTGTGCGCCAAAAGTCGGTGGGATTTCGCTCGCATCAAGGACGCCAATGCGTCCGCTGCTCCCGGCGCCGATATAAAACAACCGGCCACCGTTTCGCAGCGATTCAGCCACAATTTCAATCGCTCTCGCCAGCTCGCCAACAGCGGCGCGCAATGCCTCCTGAACGAACTTTTCTTCTTCAACAAAAACTTCGACTAATTCTCGTCCATTCATTTTTTCCAGATTCTCCGAGCGCGGGTTGCGCTGTTCGGTCAGCGCCGCGGCCAGACTGTCGATTTCATTTTGGGACGGATTTGCGTGAAACGTAGCGTGACCGCCGGCTTCTGCCGCGAGCAATGCGGCGCCTAATTCAGGAGCGCGTTCCGCGATTGCCACGCGAGCATCAGGCAGATTCTTTTTGAGTCTACGCCGAAACGCGTGGGTGTAGATTGAGTCACGGTGAAACAAACCGCCAATCAGCGCCACTTTTGGTGCAAGTAGATGCAGAGCGGATGCGACGGCCTCGGTGTATTCGCACAGGACGCACGCGCCTTCTTCGATGATCTCCATCATGCGCGCATCGCCCTCGGTCGCCGCTTCAAAAACCACCGGCGCCAGCATCGCGATTTCCATTTTGTCCGCCGTCTGCACCCAGCGAACCAGTTCATCCAGATTGTTCAACGAAAGCGCATGCAGGATTTTCGCGGTGAAACGGATCGCGCCGCGATGCAAATCATGTTCCCGCAGGATCAGACGAAGCGCCTGAATGGAAAGAAAATAACCGCCGCCCGCGTCGCCCAAAATGTGCCCCCAGCCTCCAGCTCTCTCGATTCGATTGCCCCGGCGTCCGGTGACTGATGATCCGCTTCCAGCGTTGACGACGATGCCATCCCCGTGATCGAGGGCCGCTGCGAGCCCCGAGTCGCGATCGCTGCCCGTAACGATTTTGGCGTTTGGCCAAACCTCGAGACAGATTTGCTTGAGCGAACTGCGATCTTCCTCAGTGCCGCAACCGGCAAGGAAAACTCCCGCGCGATCGATCTGCTTTGGCAGCTCAGCAAGAATCGTGCGCAGACGATCGGATGTGGTGAGCCGGAAATTCGATGGGGGCAGTTTTCCGTGGTCGATAACGCGAAATTCGCAGCTCGGTGCATTCACTCCAGCCACAGTTTCCGCAAGCACCCAGGCGGTTTTCGTGCCGCCGCCCTCGACCCCGAGGATGCGCTCGCCGGGTTTCATCACTTCCTATGCTTACTCGTTTTTGTGGAAAATTGAAAGGTGCATCGGCTTCTCCGAAGGACGATCGCCACGCGTTGAGGACAACACGTTCCACCTTTGCCGACAATTTCGTATGCTCGTATCGTGCAGAATGACAGTGGACGAGAAGCAAGCCGCAAAACGTCTCCAGCAGCTGCGAGACGAGATCCGGAAGCACGACCGTCTTTATTACGATGAAGCCGCACCGATAATCGGCGATCGCGAATATGACCGGCTCTACAAGGAACTGGTCGAGGTAGAGACTCAATTCCCCGAGCAGGTTTCGCACCTTATTCCGATGCTGAGCCTCGATAACACTTACTCGGAAGAGGAAGTTAAGAATTTTTATGCGCGCATCCAGCGACTCTTACCGAATGAAAAAATCCCTGTCGTAATCGAGCCAAAAGTAGACGGCGTCGCGGTTTCGCTCATTTACGAGAACGGCAAGCTCCGCCAAGCCGCGACGCGCGGCGACGGAAACGTGGGCGACAATATCACACAAAATATCCGGACGATTCGCTCGGTGCCGGACCACCTGCGTGGAGCAGCGCCAAAACTTCTGGAAGTGCGCGGTGAAGTTTATATGGACCGGAAAGGCTTCGAAAAACTTAATGACGAACGCAAGAAGCAAGGGTTGCCCTTGTTTGCAAATCCCCGCAACGCCGCGGCCGGTTCACTCAAGCAACTCGATCCAGCCATCGTGGCGAAACGTCCGCTGGGCATCGTGCTTTACGGAACGGGGGCAACTGAAGGAATGGATATCGATCTTCACTCGGAGATTTTCCCTCTGCTCAAGAAGCTGGGCCTGCCGACTACGGAGCGCTGGTGGGTAGCAGCGTCAGTCGAAGAAATTTTGGATGCGATCCACGAGCTGGATGCGATCCGTCACAACTTTGCTTATCAAACCGACGGCGCAGTGGTGAAGGTAAATACGTTTGCGCAGCGCGAGCGACTCGGTTTCACCGCCAAATCGCCGCGCTGGGCAATCGCATACAAATACGCGGCGGAACGGGTCGAGACGCGTTTGAACGACATCATAATTCAGGTTGGGCGCACTGGGATTCTCACGCCAGTAGCGGTGCTGGAGCCCGTGCTTGTAAGCGGAAGCACTGTCGGTCGCGCGACGTTGCACAACGAGGACGAAATTAAACGCAAAGACATCCGAATTGGTGACACGGTAGTGATCGAAAAGGCCGGCGAAGTCATCCCGGCGGTGGTTGAAGTTGTGAAATCGCAGCGTCCGCGCAGCGCGAAGCCGTTCGATTTTTCAGAGCACATTCAGGGCAAATGCCCAGTGTGCGGCGGTCCCATCCGGCGCGACCCGCAATTTGTCGCCTGGCGCTGCGAAAATCTTCAGTGCCCAGCGCAGACAACACGACGCGTGGAATTTTTCGCGGCGCGCGGTGCGCTCGACATTGAAAGTGTAGGCGGAATTGTCGCGGATAACGTGGTTGAGCGTGGCCTCGTGCGCGAGCCACTAGATCTGTTTGAGCTAAAGGTTGAGCAACTCGCCAAATTAAATCTGGGCACCGAGGAAGCGCCTCGCGTCTTCGGCGAGAAAAACGCGACCAAAGCAATCAATGCGATCGAGCGCGCTAGAACTTTGCCGCTTTCGCGCTGGCTTTACGCCTTAGCTATTCCAGACGTGGGAAAAACCACAGCAATGGATCTCTCTCGGTTCCACGACACGCTCAACGACGTCGCGAACTCTCTATTGCTTCAGGACGTGGCAGATTACGAGGAAAAAAAGAAACAAGCCAACGAGCTGCGACGCAAAGATCCGCAGGCGTATCATGTATTAAGAAACGATCTCGCCGAAATTAGGGACAGGTTGATCAAGACTGGATTCGCGAAGCAGTCAAAAACCAAACATGTGAAAGGAAGCGGAATTGTCACCGAAATAGGGCCGGTGGTGTCGAAAAGTGTTCTTGATTTTTTCGCATCCGCAACCGGCAAAAGAATTTTGCAGCGATTAAAGGACCTGGATATCCAGCCGAAGAGCGAAAAAGTTTCGTTAAGAAAAGCGGCGGAGTTACCGCTTGCTGGAAAAACCTTTGTGCTGACCGGAACGCTCCCGTCGATGACCCGAGAAGAAGCGAGAGAAAAAATCGAAGCGCTTGGTGGCCACGTCACCGGCAGCGTTAGCAAGAAAACCGATTACGTGGTGGCAGGCCGCGAACCAGGGAGCAAATTCGACAAGGCAAAAGAACTGGGCATTTCCATCCTCAACGAAGCTGAATTTCGGAAGGAGATTAGCGCCTGATCTTTTTCTGACCTACAAACTGCACCGGCGAGGGAGATGCCAGAGATAGATCGCATCAATCTAAGAAACACTTAGCAAGAGCTTTCTTTGCCATGCCAAGCGCGTGCGCTATTTTTGCGGCTTCGTTCTCAAGGGAAATGACTGTCCGCAATGGGACCTCCAGATCCGTTCCAGCAACCCACTCAGCAACGCGAGCGACATCGCTGTGGTTGCGACTGACAATGCCTTCTGTGGAGCCCTGAAGAATGCGAATTCTATGCTTACAATGCATCCCATTCTCCCCGGCAGGGCACGTGCAATACGCAGATAAATTTGTGCGGTTCCGTCGAAACGAGACGTGGCACGGTTCGGGTGCCGACCCTTGGACTAGAAATTCGACTGCGTCAACCGGCTTTGTGAACGGCGATCATCACGGATACCGGGGAGACTTTGCAAGCTTTTTATCAACTCTGGGCAGAAGCGAGAGCAAGACGCTTTCGTCTAAGATGTGAGAGGCACTCCGAGCAGCTTACGGCGTGCGCGGCACCTCTGAGCTAAGCGAGAGCGGAATAGCCTGATTCCCCGCAGGTGTGGCGGGGGAGGCAAGCAATGGCCCGGTTCGGCTGGCCGGATGAAGTGTCGCCTGCACATGGAAAGTCAGTTTTTGATTCCCCCGCATCACAGTGATCGGGACGGTATCGCCTGCAGTGACGAAGAACGAGGCATCGAGCACATCTTCTGGTTGAGTCACTTTTTTCTGACCTACTTGTAAGAGAATATCTCCGGATTTGATTCCGGAACGGGCGGCCGGCGTTTCCTCCATGATCTGCGTCATTTCCGCACGTGAACCTTCCACCGGTTGAGCCGCCTCCGAAACGTTAATCCCAACCCAGCCGTGTCTGGCCTCGCCGAAACGAACAAAATCGCTGCGGATTTTCTCCGCTGCTTCGATCGGCACCGCATAACACGCCGACTTGTTTTCGAGACTGCTAACCACGATGCCAACGACTTCCCCTTTCATGTTCAAGAGCGGCGCTCCAGCTTCTCCGCGTTGCGTCGGCAGATTCAGGCGCACGTGAGTCGTGGAAAAATAACGGCCCAGATATTTTCGATCGAATCCCGCGACCAACCCGAAGCTAGGCGTTTCCGGCAGATCTAAAGGATAACCAATCGCCACGACAGGAGCCGCGACTTCCAGTTCTTCGGATTTACCGACCGGCAGCGCTGGAGTGGTCTCTTCGACCTTTAACATCGCGGTCCCACTGCGGATATCTGCCAAAAGTTGGCGCGCCGGATATTTCTTACCGCCGAATTCGATGGTGAAATTGCCCGCCTCTCCTCCCACTGTATATGCGGTATAAAGCGTGCCGGTCGGGTCGATAAAAAATCCGGTGCCGCAAATTTCGCTGTGTTCATCGGCCCCATGAATTTTGACGACCGCCTTGGCGGCTCGCGCAAAGATGTCCTTGACGTGCTGGCTTATTGCCGTGGCGGACTGCTCCTGCGCACAGAGCAAACTCCCGCCTGAGAAGAAAATCAGCGCGAGGGCAACTATTCTGTGCTTAGAATCTGAAAGTGGGCTCATAACTCACGGGGACGCTATCGAGCACGTAACGCGGAGGGGCGGCTCGGTGAGTCTGGGCGCTTTCATGAAAACTGCGAACCGGCTGCGTCCTGAGAATCTGTGTGGCGACCGGAGATGCGAGGCTCCATTCTCCTTCGGTATTCGCCGGCACCGATATGGCCGGCGGGCTCTGGAGAGCGACACGAGCCGTCTCGGGCTGCTGATAAATCTTCACTGAAATTATGGCGGCACAAAGCAGGACAGCCGTGACGGCAGCGGGATAGGAGGTTAAAGAACGAACATCCAGTTGCAACATGAAGTTGTGAGCGCGTTCCAGGCAAATGCGCCAAAGCGGCTGGCGAAGCAATTCATCACGCTGCCGGCGATGAAATTCATGCAGGAAATTCTCAAAGTAGGCAGGCGGCGGCTGCTCGTAACGCTTCAACCGAAGCAGTCTCGCGATTTCGCTATCGTTAAATTCCTCCATTTTCAGTGCCGGTTAAGAAACAGGATTTTTCCGAAATTCATCCAGATAATTTTGCAATTGTCGATTCGCGTAGAAGAGCCTGGAACGTACTGTTCCTTCTGAAACTCGCAAGATTTTACTGATCTCTGCGTGGGGCATCCCTTGAATATGAAACATGGTGACCACGGCTCTGTGTTCATCAGACAATTTCATCATGGCCTCGTTCAATCTTCGCTGCAGCTCCGAAAGATCAGCTTCTCGTACTGGACTACTCGTTGCCGTTAGTTCCAGGAATTCCTTGTCGTTGTGAATGCTCGCGTCCACGTCATCCAGACTCAGTTGAAATCGGCGGCCGCGCTTCTTGAGAAAATTCAGGGTCATATTTACCGCGATCGAATGAATCCAGGTGTAAAAAGACGATTTGCCGCGGAATCCGCGGATTGCTTTGTACGCTTTGGCAAAGATATCCTGCAAAAGATCGTTCGTATCCTCGTGGTTCGAGGTCATGTTGTACACCAGGCCGTAGAGACGCGGCGTGTATTTGATGACTAGTTCGTCAAAAGCGCTGGCATCGCCCGACTGCGTGCGCTTGACCAACTCCTGATCTGGGTCGGTTCTCGGCTGGTCCATCGCGTCGCGCTTAGATTTAGCACGAGCCTCAAGACCCGACGACAACAAATCAGAGATCCGGCGAGCAGGTAATGCGACTGAGGCATTCATCTTTTGTTCACACGCAGTGATCCGGATCAGCGCCGGTCGCGCAGGGAAAGCAGCCAGAGCAAGTTACCCAGCGCAGCGATAAATGCCGCAACGTAAGTGAGCGCGGCCGCGTTCAAGACGCTGTTCACACCCGCAGCTTCCTGTCCTGGCTGAACGATTCCCATTTCACGCAAAATAATTTTCGCTCGGTGCGAAGCATCGAATTCCACCGGTAACGTAATCAATTGGAAAACGACCAGGACCAGGTAGCAGTAAATGCCGAGTGTAATCAGACCGGTGATCCCAAAGAAAAGGCCGCCGATGATGATGAACGGCAGCAGTTGCGACGCGATCATCGTCACGGGCACGATCGCCATTCGCGCTTTCAGCGGCGCGTACGCCCTGGCGTGTTGAATGGCGTGACCGGTCTCGTGCGCAGCTATCCCCAGCGCTGCTACCGAAGGAGTATGATAAACATTACTCGACAGGTGCAGTTTCTTATCCCTCGGATCGTAATGGTCTCCGAGAAAATCATTAGTTTCCACAACCTCCACATCACGTATTTGCGCCGCCTGCAGAATTTCTTGCGCGCACTCGGCGCCTGTGATGTTGGAGCTTGCTCGCACCTCGCCCCATTTCCGGAACGCGCTGGTTACACGAATCTGCGCCCAAATTCCCAGAATCAACGGAACGCCGATGTAGAGCAGCCAGTGAGATCCAAGACCGAAACCGTAGGGATAAAACATATCGAGCTTAAATTTAACGCGGCGAAGCGACTTGTCACTTTGCCGCAGGGAAATTAGACGCCGGGAGACGCTGCGCGTTCATTCGGTGGATCGGCTTCTCTGAAGACGATGCCAAATTTGCCGGCGAGGCCATTTGTTGCCAACGCGATGAGGACAACGCGTTCCACCTAGATTTCCAACTGCTTGGGAAATCGCGACAGAATTTTGCAGCCCGTTTTCGTAACCAAAACCACGTCTTCCAGGCGCACTCCGCCCAGGCCGGGATAATAAAGCCCCGGCTCAACCGTGAGCACCTGCCGATCTTTTAAAACTACTTTTTGCAGACGAGGATGCTCATGAATTTCCAATCCCAGCCCATGACCGGTGCCGTGAAAAAATCCCACGCGTCTGCCCTTGCGAATTTCGGTCGGGAAACCGCGTCTGGCGAAAAGTTCCTGGATCGCCTTATGAATCGTCATTCCATCCACGCCAGCTTTGATTTGCCTCAAGGCCAGCGCTTGCCCAGCTTTCACCGTTTCCCAAAGCTTTCGTTGTGCGTCGCTCGCGCGCCCGCGCAAGACCGTGCGGGTCATGTCGCCAAAATATCCGGTCTTCGCATCGCGTGGAAAGACATCCAGGATAATCAATGAATCCGCGTAGAGCGGTCCGAAGCCGCGCTCATGTGGATCGCAGGCCTGATCGCCACCTGCGACAATTGTGCCTAGCGAAACACCTCCTGCACGCAAAATCGCGGAGTCAATTTCGGCACGGAGGATTTCCGAAGTCAGCGTCTTACCGCGCCAGTGCAACCGTTTTCCAGAACCCGGTTTGGACTGTTTCAACACTTCAATCGCGCGTTTGAGCCCTTTTTCCGTGATCCGCAAGGCGTGTCCCATCATTTTGATTTCCTTTTTTGATTTCGCTTCGCGCTCCGGCCAGAAGAATCCGTTTGTCGCCCGGACACGGATTTTGTTCGCGGCGAGTTCCTCCGCGTAACGAAGGGGGAAATTTGCAGGAACAGTTGCTGATTTTACACCACGCTTTCTGAGAAAATGGGCGAGAACTTTTTCATACGGCGGCGCCTTTTTTGATTTTCCCTGTACTTCGCGCTCGATCTCGCTGAACATCACAAATTCATCGGCATCTGCTTGTTTGCGGCCACGGTCGATTTCCAAATCGCTCAAGACGAGCGTGCGCTTGCCGTTGCGCTGCAAAAAAATGAAGGGGTCAGGCGCCCAAAACTTCGTCGCGTAAAGCATGTCGGCATCAGTGTCGCTGGCCGCGACCATTAAGCGGGCGGATTTGGTCTTTGGAGTGCTCATGTGACCTCTATTTTTCCCCGACCAGGTCGCTTGAGCAACTTTTCGTTGACACCGTGCTTTAGATGGGTGCGCTGGGAGAACTTACTTTCTGAACTGCTTCAGCACTTTTCGGGCAGGATCTGAAGGCGCGATTCACGTCCAACCCACCCGGCTCGATTGAAGCGCGCTTTCAGCGCTTGTTTTACATCTGATGTGATTCCTGGGGCGCATGCCCCAGGTCGCGTGACAAAGCGCCCTGGACGCTGAACAAATGCGCACCGCGGTGTTAACGAGAGACCTGATCAACTCCTTCGCACGACTTCCAATTGCTTTCGCAGAATCCAAAGCAGTAGCACCAGCAATGCAAGCGTCGATGTAACCAGAACGACCGTGTTAAAGGTAAACACGCCAAAACTGATTCCGAAATAACGTTTCTGCAGGCCGAAGAACACGTTCGGCTTTTTGCCGCGTCGATAATCATTCTGTTCCATCTCGGCCTTTGAGATCAAGTCTGACACCTTCTGGTTGACGTAGATTTGTTCGGCTGTGATCGGGCCATTCGCGTCTTTAAAGAGCGAGCGATCGAATTTCTGTCTTCCGGCGATGACGGGGTCGAGCAGCGTGAGAAAGTGAGCGATTTCCTTCGCGGAACGTCCTTCGAGCCCCGAGAGCAATGCTAAAACATCCTTCAAGTCATTGAGACGCGCGCGTTGCTCCGGTGTGTTCACCTTGGGCGCGAGCTTTTGAATTTCGTCGTTAGCGCGGTCCTGCCGCCGCGTAAGCGGATTGAGTTTGGCTTGAGCGACAATCACCTCTTCGTACGACCAGCGCATGGCAATGAATTGGCAGACAAGTGGCACCTGCAGCTTGCTCTCCGTCTTCACTGTTTTGTCTGTGCTTGGATGTTCCGACAACCAGTGCGAGAGCGAGTAAAGCAGACCGAGGTTCCGGTTCATGTCTTCGTACTTGATGAGTGCGCCACCCATGATGATTTGCGGAATCAAAACGAGCGGAACAATGTTGGCCGCTGTTTTGGGGTCGGCCACCAGTGACGAGATGACCAGACCTAGCGCTACGCCACTCATCGCAGTCAGAAACATGATCGCCAGATCTATCCAGAACATTCCGCGAATTTGGAGGAGCGAGTTACCGATCAGGACAAAAAGAATACACTGAACGAGGGCAAACACCCCGAGCGTGAGGGTCTTTGAAATGACGTAGTACGACAGCCGGACTTTGATATTTCGCTCGCGTTGCAGCACCGGCCTGTCCCGGATGATGTCATCGGCGCTGTTCGTTAGCCCAAGGAACATCGCGACGATCAGACCGAGAAACAAGAACGTCGGAATGTGATAAGCAGAAGCGAAATCATATGTTCCATTCTCTGAATAGCGCAGGATGGTCGCAATCAGCAGCGCCAGCACAGGTGAAACCCCAATGGTGATAATCAGATTGGCGCGGTTGCGCAGCTTACTTAGAAAAGAACGGCGCAGCAGTGTGCGAAATTGAGTCCATTCATCATGCCAGCGAATTGGGAGTCGCTTTCTTTGGACCGGCGCGACAGGCATCGGACCGGCCGGCTCCTGGCGCAGGGAAACTTGCTTGACGTCCTGGATCAATCGGAACGCCTCGTACTTGTCGCGCCAGAATTCCGGCGAATAACGGCGCGCCGCGACGAGCTGACCGCGGCTGTTTTCTTCGTAAATGATATCGCCGCTTAAATCGCGCAGCGGCGTCTCCAGCACATCAAAAATGAATTCGGGCCGTGTCGTTCCGCACGACGGGCATGCGCCCAATTCCGCACCGAACTGATGCTGATGTTCCGCTTCGGCAAAATAGCGCAGCATGTCAGACGGCGTTCCGAAAAAAACCAGGCGCCCGCCTTTGTCGAGCAGGATTGCCTTGTGAAACATCTGAAAAATTTTCGAGCTTGGCTGGTGAATCGTGACGATGACGATTTTGTTGTGCGCCAGACCTCGAATGATTTCCATGACGTGCTCGGAATCTTTCGATGAAAGGCCGGAAGTCGGTTCGTCGAACAGATAAACGTCCGACATTCCGATCATATCGAGTCCCAGGTTCAAACGTTTCCGTTCGCCACCGCTCAATAATTTACTCTCCGGGCTGCCGACAACGGCGTCACGGCGTTCGCCCAATCCAAGCTCGACTAGTTTAGCGTCGAGGCGCCGACTGCGGTCGCGGCGTGAGAGGTGCGGTGCTCGAATCGCTGCCGCAAACAGCAGGTTTTCTCCAATAGTGAGGTGTTCGTCGAAGGCGTCCTGCTGAGGCATGTAACTGAGGTATTGTTTCAACGCGTCGAGATTCTGATAGAGCGATTGTCCGTTAAGAATGACCTCTCCGCTGGTAGGCTGCAGCTGGCCGGCGAGCACTCTCAGTAGCGTGCTTTTTCCCGAACCGCTCGCGCCCATGACGCAGACAAGCTCGCCACGCGTGACGGGAAATGAAATTCCCTCCAAGCCAATCTCGCCTTTGCTAAAACGGTGCGTAACTTCATTCGCTTCCAGAGTGCGAATGATGTTGCGCTCTTCCTCGATGATCCGTTCCGAAAAGTTGCATCGCAGAATTTGTCCGACGTCGATTCGAATCGTATCGCCGTCCCTGAGCTGCGCGGTCGTGCGCACGGGCTCGTTGCCGACCATGATTGGCCGATCCGCTTCGATCACTTCGAGGACGCCTACCCGCTGATCGTAATCGCAGAAAATTTTGAGCACCACGTCACCGCTCGTGCCCGGGGAAAGCAGAATATCGTCCGCTTGAAGCCGGCTCGGGTCGTTCGACACCAAATATTCCGATTTGGAGGCCTTGAGTTGGAAGCGTCCGCCCAACGCTCGAGCGCGACGACGCAGATCGCTCAAATCCATTTCGCTGTCGTTGTGGAAGACGATCCTGTCTTCCAGCGTGGCCTCGACCTGTGTGCCGGCTTTCAATCTCACTCCGTTGAGCACGGCATTCACATCCCGCAACGCCTTCACTCGCACGTTTAATCCGAAAGTAACCCGAAGTGCGCTTTCACGCGTTCGCGAGCGTTCCAGTTCCACTTCATCCGACTCCTTATTTACACGGATGAAAATCTGTGGAAGCGAAACGTTCTTCTTGGCGTTGAAATATTGTGCCAGCTCCTGATAGCTGAGCACCTGGTCGCCTACTAAAATGCGCTGGCCAGGATAAATTCGGCAGAAACCGCCGCGCACCAATGGTCTCCCGCGCACCGAGACGTTGTGCCCGCTGTAATTTTTTAACAAAATCAAATCGTGATAACGAAAGGCCATTAGCCGATCGGTTTCGCTGAGGTTCTTGAGTATGACGTCGGCCTTGCCGTTGGGTCCGAAAGAGATTGATTCCAGCGGGGACGCGCCATGCTGATAAATCGCCGGGTCCGAATCCTCTGACGCGTTGAGTTGATAAACGATGTCAATCGCCTGGGCAGCCATGCCCATCTGCGACATGAAAGAATAGAACGCCACCACTTGTTCCTGTTTCAGGCCGGCTTGCGAAATGAGATCGTAAAGTTGAACGCCGAGCATGATCTTGCGCTCGGTCGTGAGCTGCGTGCTCAACTTTTGCGCCATCGCCGACAAATCCTGCTGTTCGTAAAGCGCTTGCCGGAAAAGTTGGCGCATTGGTGAAACTCGCCAGTACCTGAATTAGCAAGGGCAACAAATTTGGTCCCTCCGATACGCTGCGAGGTTTGCGCAAGGCCCGCCGCATCCAGCGGCGGCCAGTCCGTCGCACCCGGTACGCAAGCGGGGTTACCCGCTGCACAGCGCGGTCAAGCTTATCTGCGACGGATGAAACGATCTCGGTCATCTGGATAGTCCGGGTGCGAATTTTACGCGAAACCACCGAGCGGCGCAATGCGCAGCCACGAACATAGAAGTGGAACAAATGACAAAATCCGAACGATGAAGCTGGAAGAAATGACTAATGAACATGATTAGCGTTCCCGGCCCCGTTTTGCATTGCCAATTTGTTCATGGTAATTTTTAACCTCCTTAACAGTTCCTATGCCTCAATTCGATCGCAACTCACAGCGGGATAATAAATCCCGGGGCAGCGAACCCAATTTTAATTGGCGCGGCGTGATCCTCATCGTCATTGCATTCAGTCTTATCGCGATGGCGATGCTCTTTTACCGGGGCGGAATGCAGCCGGTCGAAGACGTGCCTTACAACCGTTTCCTCGAGCTGCTGGAAAACAAGCAGATCGTTAACGACAAAAACTATCCGCTCCAGCTGGTGGTCGAGGACGGCCGCCCGACCCAAACATTGCGCGGTGCTTACATCCGCCAGGGCGTAGGAGCAGCCCCATCCCAACCTGTCCCGTTTCGAACCACCGTTTACCTGAGTTTCACAAACAATTTACAGGAGAAACTCGCTGCCGCTGGCATGCAGCCCGCCATCAAAACGGAATCAAACATGCTCGCGCAGACTGTGGTCGGTTTCCTGCCGATCGCTCTGTTCTTGCTGGTGCTTTATTTCCTGTTTCGCCAGCAAATCCGAATGGCTGGAAAAGGCGCGCTTAATTTCGGCAAGTCCAAGGCGCGCATGCTCGCGCGAGACAAAAACAAGATCACTTTCCGCGACGTCGCCGGCGTGGAGGAAGCAAAGGATGAAGTGCAGGAGCTCGTCGAGTTCTTGCGAGACCCGAAAAAATTTCAGAAACTCGGTGGCCGCATTCCAAAGGGCGTGTTGATGGTCGGCCCGCCGGGCACGGGCAAGACGCTGTTGGCTCGCGCCATCGCAGGCGAAGCCGATGTCCCGTTCTTTTCAATCAGTGGCTCGGACTTTGTTGAAATGTTTGTTGGCGTCGGCGCAAGCCGTGTTCGCGACATGTTCGAACAAGGCAAAAAGTCCGCGCCCTGCATCATTTTTATCGACGAGATTGATGCTGTCGGGCGTCACCGTGGCCACGGCGTAGGTGGCGGCCACGACGAGCGCGAGCAAACATTGAATGCGTTGCTCGTCGAGATGGACGGGTTCGATACGCAGGAAGGCGTCATCATCATCGCGGCCACGAACCGTCCTGATGTTCTCGACCCCGCGTTATTGCGACCGGGGCGTTTCGATCGCCAGATCACTGTCAATTTGCCTGACGTGAAAGGACGCGAAGAAATTCTGCGTGTGCACGCCAAGAAAGTGAAGCTTGCCGAAGGCGTCGATCTCGCCGTGGTCGCGCGCGGCACGCCCGGTTATTCCGGCGCGGAACTGGCCAATGTGATTAACGAAGCAGCCTTGCTTGCTGCGCGCCGCGGACTAAAGGCAATCACGCTGCCCGAACTCGAAGAAGCGCGCGATAAAGTTCGCTGGGGCAAAGAACGCCGGAGCCTCGCCCTCAGCGAAAAAGAAAAAACGAATACCGCCTACCACGAGGCGGGTCACGCGCTGTTGCTCGAACTTCTTCCGCACACCGAGCCGTTGCACAAGGTAACCATTATCCCTCGCGGCCCATCACTCGGCTCAACCATGTGGTTGCCCGAGGAAGACAAATACACCAATCGCAAAAACGAGTTGCTCGCCGGTCTCGCTGTGAGTATGGGCGGACGCGTTGCGGAGGAAATCGTCTTTGGCGACATCACCAATGGCGCGCGCGGCGACATCAAGATGGCTACGGCAATTGCGCGCCGAATGGTTTGCGAGTGGGGTATGAGCGAAAAAATGGGCATGGTCGAATATGGCGACCACGAAGATTACGTTTTCCTCGGCCGCGACATTTCACGCGCGCGCGATTACAGCGAGGCGACCGCCGAGCAAATCGATCAGGAAGTGAAAAAACTACTCGATGACGCGTATCAACTCGCCAAGGCAACGCTCACAGCAAATCGCGATAAGCTGGAGGTAATCGCAAAAGCCTTGCTCGAATTCGAAACGCTCGACGGCTCGCAACTCAAAGAAATCGTCGAACACGGCCGGTTGATAAATCCGCCGCCAGGCGCATCGCCGCCCCCCGGCAAGAAAATGCCGGCCGAAAAACCGCCCAAGCAAGTCGTAGCCGCCCCCGACGTCACACCGCCGCTCCCCGGCGCCCTCGGCGGGGCGCCAGCGTAGGCGCCTCACACGTGGTGGTTTCGGCCGCCGCGCCGAAACAATCTTGCTGTAGTGGAAGCCGTATCGGCTGCCTTGCGTCTTGCATTCGACGTTTGGAGCCAAGCGTTAACGTTTCTTTGGTTCTCAATCCAGCGGGCTTTTCACGCCAACGCCCGGTCGATTCAACACGTGCGTGTAAATCATCGTCGTGCTCACGTCCTTATGTCCAAGCAACTCCTGCACCGTGCGAATATCATAGCCGCGCGTCAACAAATGCGTCGCGAAAGAATGCCGGAGGCCGTGGCAGTTCGCGCGCTTCACAATTCCCGCGGCATCGACTGCCCTTTTCAATGTAGTTTGCAAAATTCCTTCCGCGGTGTGGTGCCGTTGTTTCGCGCCCGTTCGCGGATCGATGGAAATGCGCGACGAAGGAAAAACATATTGCCAGGCCCATGCGCGTGCGGCGCTCGGGATCTTTCGACTTAACGCAAATGGAAGATGAACCCGGCCGAACCCATCTTCTACATCCTGCTCGTGTTGCGCCTTCACGCGCACGAGATGCCGGCGCAGTGGTTCAGACAGATTTAAGGGCAACATGGTGATGCGGTCTTTGCCGCCTTTCGCGTCGCGCACTGTTATCTGCGCGAGCTCGAAATCGACATCCTTGACCCGCAATCGCACGCACTCCATCAAGCGCAGGCCACTGCCGTAAAGCAACCCAGCCATCAGTTTGGGCACGCCATGCAGGTGCGCAAAGATACGTTTCACTTCCATGCGCGAGAGGACTACCGGAAGTTTCGGCGGCTTCTTCGCCCGCTCGACTTTCTCCAGCCAACCGATCTCGTGCTTAAGCACTTCTTTGTAGAGAAACAGTAATGCGCTCAGCGCCTGGTTTTGAGTAGAGGGCGCGACGTCGCGATCGCGGGCCAGATGAGTAAGGAACCGCGCGACTTCTTCTTCTGCCATTTCGGCTGGATGCCGTTTGTTGTGGTAGATAATGAACCGCTTGATCCAGTCGATATAAGCCTGCTCGGTGCGGATGGAGTAATGCTTGCGCCGGATGACGTCTCGCACCTGATCGAGCAGTTTGGGTTTGTTTGACGCCGCCGGACTTGTTATCCTCTCAGCCATGGCAACGATTTTGTCCCCGCGGTTCCTAAAATCAAGCCGGATTAGACCTCTTATGAGCCACATTGATGATCTTGCCGCAGGCGTAAATGAAATGCAGCGCGCGGAGGCGCAA
>QHMR01000075.1 GCA_003217875.1 Verrucomicrobiota bacterium
GGTGCGCTCGGTAATTACTGTCGATCCGCCCGGCGGATTTTTCGGGATGATGCCGGCACTTACTCCTGATGGACTTGGCATAAAGATCGTCACCTTCTACGCGACTAATGCGGAACGCGGTCTCCCGACGCACATGGCGACAATTTTTCTGGTCGATCCGGAAACAGGCGCGCCACTCGCGGTGATGGACGGCAGATTGATCACTGAGATGCGGACCGCGGCAGTATCCGCGGCAGCGACGAAACTTCTCGCGTCGTCCAGCGCGAAAGTGCTCGCAATTCTTGGGAGCGGTGTGCAGGCGCGTAGTCATGTCGAAGCGCTGCGACTCGTCAGAAATTTCGAGGAAATTCGGGTGTGGAGTCCTACGCGCGAGCATGCGGAGCGATTCGCCAAGGAGATTGACGCAAAAGCGATGCCAGCGGAAGACGCAGTGCGTGATGCCGACGTTGTTGTTACGGCGACGAACTCGAAGACATCAGTGTTAGAAGGCGCCTGGCTTAAGCCCGGCTGTCACGTCAACGCCGTCGGTGCGTGTCGACCCAACTGGCGCGAGCTTGATGACGACACGATGACGAATGTTGTATTTGTAGATTCGCGCGAAGCCGCCATGAAAGAATCCGGCGACATCATTCTTTCCGGTGCAAAAATTTTCGCGGAACTCGGCGAGGTGCTTGCCGGTAAGGTTCCGTCACGCGCAAGTGAAACCACGATCTTCAAGTCGTTAGGAATGGCGGTGGAAGACATCGCAGCGGCGATGCTTGTAAATCGATCCGCAAAAAATAATCGGGAACGCAAGGAATCTGGAAACAATTCCGACATGAAGAATTAACGAATATCTTTCGGTGCGCGCAATGTGAGTGCTAGGAAGCGAGGATCATTCCGCAGCGTGTCCGCCAGAAGGAGGCGAGCGTTCTGCAGAGTTACCGGGAAAGGCCAATGCGTTGCACCAGATCTTGAAATCTCGGATCCGAACTGACGGGTTTGAACTGTGGCGAAACGTTCAGATAAACGAGATGGAACGAGTGCTCCCCGTATGCTTGTTCCAGCAATTGAAATGCCTGTTCGTTGTTACCAAGCGCGACGTAGATCGTTGCTACTTCGTAGGCTGACACGTACTGTTGCTTCGAAAGCTCACTCAACTCATTGAGCATTTCATTCGCTTCATGCTTCTTCTGCGACTTCGCATATGCGCGACCAAGCGCAGCTTTCATTAGCGGACTGCCTGCTGATAGAGAGATCGCCTTTTTAAACTCTTCGGTAGCTGCATCAAGAACCTGCCTCTGCTCATAAGCCAGACCAAGGTGCCAGTGGGCGACGGCGAAGTTCGGATCCATCTCTATGGTCCTGCGGCATTGATCTATGGCTTCATCGTACCGACCCGCGTAGTAGAGTGTCGCTCCCATAAACGTGTTCATTACGAGCGACGCCGGCTCGAGTTCCAGCGCTCTTTTCATTTCCTGGACAGCTTCTTCGAACCGACCCGTAGCCGTTAGATAATGAATCGCATACCACTCATGCGCCGTCGCATAATCTGGCTTGAGTTCTATGCTGCGCTTGAACTCTTTCTCCGCCGCCGCCCAGTTCCAATCGTAATTCATCAGGATATGCGCCAGCGACGCGTGCGCTTCGGCGAGTGGGTCATCCAGTGCCAGCGCCTTTATTGCCGATTCTTTTGCCTTTGGCATCGTTTCGTGCGGCGCGGCGAAATTGTAAAACGTCAGGGCAATGTAGGAATCCGCTAAGCCGGCGTGACCGAGAGCGAAATCAGGATCGCGCTCGATGCTCTGCTGGAAGTGCTCGATCGCGTGTTTGATTCCGTCCGACGTGCGCTTGTTCCAAAAATAACGGCCACGCAAGTAGGCATCATAAGCCTCAATGTTCTTGGTCGGTTTAGCGGCGATGACTTGCTCCTCCCGTCTGGTGATATGCGCTCGCAACTGGTCCGCGATCGCTTTGGCCACGTCGCTTTCCACCGAAAAAATGTCGGTCAGTTTGCGATCGAACGTTTCGGCCCAAACCTGGGAATCATTAGCTGCTTTGATCAGCTGGACGTTCACCCGCACCGCATCGCCACTCTTTTGGACGCTGCCTTCCAGGATGTGAGCAACTCCAAGCTGCTTTGCAATCTCAGCCAGGTTTTCCGGCATGCTTTTGTAATGCTGTGTCGAAGTACGCGAGGCCACTTTCAAATCGGCGATCTTTGACAGGCGCGTCAGAATCTCGTCCTGAACGCCGTCGGCAAAATAAGCGTTCGCCTTGTCTTCGCTCCGATTTTCGAAAGGCAATACGGCGATCGATTTCTCAGGAGCGATTGCGGCTGGTGACGCCCTCTGAGTGCGCCATACTTGAAAAGCAAGCAATCCCGCAGCAACCACTGCGAGAGTCACGATCAGCGCAAGGAATTTGCGCTTGCTCCATTGCGGAATGAATTCGTCCGGCGCGAGGTCCTCGGTGCGCTTCATTCCCTGTGGTGTCATCTCGAAAGCCCACGCGACGATGAGCGCGATGACGAATCCGGCGGCTACGACCGTCACGAACACCTTCATCACCCAACCTGGGGCTTCAAAGGTCGGGAACAGGATAGATCCAGCTTGAATAAGTAGCCACGCGATGACGGCGTAGGCGATTGCGACCTTGTAAACATTGCGCCGTTTCAGCTCTGCGAAGAAGTTCTTCGAGTTCACTCTGCACGCCTTGACGAAGCGCTCGTCACCTAGAGCAATCTACGTTGATGCGCGCGACTTGAAAAGAGCGCGCGCAACGTCCAAAGCAACCGGTGAATATCTAAGGCTGGCTAAGTAGCTCGTAAGAGCTGCAGTCGCAGCGTCAAGCCCGACTTCGCACTCTAACACCGATGGACAATCTGCAGCTGAGACAGCCGCCACTACAACAAGACAATTCGTTGCGGCAATGCTCGTGTATCGAAAAAGCTATTTCCGCGGCAAGGCCGTCAACTGATTGGAGACTAGCTGCCATCCTGCCGGACCTTTTACCCAAACATGGGTACTTCGGTATTGGCCGCTGGTCAGCTGGCCACCGTACTGCCCTTTGATTGTCACGCGACTCGTGGCCACCGCGCTGTTTTGATAAACGCGGACGGTAATATTTTCCTCTTCATTAATTGAATCCAGCGTGGTTGCGCCGGATTTAGCATTCGCGAGCCGCTGTGCCTTGGTAAGCACTTCTCCTGACGCGTTTACAAAAATATAATCATCAGCCCAGATTTTTTCGAGCGTTGGAACGTCGCGCTGCAGCAGCGCTGCGCTATATTTTTCGATCGCCTGCCTGACCTCTTGTTTGCTCTTGCTGTTTTCTGAGTCTGGCGGGGTTGCAGATTGCCCGACGCAAACGACAGCAAGGCCATACTGATGGCGAGATACGGAATACAGCGCCTCATAGTTAAACTCCTTACAGTTTCATAACTGAGCTCAAACAGGCGGCGCAAGTCTGATTGCGCGGGCCCTTTATACAGCGCTTGCAAAGCAAGTCCATGACGGAACAGTTGGCAGCGATGTCAGGTAACGTTGAAGAGCTGAACTCGAGAATCGAGCGCGCTGTTGCTGACGGGCAATTGATGCAATCGACGGTAAAAAACATTCGGAGCCTTCTGACCGCCGCACCGACGGACCTCTATTTCAATTCCGTTCATCAGTTAGTCGACGGCTGTGAATGGTCGGAGCTAAACGATCGTTTCTACCAAACGCTCGCGTTTGGGACGGGCGGTCTGCGTGGGCGCACGATTGGGAAAATCGTTACGACTGCGGAGTGCGGAGCCGCGCGCGAGGACGAGCGACCTCAATTCCCATGCGTCGGCACGAACGCGATGAATTTTTTTAACGTCAACCGCGCAACACGAGGACTTGTCGCTTACCTGCACGATTGGAACGAACGGCAGAAAATTTCGGCGAAGCCTAAGATCGTGATTGCGCATGATCCGCGTTTTTTCTCGAAAGAGTTCGCCGAAGTTGCGGCGAAAGTCGCAGCTGAAAACGGTTGCGACGCGTGCATGTTCGACGGGCCGCGCTCCGTGCCAGAGCTTTCGTTTGCTGTCCGTTATCTCAAAGCAAACGCCGGCATCGTGATTACGGCGAGCCACAATCCACCGTACGATAATGGCTACAAAGTTTACTTCAGCGACGGAGCGCAAGTGATCGAGCCTCACGCCAGCGGGATGATTGCCAAAGTGAATGCCATCATGACCGAATCGTTCACACCGCTTCCAAAAGATCGACAGGGAAAAGTGACGATGATCGGGAAGGACATCGATCAAGCCTACATGCGGCGCCTCGAAACGTTGATTCTTGATCCGCAGATGGTTCGCGAAGCGAAATCGCTCCGGATCGTTTACACGCCGCTGCACGGGACCGGCAGCGTAATCATCAAGCCGATGCTGACACGGCTGGGTTTCAATTTTCAAGTAGTGCCGGAGCAGGACGGCTTTGATGGTCGATTCCCGACAGTGAAATCGCCGAACCCGGAATATGCAGAGGCGTTAACCATGGCGATTGATCTTGCTCAAAAGGAAGATGCCGATCTGGTCGTCGCGACCGATCCGGACTGCGATCGAATGGGAGCTGCGGTTCGTGGCGAGGATGG
>QHMR01000076.1 GCA_003217875.1 Verrucomicrobiota bacterium
GCTCGGCGACGGCAGCGGACATTATCTGGTTGTCTTAACGCTCGAAGATACTGATTACGTCTGTAATTATATCCGGCACGGCGGTGACAAATGGGCTTTCCTGGAAAAATTCGAAGGTGCCCATTCGCCAGGCTTCGACCCTGACGTGCATTTGCAAACTGTCGGCGTGGCTAATCAGACGACAATGCTGCGCGGTGAGACCGAGGAAGTGCAACGGCGAGTTCGACAGGCGATTCTTGATCGCGACGGGCCTGAACTTGTGGAGAAAAATTTTCGATTCTTCGATACAATCTGTGGTGCGACGCAGGAACGGCAGGATGCGTTGCGCGAACTGCTCAATGTTTCAATGGACCTGCTGTTAGTGGTAGGCGGTTACAATAGCTCAAACACATCGCATCTCGCCGAGATGGGTGAAGAAAAGCTGCCCACCTACTTTGTGCTAAACGCCTCCCGGCTAGTTTCCGCCACTGAGATCAAGCATTACGATTTGCACGAGAAACGCGAAATCGTTTCCCATTTTTGGCTGCCGAACGGGCGGGCCGTCATCGGCATCACCGCGGGCGCGTCTTGTCCGAATAATCTTATAGAAGAGACGCTGATTCGGCTCTTCGAGCTGCGTGGCATCTCGCGTCGGCAACTCGAGCTCGCTGCGTAATCGAGCATCGCGGAAGCCCTTTTCTTACCGCGTGATGTAGCGTGCGCGGTCCTCAGCGCAGTTCGTTCTTGTCCTGAAATTTCTGCTGAGGACAGCGGACACTACAGCGTCAGATCAACCCGCGCATTTCCGGGTCGCGACGCGAACTAAATTGTGAGATATGGCGCGCGCAATCTGGAAAGGCAGTATCAGTTTTGGGCTTGTTAACATTCCGATCGCTCTTTATCCGGCTACACGACGGGAGGAATTCAAGTTTCGTCTGCTGCGCAAGACGGATCTGAGCCCGGTTAATTACAAGCGCGTTGCCGAGAAAGACGGCAAGGAAGTTCCCTGGGACCAGATCGTGAAGGGGTACGAGTACGAAAAGGGGAAATACGTCGTGCTCAAAGATGAGGACTTTCAACGCGTCGATGTCGAAGCCACCCAGACAGTTGACATTCAAGACTTCGTCGAGCTGGATGAGATCGATCCCATTTTCTTTTACAAACCATACTACCTGGAGCCGCAAAAAGGCGGTGACAAAGCCTACGCGCTACTGCGCGACGCGCTTAAGGACAGCAAAAAGGTCGGCGTTGCCAAAGTAGTAATCAAAACGCGGGAATATCTTGCCGGCGTGAAACCCGAAGATGGCGCGCTTGTGTTGGAGCTGATGCACTTTGCTGATGAACTGGCGGATACCACCAAACTGCATATTCCCAAGAAGGTCGAGATTGGCGAACGTGAGATCACTATGGCCAAGTCGCTCATCGATAGCATGAGCTCAAAGTGGAACCCAGAAAAGTACAAGGACGACTATCGCGAAGCGCTCATGGAAGTCATCGAAGAAAAAGTTGAATCCGGCGGAAAAGAAATAGAAGAGAAACCAAAGAAAGCGCCGAAGCCGACCAAGGTGATCGATCTGGTTTCCGTGTTGCAAAAGAGTCTGGAGGAGACCGGCGCAAAGAAAAAAACGGCAGCAAGATCTCGCGGTAAAAAAGCACACCCTGCCAAGAAAGCAGCGTGAGGTGGATCGGCTTCTTTGAAGACGATGTTTAAAAACCGCGGCTACGCCACTGCAAACTAGCAACGCGTTGAGGACGACACGTTCCATCTTCGACATGGCTAGAAGCTTCACACGTCCGCTCGAGATCGTTCAGCCTGACGAGCCATGAACTCTCTGAATCGATTTGCGGATCCGGTTTATTGTTTGATGCGCGTGATCGTTGGGCTGAATTTTGCCAGCCACGGCGGCCAGTTACTCTTCGGAATGTTTGGCGGAATGCCAGGCTCAGATACGCCGCTCCTTCAACTTTGCGGTTGGATCTGCCTGGTCGGCGGATTCTTGGTTGCCTTTGGTCTTCTTACGCGTCTGGCCGCGTTCATCTCCAGCGGCACAATGGCCGTCGCCTATTTCATGGTTCATGCGCCGCGCAGCTTTTTTCCGATCTCAAACGTGGGGTGCGACCGGTAGCCGCAGTGTCAACGTGACCTGCGTCTTGTCATTCTGAGCGGAGTCGAGGAATCTCTTGCTGTGAAGCGATTCATCTTCGTCCTGGTTTCCGCCTTCGTTCTGCAATCGCTGTTGGCGCAGGAATACAAAGATTTTGGCAAGGACCGCCTGAATAGTTCGCCGCGCCACGGCGAATGGGTCGATATCAAATCAGGCGACCGCACGGTTAAAGCCTTCGTCGTTTATCCCGAGCGCAAAGACAAAGCGCCAGCCGTGCTG
Source organism: Verrucomicrobiota bacterium (assembly GCA_003217875.1). GTDB lineage: Bacteria > Verrucomicrobiota > Verrucomicrobiia > Chthoniobacterales > UBA10450 > Udaeobacter. Next base: position 2,364 of record QHMR01000076.1, read on the forward strand.
GTCGTTCAGGAAATTTTTGGCCTGACCGATTGGGTTCGAAGCATGTGTGATGAGCTGGCTGAGAATGGCGTCATCGCGATTGCGCCCGACTTTCTCAATGGCCAAAAGTTTGAAGATGCCGATGGAGCGCGCAAAGCGATCTCGGCGGTGACGGAAGAGCAGGTAAAATCGGTACTCGACGCGACGGCCGATTACGCCCTGAAAATTCTGGCGTGCAACGGCACGCTCGCAGTCTGCGGATTTTGCCGGGGCGGGGGATGGACGTTTACCTACGCGAACGAAAATCCAAGATTGAAAGCGGCGTATTCGTTTTATGGAGCTGCGCCGGATTCCACCGACAAAGTGAAGAATATTGCGTGTCCAGTTTACGGATTCTACGGCGAGAACGATGAGCGCGTGAATGCCACGATTCCGAAAGCCGAAGAGCTAATGAAAGCAGCTAACAAAAAATATGAGCCGGTGATCTACAAAGACGCCGGGCACGGCTTTATGCGTTCGGGTGACCCGAGCAATCCAAACTTTCGCGAAGCCGACAAAAAAGCGCGCGACGAAGCTTGGGCGCGCTGGAACACGCTCTTGAAACAGCTTTAGGTCAAGAAAGTGTGAGCGATCTGCTCGAGCATCTGCGTTCCCACAAACCTACATGACTAAGTGCCGCTGATACGCGGTCGATCCATTGCTTTACCCAGGAAGTTGGCTACCGCGACGGCATCAAAATAGAACATTTGTGCGCGCAGAAGCTTCCCTTCGCGGACTTGATAAAGGTCCAGAACCTCTCCATCAAACCGTTCTCCTGCCGGACTTAATCCGCGTTGTCGCCAAAGGACGACAACTTCAGCTTCATTAGCAACCACAACACGTGGGTCCATCCTGCGCTCTAGCTCAGTCGGCTGAAACGGGTTCCAGGTTTCGGTCCAAGTCTTCGATTTGCCTTCGCCGTATGGAAGCGAGGGCGGCCAGTGAATCTCGAAATCCGAATGTAAGAGTTCGGAGAATCGCTGATCGTTTCGCTGCTCAATGGCGTTAAAGACGCTCAGCAGTAGCTTTCTATTTTTTTCAACGCTCATCGTTCGCGTTGTCAATGGTTCGTCCGGTTCTTCTCCGAGTCATTCAACAACACTATTTTTTCACGCCTTCCAATTCATCCGCAAGCGCGCTCGCATCGTAAACTTTGCGTAACGCTTCGATAATCGCGGCAGAATCTACCGATACAGCACGAGCTTGAGTATCGGTGTAGATGCAATCGAGCACCAGTGACTGAATATTGCCGTCAAAAATAATCCCGACGAATTCGTTTGCCTTGTTCACAACCGGACTGCCGCTGTTGCCGCCGATGATGTCGGCGTCGGAAACGAAATCGAAATGTGTTGAAAGATTTAAATTCGCTTTCCTGTCGATCCAACGTTGCGGCAGATCAAAAGGCGGTTTGTTGTTGTGCTCGGCGGAGCGTTGATATAGCCCGGCGAAATCGGTGAACGCGGGGACTTGTTTTCCGTCCTGTTCGTAGCCACGCACGGTCCCGTAGGACAGGCGAAGGGTGAAGGTTGCATCTGGATAACTGCTGGTCCCTTCAATGGCAAAACGCGCTTTCGCAATTTCTGAATATGCCTGCTTTTTGATTTCATCCTGGGCATCGTAAATCTTCCGGGCGTCTCGCGCCGGCCGGTCGATCAGGCGAGCCAAATCTAGCATCGGATCATGCGCAGCCTGCAACGCAGCCGCATCCTTCCCGTAAAGATCTTTACGAACAGCCACGTCCTTGAGTTTTGTGACAGTCACGAGTTCAACTGCACGCGCATGCGGCGATTTTCCGGCAAGTACTTTCTGAACGAGCGGATCGTTTGCGCCAAATTGGGAAGCAAAATCTGTCAGTGAATCACTCAGACGCAAAATCTCATAGTCGTCATAGATTGGCTCGGTCGAAAAGAGTTCCAGCTCCAGGGATTCGCGCGCACTGCCACGAAACGCCGGGATCCGTTCGCCGTTCGGTTTAGCGCGCTCGTCAATCGCGCGAGTCAATAGGCGTGCGTACTTGAAAAGATTGCCAGCAAATGCCTTTGGTCCGCGATAACCAACCGTGACCGGCCGCTCCTGTTCGAGATAGTTGTACAATGGCGCATTTTTCGCGATCTCGGCTTGGGCATGTTTGATTTGGTCGTAAGCAGAGATCGTTGATTTGAATTTGGAATCGCGCGTAATCGCGTCGCGCAACTTTTGCTCGCGCGCTTTGAGCGCCGACCAGATCTGCGGATCAAGCAACCCCGCGAGATAGCCATCGTAGCGTTTGCGATTGTTTTGGTCCCCGAAAAGGTCGTCGCGCGCTTTTCTCGCATTCTCGAATGAGCGCGCACTATAAGACAGTTCCAGCACTTCGCGTCGGTTAAACATACGCAGGACGTATGGCAGGTAGCCATCACGGGTCTCGGTTAGTTCGTCCAACGTGAGTTGCCGATCTGTCTTGCCCGGACTGCCGCTCACGAAAGTCAGTTCGCCGTCGTTTGGTCCGTTCGGGTTGAACTTGAGGAAGTGATCGATCTTTGCCGATTGGCCATTTTCGTAAACGCGAAAGAGGCAGATATCGAGATCGTAACGCGGATATTCGAAATTGTCCGGGTCGCCGCCGAAGAACGCCATTTGTTGCTCAGGCGCGAAGACTAACCGCACATCGTCGTAGCGTTTATAGCGATAAAGATGGTATGCGCCGCCCTGGTAAAGCGTGACCACATCGGATCGCAGCCCAGTTTTATCTTTGCTTTCTTTCTCGATCGCAGCGATCACGGACTTCCGTGCGGTGGAAGCCTGGTCGCTTGTCATTCCGGGTTTCACGGCGGCACTCACGCGCGCCGTCACATCTTCAATCGACATCAGAACATTGAGCTCGAGGTCGGCCGATTTGATTTCGTCAGCCTGCCTTTTCGCATAAAAGCCGTTTCGCAGATAATTGTGCTGCGCGTCACTGATTTTCTGCAATGTGTCGGCTCCGACATGATGGTTCGTGATTACGAGCCCGTTTGCAGAAACGAACGAGCCGCTGCCGCCGGAGTTGAATCGGACGCTGGCCTTTTGCAGATGCTCAAGCCATTGCGGCGTCGACTCGAACTGATATTTCTCCTTGAGCTGTTTCAGCGGCGGCGCATTGAAAAGCCACATCCCTTCGTCGGCAATTGCAGATGCACTCGTTGCAAGAGTGAGAATGAAGATGGAATTCGGAAAAAACGTGCAAAATGCTTTTGACATGGGCGGACGATAGAGCGCAGGCGTAAGAGCGACAAGTTTGTAGGGGAAGCTGGCAGCTTCCCCTACAGCGCACCCCATGTAGATTGCGGCGATGTTTCGCAGCAGGCGTCGTAAAATTGACCGGCTCGATTTTGTTTTGGCGGGCGCGCAAAAATCTGGAACGACGGCGCTGCATTATTTCCTAAGCAGGCATTCCGACATCAACATGGGAGACCAGCAGGAAATCCATTTCTTTGATAACGACGCGCTGTTCGCCTCCGAGCCCGATTACGAGCAACTGCATAAACATTATCCGCTGCTTCCTGCGTCAATGATCGCGGGCGATTGCACTCCCAGCTACATCTATCACGAGCCAGCAGTAGAACGGATCTGGAAATACAATCCCAAAATCAAATTGCTCATTACGCTGCGAAATCCAGTCGAGCGCGCCTTTGCGCATTGGAATATGCAACGATTCAGAGGCCGCGAGCCCCTCGATTTTTTCGACGCGGTGCGAGAAGAACAAACGCGTATCGCGGGCGCGCCGCCGGCCGATGCGCGCCGCTTCGCTTATGTGGATCGCGGCTTTTACGGACGGCAGCTGACTCGTCTCTTCAAATTTTTTCGACGCGAGCAGGTGAAGGTCGTGAAATTCGAGGACTTCAGGGACAACCAGCGCGAAACGCTCGCCGCCATTTTTTCGTTTCTTGGCCGCAAACCACTGCGTTTAGTGCGTAGCAAAGACAGAAATGTTGTGCCATACGAGCGTGCAATGAATTGGGAAGAGCGAGTTTTTCTCTACAACCTTTTCGCGGAAGACATCGCCACCGTTGAGCGAATGCTCGGATGGAATTGTTCGGATTGGAAGCTCTAGACCAGGCGCTGACCGCGTTCGCGCTTATCGAGCCCGGTTACAGCTTTATATTTGTTTAAATCGTGGCCGCTGACTTGGCTCCGCTGCTAGCAACGCTTTCCAGCGAAAGACGCGCGCGCCCTGCGACTCAAAAAAGGCGCGCCATTCGTCGGTAAAAAACGAAGAACCATCTTGTCGCCGATTGAACTCCAAAAGGAGACGCCCGTCAGTCTTAAGAAAACGGGTCCGCACGTCGTTGATGAAAAATTCCCAATCGGCGGACGACCATTCAAGCCATTCGCCATTTTCGGCGCGGCGGATGCGATGAAAACAGACGCGGTGCCCAGTCACGAGATCAAACTTCTTTCCCAGATCGGGTAGCGGTGTACGCGGATGGATCCGCGCCACAACGCGGCGAACGTCAAAATGCTCGGTTGTGCCGCGAAAAAATGGCTCATCATCAGGATCAAGCCC
>QHMR01000077.1 GCA_003217875.1 Verrucomicrobiota bacterium
TACTCTCACAAGGAAGCGCGCTCACCAGCGAGGCGAACTAGACAAATTGCCCCGCAACGCGCTTGAATCGTTAACCAAGCGCTGTGGCGTTCCTCACCAAGCCCACAACTACAGCGAACTCCGGCAACAGATCCACGACGATCTCCGGATTCAACATCCCGAATGGATCCAGCCTACTGGCGAATGTCCATTGTGTGACGCTTACGAGGCGCGCCTGATGGAACTGCTCGATCCTTTGAGGTCAAAGGCAGACGACCAGTCTGCCGCTGCTCCTGAGCACGGGCTAAACTGATTCGGCACTCAGGCAGTGCAATCCCTCTAAGGTTCAGTTTCTTCGACTTTGTAAACAACCATCCCGCGCGCCTGATAATTCGCGAGCGCCTGCGGATGATCGCGATTACATGTGTGCACCCACACGCGCTTGGGCGACATTCGCCACGCTTCTTCAATTGCGCTGGTTAGCAACACGCCACCCAAACCGCGGCCGATAAATTCGGGTAACAAACCGAAGTACGCGATCTCGACCCCGCCTTCCGTATCACGCCGCAATTCGTAATATCCTGCGAGCGAATCGTCGTAATAGGCGGCGAACGTCCGCAGCTCCGGCGTGGTCGCGTAGTCTTGCCATTGCGCATCTGTCCACGGGCGTTTGTCGATCCACTCCCACTGATCGCCGACGCGAAAGTAGAGATCGCGATTTAAACGCCAATCGCGCTCCCTCTCTTCGCGAATTTGAAACCGCACATCCCCACACCGCTTCGGCAGAAACTGCTCCAGCGATCGCATTTCGAGATACGTCGTGACGAGCGGTTCCATATTACCTGCTCACGTATCAGCGATCATGAATCCATTCCGGAATCCGTTTTCCGGGCATCCGCAATTCCTTACTCGAAAGCTTCCTTGTTTACGACGTATGGCATCTTCGTGGGGTCGCCGCCGTAGTTTCCTTCGAGCACGTCGATCAGTCCCTGGACGCAGCGGCCGGCCATACCCTTGTCTGGATCGACTGAGAGCCGTGTGATTTGCGCGCCGCTCGCGAAGTGATGAAACACGCGGCAGCGATCCGCGATTTCAGGATCGAGGAGCGGCGAATCAGGTGGCAACGGTTCTTTCTCGAAAACGTCGAGCGCTGCGCCGGCGATGACCTCTTCTTTTAGCGCCATGGCAAGCGCCCTCTCGTCCACGACTGGGCCGCGTGAACTATTGATCACGTACGCGGTCGGCTTCATCAGCTTAAGCGTGTTCTCATTAATGAGGTGATAGGTCGGCTTGTCGGCTTCACCCTCGCGCAACAACGGCACATGAATCGTCACGTAGTCGGCGCCGCGTAGCGCTTCCTCGAACTCGACATATTTGATCCAGGTTTTATCCTTTTGAATGCCGCGCGCGTGCCGAAGGTCCATCAATTCCTGGATTGCACCAATGAATTCATGATTCTGATACGCCGGATCGTAGCAAAGGATGTTCATGTCGAACCCGGAGCATTTCTTGATCATCGCCAGACCGATGCGGCCAGTGCCGATCACGGCCATGGTTTTGCCCGTGACTTCATCGCCAAGGAATGGCAGGAACGGATGCCACGACGGCCACTTTTGTTCGCGCACCAGACGCTCACTCTGCCACATTTTGCGTGCGAGCACGCCCATCATGAAAAACGCAAACTCAGCGGTCGCTTCGGTGAGCACGTCGGCGGTGTTTGTGAACGGGATTTTGTATTTGTTGGCGTCGGCGCGATCGATGTTGTCGAACCCCACGGCGATCTGCGCCACGACCTTGAGCGTCCCCTTCCCTGCTTCAAACACTTCGGCGTCAATCGGATCGCGCAAAGTGGTGATCAAGCCGTCTATGCCGCTATTCACTTTCTCGATGATTAATTTTTTCGGCGGCGCCTCTGGCCCTTGGTAAACCTCGAGGTCATAACCGTGCTCGCGAAGCCGGTTCTCAGCCGGCTCGCCAAGCCGTGAAGTGGCAAAGACACGAAAACGTTTTTTGGACATAACCGCAGAAGAATTTAATCAGGAAGCAAGAAAAGCAGAAAGTTTTCTGTCGTAGGGTAGGCGCTCCGCCTACCAGATGGCAACCAGAGCGGTTGCCCTACAAATTCTTCTTCGCCCAGTCGTCCACTCGATCGAGTGCTTTTTCGATGTTTTCGATTGAGTTGGCGACGCTGAAACGCAAGTAGCCTTCGCCGAAATCGCCGAAAGCCGTGCCGGACAACGCTGCGACGCCGGCGTCGTCCAGAAGTGCGTCGGCCAATTTCTTCGACGGCCAGCCTGTCTTCGTGATGTTTGGGAAAACGTAGAACGCGCCCTTTGGCAAGCGGCAGGAGAATCCTTTAATTTTGTTGAGGCCAGCGACCATGATGTCGCGGCGTTTTTGGAACTCGGCGCGCATCACATCGACCGACTCCTGCGGTCCGCATAGCGCTTCGATGCCCGCAATCTGGGTAAAGCTCGCGGTGCATGAACTCGAGTTTGTCATCAGGCGAGCGATGTGCGTCGCTAGATCGGGGCGCATCACACCGTAGCCCATACGCCAACCGGTCATGGCGTAAGTCTTCGAAAAACCGTCGAGCAAAATGGTGCGCTCCTTCATTCCGTCGATCGACATGATGGAGTGGTGTTCGCCGTCGAAAATCAGGCGGCTATAAATCTCGTCGCTCAACACCGCAATGTTGCGATCGCCAATCGCCCGCGCGATGGCATCAATGTCTTTTTTCTCGAGTACGCCGCCAGTCGGGTTCTGCGGCGAATTCAGAATGATCAATTTCGTCCGATCATTGATCAAAGCGGCGAGTTCATTGACGTCGAGCCTGAAATCCAGCTCCTCTCGCAACCGGACCGGCACAGCTTTCGCGCCGACGTAATTGATCATCGACTCGTAAATCGGAAACCCCGGATTTGGATAGATGACCTCATCGCCCTCTTCGGCGAGCGCCAGGATAGTGAAAAAAATAATTGGCTTACCGCCCGGAACAACGACCACTTCCTCGGGTGTAACGTTTACGCGCCGCGTTTCGCCTACGTATTGCGCTATGACCTGGCGCAGTTCCATCAATCCTGCCGACGGCCCGTAATGTGTGAAACCTTTGTGCAACGCATCACATCCGGCGTCTACGATGTTGCGCGGCGTGTCGAAATCGGGCTCCCCGATCTCGAGATGAATGATGCCGCGGCCCTGCGCTTCAAGCGCTTTCGCTTTTACCAGCACTTCAAACGCCGTCTCAGTCCCGAGCCGCGCCATGCGTTTGGCGAGGCGAAGTTCCTCGTGTGCGGCCTTGTGCATAACAGCGAATCAAGCAGTTCCCGCCGTTTCTCTCAACTCTCAACCATCAACACTCAACTTTGGCATGCTCGCTCACCAGGATTGCGACTGGCACTCCGAGACCTCGCGACGGGACGAGTCCGTCCGACTGGCGGACTTTCGCGACCAGCCAGCCGCGTGTACAGTTTGGCGTTTTGAAGCGCTGGTTGCCGTTCGTCATTCTTGTTCTTGTCTTGCTCGTCGCTGTGCTCGCTGTGCACGTCGACTGGACTTGGAAACGAAAACTATCGCCGCGTGGCGGGCGTTATTTTTTCCATCGGGTAGAGCTCGCGGTGCCATCGTTTCATCAGGGAGAAGAAAATTGGCGCGACGATCCGCTGGGTGGAATCGAAGCCAACGGCACGCTTGGCGGCGAAGGCTGCGCCGTGGCCGCTGCGGCGATGGTGTTCAAGTTTTATGGAATCGAGGTTGATCCACAGCAGTTAAACTGGTTCCTGACGTCTGCTGACGGCTACACCGAGAACGGCTGGATTTATTGGGATCGCGCGGCGTGGTTCGCGCCCGATCGGGTCCGGCACGTGTACGAAGACCTGCCGTCGTATCAGCTGATCGATTCAAATCTCGCTCGCGGAAATCCCGTGATCGTGCGAGTGCGGCTGCCCGGCGGCGTGACGCATTTTGTCGTCATTGCCGGCAAAGATGGTTTTGACTACCTGGTGCGGGATCCCGGCGCAGGCGCTGCAAAAGGTCTCTACCCGTTGCGCGAACTTGGCAGTGACATCGAAGCGCTGCGATTTTACGAGCCGATCCCGAACGCAAATTCGCAGGTCACAGCGAAACGCTGAGCAACGTCCGTCGCGGCCTGTCACCAGCCGTCAACTTTTTGGCGGCCACTCCACGCCAACCAACTCCTTTGGCAATTGCTTCGGGTCGACCGGATAAATGAGTGACATATCAGGTTTGGTCTTTGAGCCGGGCAGCAATTCAGTTTCCTCTGGCGCGCCGACAATGAGCCATAGCACCTCGGCGTCGGTGTCGTTGAATACCTGGCGCAACTGATCCGGCCCGACCAGCACGCCGCCGTATTTGGGCACGGTCAATGTCTGGTCGCCTACGCGCATGCGGCCCATGCCTTCCAAAACGAAATAGAATTCTTCCGCGCGGATATGCTTGTGTAGGGTGCCGGCGCTATTCGGCGGATATCGCCAAAGCCTCGCTCCAAGATTCTCACTCCCTGTGCGCTCCAGAAAATCCGCGTTCGGGATTTGCATCAGATTGGAGCGACGCCAATGGAGGTCGTCCGGCGCGATTAAAAAGTAACCTTCTATCGCTTTCATTGAAGTCTTTAGTAAACGGTGATCCGCAAACCGCTCGTTGCTTTTGGAATTTCTGGTCAACTTATTGAAGAATGTTGCTCCGCGATCCCGATTACTGCTTGTTCGACATTGCA
>QHMR01000007.1:0-41651 GCA_003217875.1 Verrucomicrobiota bacterium
TGGCATGTAGTAAATTATTGGAAGCTTGATAATTCGCGCCTCCGCAGTTAGGGGGAAGATTAGCTGAGATCATCCTGTCCCTGGCACCGCTTTGGTTCAGCGAATTCTCCGGATGCGAGATTACCGGCGTAGTGTGACGGGAAATCACCGGCCGTGCACTGACTTGCGCGCAGACTCGCCGCCGGGCAAATCACGGCGAGTTTGTAGTAAAACCTTACTTTTGTCTTTCAAGGTCCAGCAGGGTGGAAACCACTGTGAAGATTTTCTCTTTAGGCAGTTCAGGATAGATCGGGAGAGAGAGACACTGCTGACACAGCGTTTCAGTAACGGGCAGATTGCCCGGTTCGTAACCGAGGTGCGCGTACGCCTTTTGCAAGTGAACAGGCACCGGGTAGTGCACGGCTGTCTCAACACCGGCATCCTGCAAGGCAGAGCGCACCCGGTCGCGTTGTGGAGTTTCAATAACGTAACAATGCCACACGCAGTCTGAATCGGAAGGATGTGCCGGTAACTTGTATGAAGAGTCTTTAAGCAATTCGGTGTAATACGCCGCGCGGTCAGCACGCGCTACATTCCATGCATCGAGTCGCTTCAGTTTGGTGGCCAGCACTGCCGCTTGGAAGCTGTCCATCCGGTAGTTATATCCGATCTCGTCATGCAGGTATTTCTGACTCTGTGCGTGATCGCGCAGGGAACGCGCGCGTTGCGCAATGGCCGCTTCATTTGTGACTAGAGCTCCGCCTTCACCATAAGCGCCAAGGTTCTTGCTCGGATAAAAGCTAAAAGACGCAAGCAGTCCGAATTGGCCGACCCGCGTGCCGCGATATCGTGCTCCATGCGCCTGCGCGGCATCTTCTATTATCGGTAGCCCGTGTCGATCAGCGATTGTGTTGATAGCATCCATTTCTGCAGGCATCCCATAGAGATGGATTGGAATAATTGCTTTTGTCCGACGCGTAATCGCGGTCTCAAGTTTCGCCGGGCACATTGTGCGGCGCGCAGGATCGATATCTACAAAAACAGGTGTTGCACCGACATAGCTAATGGCCCAAGCAGTTGCGATAAAAGTCATCCCAACGGTAATCACTTCATCTCCCGGCCCGATGTCGAGACAGCGCAGAGCCAGATGGAGCGCGCTCGTGCCACTGTTCAGGCTAACGCAATGATCGACTCCGCAGTAGGCTGCGAATTTCGACTCGAAATCTGATGTGGCTGGTCCTTGAGCAAATCTGCACGATTCGCAAACTTCCTCCAACGCCGCTAACACTTCGGTGCGAATGCTGGCGAATTGAGCTTTAAGATCCAAGTACGGCACGCGGTCCATGTTAGCTTTGTTTGAATTGAAAAATTCCCGCTCAGGCTGTGGCCGATCAATGTAGGCACAGTAAACAGATCTCGCCACCAATCTGGGCGAACTCCGGAGATTATTGTGGTGCTGTCGTAACCGCAACTTTGTCGAGGACCCGCGTATGGTCCGAATCGTAAAGGCGGAACTCGTACGCGCGGCCGGGTCGGATCCAATTTGCAGGGGCAGAACCCTGACGCGAGGTTGCGAACAACAATTCTTGCTGGCCATCGATCGAAACGTAAACCTTTCCGGGAGCGGCCGTAGTTGTATTCCACGAAATGATAGTCCGGGCAGTATCTTTGTGTGCAGGCACTGGATTTGGCGATGCGGTGATCGTTGGCACAATTTTGCTTCGTAGAAGGCAGAATGCCCGCTCGTCACGCTCAGGATGGGCTGGTGTGGAGTTGGCAGTGATTCCGACGCTTACGTACGAGAGAAGATCCCACCCTGTGCGATCGATCAGTCTTTTCAATCCTTCTTCTGAGAAGATCCAGAAGTTCGTGCTGTCGTTGTTACATTCCTGCGGGCCGAGCAAGTATGCTATCGGTTCTTGTGAAATCTGTTGGCCATTGTCGGTTTGCCGAGCTACGCGGGTGCTAAGAAAGCAGTACCTTGCGGTTGTAGCCAGCTTTTCCAGCACGAAGAAAGGATTTTTTAGATGATAGAGAATTCCGAGAAGAAAGATGGCGTCGTATTTTTCCCCGGAGAGAGTGAACTGCGAGTCCAAATCGACCGTTCGTATCGTAACATTTGAGTGCAGAGCTTCCTTAAGAATCCGTGCCCCTTCCAGGCGATTAAAATTCGTGGGTTCGTTGTCGATTAAATCCACGGGCAGCTCCATTTTCTCCAAAAGAAATGCAAGGTCACCATCCGCGCCTCCGATATCAGCGATTTTCTGATATGGACCTCGGCACAACTGCAAAAAATCGAGCGTGGCACGTTCCAAAAGCTGCTCCAGAACGCCGAGGTTTCGCAAAGTAGGGTAGGGATACCAGAATGATTGGGGCCGGTGCGCCAGCTTGATTTCCCAAAAATTACGCTCCGTTGTCATGGCGAGCTGGCGAAGCGGAGACTTAGTGCGTTCACAAGTTTTTCGTTGCCGTTTTGGGTCGAGAAAGGCGGCAGCGCCACGTTGCGTGCGGTTGCGGGCTACGTGCGGAAGGCAGTCAGAAAAGCGGCGGAACGCTTCCGACAGCGTTGCTCCGGAGTCGTTGCCGCGCCCAACGGCGAGAAGCTGCTTTAGTGTCACGCGGTAATCTGGCGCAGCGGGCGGCCAGCGACAGATAGGCCTAGCCGAATGTTTTTGTAGTACTGAGTCCTACAGGCGTCCGGTTGTATCTAACATCAGAAAGTAAATGTTCACTTTACATTGGTAGCTTCTTCCCAGCGGATAGCTGCGCGGAGCAGCTCGCCTAGGGAGCTGACTCCGAATTTTTCTTTTGCGCGCGCGCAGTAAGCTTGCACCGTTTTTAGACTGAGGTGGAGGTCCTCCGCGATCTCTGAAGTCGTCCGCCCCTGGCCGAGGAGCCGGAATATTTCCAATTCACGATCGCTTAACCGTTCCACAGGAGAAGCCCCCGCGTTTTTAGGAGAAACGCTGAGTCTGCGGGCCATTGTGTTAACGACCCTTTCACTTACGTAAACACCGCCCTCCAGCACCCGGCGGATGCAAGTTAGGACGCTCTTGGTGGTCTCGCGTTTCATTACATAACCACGTGCCCCAGCTCGGAGCGCCCGCTCCGCATACAACGCTTCGTCATGCATTGAGAGGACGATTAATGCAACCAGCGGGAATTGATTGTCCAGATTCTTGACTAGTTCCAATCCAGATTCGTTTTTCAGGGAGATATCGATAAGGGCGACATCCGGCCGTGTTTTTGCAATGCCGTTGACAGCTCCAGCCCAATCTTCCGCTTCGCCACAGACTATGAGGTCGGTCTGGCCGTTGATAAGGTTAGTAAGCCCCTCACGGACCAGCGGATGATCGTCAACCAAAAAAATCCGGCGCCTGGGCGGCATCGTGATAGAAGGGCTTGAGCTCATATCGCGAAATCTAATTCGCTCTCGCTCGGAATCTTTAGCTTGCAAGTCGCAACCGTTCCGCTGCCGCCATTTCGCTGGACGCTTAACGCTGCGTCGATCAGCGCTGCGCCGTGGCGCATCAAGCGAAGTCCCAGCCCTTTTGAGTTTGACGGCTTATCGGGGAACCCAACTCCATCATCTATGATCGCGAGAGTAAGTTCGGAACCATCTATAGTAACGCGAATATCGATATTCTCGGCAGCAGCGTGTTTTGCCGCGTTCGTGGCCGCCTCCTGAGCAATCCGGTAGAGTTGCGTAGCAACGGCAGAATCGCGTAGTGGAATTGACTCTTCTCCGTGAAAAATGCAGTTGATCGCGAATCGCTCGCTTATGTTTTCCGCCAGACCTTCCAGGGCTACGCTTAAGCCGTCCGCTTCGAGTTCCGGCGAAAAGAAACCGCGAGCCAAATTACGGGTGAGATCAATCCCTTCCTCGACGTAGCGCACAAGCTTCTCGGCCTCGGTTACCTCTGGCGCGGATTTTGTGGCGAGTTTCTCCTTTAATACTTGAGCCGCCAGAGCGGTCCCTGTCAGGTGTTGGCCGAGCCGGTCGTGCAGGTCCTGTCCCAAACGTCGTCGTTCACGATCTGCCACTTGTGCGATTTCCCGGTCGAGCCGCTGGCGCTCAGCCATCTCGCGCTGCAGAGCTGCTGTCCGTTCCTGAACGCGTCGATCCAGCTCGCCGACGAGTATCCGTAGCTTGGATAAGACTGCAGCAAACAGGGCATAGGATACAAAGGCCATTCCCGCATTCCAGAAACCGAGAGCAGGGATTCCGGCGGCAACGTCTGACAGCATCGATACTGCAATGCTGATAACGGCAATTCCCAGACCCATAAAGAAGGTGCCAAACCAGGCTGCTAAAGAAATGGGCAGAAGATAGAAGAGGAGCAGCGGGCGCTCGTATCCAGTCAGGTAATCCACGTATCCTACGACGCCGACGAGAAGAAGACACGTGATGACCAAGGCCTTCCAACAGTATAAAAAGCGAAAAAGGCTGTGTGCGTTGGTTCTAATCTTACGAAGTTCAATCCCGCTTGGAGCCTTCATCATTGGCAATTTGATCAATCGAGAGCGCACAACCGGGGAAAGACTAATCAGAAATTTAAGCGTGTTTGAAGGGCTCAGTCATAGCCGCGATTTTGCTTCTCAAAAGTCCGAATAAGCCGTTGAGCTTCTTTGCAGGTCTTGTCCAGGGCGGCCACATATTGCGTCCGTTGTTGAAATTCGGTCTCGAGTGCATCTGCTGCAGCAGGCGATGGTTCAGTCGACTGGGCTGTTATTTCCAATTCAGCTGAAAGTCTTATTGCTTGCTCAACCAGCGCCGGGTCGGTAGCCGGATCGTCAGCGACAAAATCATTAGGGACGTTAGAGCTATTAATCCGTTGTCCAAGCGGTTCAAGGCATTTGCCTGTATAGGGTTCCTGGAGGAAATCGAGCAACGAATGCATCGCCGGTTCCGGATTACTGATCAAGTCTGCATATCGCAGGCGATAAACTACCTCCGGTCCATAGGCTTCCTCGGCTTTGATGCACGCCTTGACAGTTCGAAGCCAATACTTGTACGCCTTTTCTTCATTAGGAACCAACTGAATCCCCGTTACCCGATGAAAATTGAGCATCGAACGCACGACAGCGCGGACGTCACGGCAGATGTGGACGAAGAGAGCATCAGGAAACAGCCTGCGTAAACCACAGATGTGGTGAGAATATTCGGGCGTCCCGTCGACCCAACGACCTTTAGGTTCCGAACCTTTAATCGTTGCCTGGCGTTTTCGCTCTAGGTCCTTGCGGTGGCGCAGGATCAACTCGTTGACGCTTTGACCGACGGTAGCGAACAATTCGTTTTCTCGAATTTCCATTGCGCTCAAGATGGAGCGCTCGCCGCGCGCGGCGCCAATTTGGTAGCTAATAGCCAAGCTGACCGCGAAGTCTCCCATCCAATTTGACTCTGGCACGGGAAACATATTCGGGTGCTGCCCCAGACACCAGGTTAGAATGCTAGTTCCGGAGCGGGGTGACCCCACGACAAAGATCGGCTTGTTTATCTGATCTTGCATTTCACGCAGAAGTTCTCCCTCTTCGGAAGCCCCTTCACTTTATGACCAAAAACTGCCTCCGCGCGGCCGTGGTGAATTGGTAAAGGTAGCGTTGAGTTCTTCGATGTAGCGGTGAACCAAGTATGCATTGGCCATCAACACTTCGAATTCGGAATTAAAGCTCAGAAATGCTTGGAGTATATATTGCTCTGTCCAAAAACGAAGCTCGTCCATCACCCAGTCGCGGCGATAATCAAAAGGCAAAAAGATATCGTGGATGTGTACGATCACGCCTGGTTTGAGACGCGGCAGGACTTCCAGGAAAAGATAATTCACGTCTCCGCCGATCTTTACGGTATGAGAACTGTCGATGAACAGAATATCGCCCGAATCAAGTTGCGAGAAAAATCCTATGTCGATGTCTTCCACCTTCTTCTCTATCAAGGAATGTAGCCCGGGGAATCCGTCCCGGAGAAAATCAGGCGGAAACGGCTCGATGCAGATCAGGGCTGAGTTCTTATTCTTTGCAATGGCCTCGGCTGCGACGAGAGAAGAAAACCCGCCGCCCACCTCGATGATCAATCGTGGTTGAAAGTGGCGGATCATACAATAAGCGGCCAGCGCATCCGTGCCATCAAAGAGTCCGTTATTAAAATGAAAGCGGCCTGGTTTACCGGTTGGCTGGACCGGGAACTGATCGTATTCGTGACGAAATTTTGGAAAGTGATTCCGTAGTAGGTCGAGCTGCATCGCGTCGTTCATGTCAATGCCGACCAATTCGCTGGGCCGGTCCCAAAGAGTTTCAGGCAGGGACTGCGTATCAGGAATCGGTTGATAGAAATGGACCGGTGTCACATGAAAACGGTGTCGCTCCCACAATCGAAAAATGTCGCGAAACCTTGCGCTGTGGAGGCAACGTGGCACGATTTTGGCGAGAGAGCGTGATAGCAGACGCATGCCGATGTTTCCGCGCGTCGCCTCTAGCACGACTTCATCCAGAAGCGGTTGCAACGAGTTCCTGTCGCGTCTCACCTTTACCGAATCGAGCTGTCTGTCAGGCTGGCTGGCCGGAAAAAGGCGGAACTCGTATTCTGTCGAGTCCGCGATCCAATCTATCTCAACCTGCCCACATTTTGCTCCCCGGGTCACAAGCTTCTCTTCACCGGCGGAGGTCGTCACCCGAATCTCGCTGCCACTAGGATCGTTTGTTTCCCATGCAATCACAACGGGCGACTCTTCCTCAGAGGGCACGGGGTTGGGCATGGCCGCGATCTTGCCCGTGATCGTCTTTGGTTGAGGTGCCTTAATCACACTCGTTTGAAAGCGAAAACCTCGCGTTTCACGCACTGATTCCGACACCGGGGTCGCGTTGTTTTAAGCTCTGAGATAACACTTCCGCAGGTTGGACGTGTTGATTATTGAACAAGCGTTCCAACCTCTCCCGGGCGACCTCCGTCGAGTAAAGTGAGCGAGTTTTCGCAATCCCATTTTGGGAGAGCCGGTTCCAAAGTTCAGGGGACTCGTAGAGCGTCACTATAGCCCGGGCAAATTCTTCCGGTTCATCCGCGACAAGAACATCTTCGCCGAAAGTAAGCTCCATGCCTTCCACGGCCACTGAGGTTGCGACGACTGGCACACCCCACGCCATACTTTGATTGATTTTCCCCTTTACACCCGCACCAAATCGCAATGGCGCAATCGATAATCTAACGCTCTCAAAGAAGGGACGGACATCGCGTTGCAGTCCCGTGATCACAATATTTTCATCGGCTAATGCAACGACTTCCGGCGGCGCTTTATCGCCGATAATGTAGAACTTGGCTTCGCCTAGGCGTGCGTTTACTATGGGATAAATCTTCTTCAGGAAAAAGAGAACGGCATCCGTGTTCGGCGTGTGCTGGAAGCCGCCAATGAAAAGAAAGTCCCGCCGTAGTTCAAAAGGAGTGCTCGAGCCGGGAATATCCACAATGTTTGAAACGAGCTGAATGGATTTTTCGGGCCACTTCTCCTGGAGGAGTTTCTGTTCAACGCTGCTCGTTACCCAGGTCTCATCAGCCTGGCGGATCAGATCATATTCCATTTCTTCTTTCTGCCGTGCTTTTTCTCGCGCCTCCGGATCGACGCTGATCTGAGCCTCTCTGTGCGCACGAAGCGAGTGTAAATCGACGGTATCAAAGATGATGCGGCTTCGCGGCGCGTGCCGCCGGACATCTGCAATATGTTTGCGAGCAAAATCGCACCTGCTTAGCACCACGATATCGAAATCGGAACCGTGCGAAATGAGGTAATCACGGACGTTCTTGACGTAAGGATGATAGACCACTTCAATTCCGCGCTTTTGCAGCTTACGTGTGTAAAGGGGCACGTTCGCTAAATTATCGGGAATGAAGGTGACGCGATGACCAAGTTGCCGGAGAAGTTTGAGGACTTGGAACATGCGCAGCGATCCTGAATCCCGGTCGGGGCTTGGAACATAATGGTCTATCACCAGAATGTTCTTTCGGCCCGCGGGCGCCTGCCGGAGGAATTCTGCATCGCCGTTGGCTGGTTTTGTTACCAGTTTTGCAGCCCATGCTTTCGCAAACGTCGAGCGGTTAATATCCTGGTACTTCTTGGTCCCTGTTGTTATGTCGGTTCCACCAGTTGTTCCCTCGTAATGAACAACCTCACTCAGCGGCTGATATAACACCTTGTAACCAGCTTGACGAACCTTGAATGCCAAATCAGTATCCTCGTAGTAGGCAGGCGCGTAGCGCGGATCGAACCCGCCCACGCTCTGAAACAGAGATTTCGGAATCATCAAGGCTGCCGCTGAGCAATAATCAACTTCGCGCAGATAATTGTATTCCGGTTTCGCAGGGTCATCGAACTTGCCATAGTTCCAGCCCGATGCGTCTCGCCAGATGACTCCCCCTGCTTCCTGCAAGCGACCATCGGGATAAATAAGCTTTGACCCAACGATGCCAGCGTACGGATCTTCGACAAATGTATCCATGAGTGCCTTTAACCAGCCAGCCCTGACAAGCGTGTCGTTGTTAAGGAAGACGAGATATTGGCCGCGTGCCTTTTCGCCACCGCGATTGCACGAACTAATGAAACCCGAATTCGTCTCGTTGCGCACATAAACGGCCCCTGGTATTCGCGGGAGAGCCTCTGCAGTCTTATCCGTAGAGCAATCATCCACCACGATAACCTCAAAGCGCTCCGTTCCCTGATGCTCCTGAAGTGCGGCCAGGCAGGCTTGGGTAAAGCGAAACTGATTGAACACTGGAACGACGATTGAAATTTCGACCTGCTCGTGAACCGGAAACTCGATTGGACGCGTCGGCTCGGGAGGTTCAGCGGGTGCCACTCTTTGCCCAGGGACGGAAAGTGTGCCTGAAATCAGCGCTTGGATTTGATCATCAATTGCAGCCACCTCGGGATGCGTGGCTCGCCACTTTCGATATGCTGAGACGATCTTTTCCAAATGCCCATAACCCAATAAGGCTCGCGACTTCCGGGAAGAAAGTTTTGCCTTTAAAGCCGCAATGGGATTTGCAATCTGCCAGCGCGCCGAAGAGCGGAGCCGGGCTGCTGCGTCATTAGTCTCGTCCAAAAACCGGCAAAGCCTGTCTGCCGCTTTCAGTTGCAGGCGTAGACGCTGTCGCAGCTCGCTTTCTCGCTCTTCGCTTTCCGCCAAGCTAATACTTTTGTCGCGAAGGTCGGCCGTGAGTTCTTCGACTTGCAATTTGTGGCGCGCTTCGGCTTGCGTAAGGAGCTCGCGGTAGAGATCCTCAATCTGCGCGATCCTTTCCGGAACGAAAGCATTTAGCCTGGTGACGCTCCCGGGAAGCAAATTGGGCTCGTTCTGTTTGGTGGCTTGCCGTGCGTTGGCCATGCTTGCTTTGCCATCCCGCGTCCTTGATGCTTCAGCAATCAAACCGCGATAAAGCTCGATTACTTCCGGAGCGACCCGGGCATCAATCAGCTGCTCAACCGTGAAATGAGTATTGCGTCTTCGCGTTGTTACTAGGGCCGCTGCACTAGCTACTTGCACATCTGGCAAACCAATGAAATCCGTGATTCGCCGCAATTCGAATTCCGGCTCTTGGAAAAAGAGATCGTAATGGGTAACGAGTCGCTGCTTCCCATTTACTGCCTCGATCAATCGGCGGTTATAGATTTCCCACAGCCGCAAACCGAACGAATAAGAGCTTCCATTTCGTTTCCGCATCGAGTGGGCGACCTCGAGCGGGTTCCGCACCATGATAAGGGTTTTAAGTTTCGGCAACAGCTGCTGCCAGAACGGCAGAGTCAAGCTATTGCGGGGGTCTTTCCAGCCCCACACACGTGTGGAATTAAATCGTTCGATCAGCAGCCGCGCTTTCAGATGCAAAGGATCCAGTCGCGAGCTCGTAAAGCTCTCGTCAGCTCTAGGCGGCAGATCCCAGGACCCACCAAGCTCATGCAACAATTCATCGTTGAGTGCCACAAATCCCAGGTGTTCCCAGAAACCATCAGGGTTATCGGCCTGCGGCGGCATCAATTCGTTCTCTGTGCCCAGGTAGAGTCCGCAGGCGTTCAATAGCTTGGTGAGCATCGAGGTGCCTGAGCGGTGCGCCCCGGCAATGCAGATCGCTGTCTGGATATCAGCGCTATTTTTCACTCAAAATGCTTAAACAACGATGGGCCGCGCAGTGCGTCAAGCCGATTAGTCGCAGGTGATAGCTGGCGGCGTTGGACGCGATCCCTGTCCGGAGTCTTTGTGCTGCAAAAAATGTTCGTCGCACAAAGTGCCAGCTACATCTAACTTCTAATCCGATGCAGCGAAGCGACGGCCGCGGGCCTGATGAGATCCGTCCGCTCAATTTCGAGTTGAATGTCGCGCCGCATGCGAGCGGATCGCTGCTCGTCTCAATGGGTAAAACGCGCGTGATCTGCGCGGTGACAATCGAAGAAGGAGTGCCGCGCTGGATGAAAGAGCAGGGGGTTACCGGTGGCTGGCTCACAGCCGAGTATTCGATGCTCCCATATTCGACTCAGCCGCGCAAAGCTCGCGATATTGCAAAAGGGCGCATTGACGGTCGCAGCGTGGAGATTCAACGCTTGATTGGCCGGTCGCTGCGGGCGGTTATGGATCTTGAAAAACTTGGGCCGCGCACGATCTGGATCGATTGCGACGTGTTGCAAGCTGATGGCGGAACGCGCACCACGGCAATTACTGGTTCCAGCCTCGCCCTAGCAATAGCGTGCCGGAAATTTGTACGGGAAAAAAAGCTCGACGCGCCGCCGATGCAAAAATTGGTCGCTGCAGTTAGCGCCGGGATTCTGGATGGTCAGGCCCTGGTGGATCTTAATTACGAAGAAGACAAGCTCGTTACGGTTGACTTCAACCTTGTGGCTACCGAAGACGACGAATTCGTAGAACTGCAAAGCTCTGGTGAAGAAGCGACGTTTTCCGGATTACAGCTGGACGAGATGCTCGCACTCGGCCGCAAGGGTATTGGCGCATTGATCAGTGCCCAGCGCGCTGTTTTGGCGCGAATCATGGTTTCTCCGCCGGAGCGCTGACGCTGTGGAATTGTAGGGCGTCTGTGCCAGACGCTGATCATATGTTCTTGCATTGGCGTTTCACAGAAACGCCCTACAATTATTGCCCGAAATGAAAAGAGCGCTGATCACCGGCATCACCGGTCAGGACGGAAGTTATTTGGCCGATCTGCTGCTTGAGAAAGGTTACGAAGTCCACGGGATTATTCGCCGCGCCAGCACATTTAACACCTCGCGCATTGATCATCTTTACGCTGATCCCCACGTAAACGGCGTACGAATGTTTTTGCATTACGGCGACCTTAGCGACTCGGTAAATCTCGTGAAGCTTCTTTACGCATTAAAGCCCGACGAAATTTATCATCTTGGCGCACAAAGCCACGTGCGTGTGAGCTTCGACATTCCGGAATATACCTCCGATGTTACCGGCGTAGGTACAATTCGCATCTTAGAGGCAATTCGCGAAGCCGGATTGCGTTCTCGTTTTTTCCAGGCCTCCAGCAGTGAAATGTTTGGTAAGGCCCAACAAGTGCCGCAAACCGAGACAACGTCTTTTTGGCCACGCAGCCCGTACGGCGTGGCCAAAGTTTTTTCGTATTGGGCCACAGTTAACTATCGCGAGAGCTACGGTCTTTGCGCGAGCAACGGCATCATGTTCAACCATGAAAGCCCGCGACGCGGGGAAACTTTCGTTACCCGCAAGATCTCGCGGGCGGTTGCCGCGATTAAGCATGGTCTGCAAAAGGAATTGTTCCTCGGCAACCTCGACGCAAAGCGTGACTGGGGATACGCGCCTGAGTATGTCGAAGGCGTGTGGCGAATTTTGCAAACAGGGGAAGGAGACGACTTCATCCTTGCTACCGGCGAAAGCCACACGGTGCGTGAGTTTGTCGAAACCGCCTTTGGTTACGCGAATCTTGATTGGAAGGAATTCGTAAAGCACGACCCGCGATATGAGCGGCCGGCTGAAGTGGACGTACTGCTCGGGGATGCTTCGAAGGCCAAGAATATTCTCGATTGGGAACCGAGGGTGCGATTCCATGAACTGGTGCGGATCATGGTGGACGCGGACATGGATTTGCTCTCACGCAACACGCCCCGGGACCATCTCGGCAAACTGCCGTAGTGTTAATGAGGTGTGGCCAGCACGGCACCTTACCGCATGACAAATGGCGCAGGGTTCGCGGCGGACATGGAATGAGCCGAGACTAAAGCCGGAACCGCGCTGGCAAGCGGCGTGTCTACGATGGTGACTTCGGCGCCGATTCCAACGACGTTGTACAACTGTATGATGTCGCCGGATCGCATCCGGATGCATCCGTAGCTCGCAGGTGAGCCGATTTTCCATTCCTCTGGCGTCCCGTGAATATAAATGTCTCGAGAGAACGCGTTGGCGTTCTGCGCCTCCAATCCTCGCAACCAGAGAATTCGGGTCACGATCGGATCGCGCCCGGGTGAGTTGGCTAGAACGATTTCGCCAGTCCGGCGCCGGTCTTTGAATACGGCGCCCGGCAGCGCATTATCGCCAATTTTTTCCGCGATCCGCAGTTGCCCCAGTGGTGTAAACCTGCTGCCCGGCCAATCACCGAGTCCGAATTTCGACGTCGAGACCGGATAGATGGCCATGACATTGCCGCGGTCAAGAAGAGCCAATTTCTGCTCGCGTGTGCTCACCACGATCTGATGCCTTGTATCCGGCGCGGCGCAGGAGGCGACAAAAAGCGCAAGAAGCAGAAGGTAAGGACGCATTGCCGAGCCAGTCGTCTTACTTCGCGTTTTCGGCGCGCCCTGTAGTCGCAAGATATCAGTCTCGATTTTCATTCCCGATTGAACCTGAAAAACTTCTCTGCAGTTTCGGTTGTTGCTTCGGCGATCTCCTCTAACGATGTCTGCCGCGCTGCAGCAATCGTTTCCGCTACGATGCGCGTATGCGCAGGTTCGGAGCGCTTTCCGCGAAAAGGGACAGGCGCCAGATATGGGCAATCGGTTTCCACCATAAATTTCCAAAGCGGAATGTGTGCCGCGACTTCTCGCACGGATGCGCCGTTTTTGAAAGTCACAATTCCGGTGAATGAAACGAGGTGGTCAAGATCCAAAACTTCCTTCGCCTGATCAAGCGAACCCCCGAAACAATGAAAAACCCCGCGCAATTTGCCCGTGTATGGATGCATGATGTTGAGCGTGTCCGCCCAGGCGTCGCGTTGATGGATTACGGCATTGAGCCCCAGCTCCACGGCGAGATCTAGTTGTTGCTGAAATAAACTCGCCTGTTTCGATTTGTAAGCACCATCGCGAATTTGCGCTTCGATTTCTTCATCGGTCTCGGTCCGCAGCGCGGACATGACCTGGACCTGCTTTTCCTTCGAAACTTTTTCACTCGGCAACCGGTGATAATCGAGCCCCGTCTCGCCGATGGCCACCACTCGCGGGTTTTTTGCCAATTCGCGCAGCGGCGTAAAAACATCTTCCTCAGCTTCTTCAACGTAGGTGGGATGAACCCCAATTGCCGCGTAAACGGCTGGATACTTTTCCGCAAGATCGATCGCACGCCGGCTACTTTCGACCGACGTGCCGATGGTGATAATACGCGTCACGCCCGCATCAGTCGCGCGACGAAGCACGTCATCCAGATCGTGCGCGAAATCGGGAAAATCGAGGTGGGCGTGGGTCTCTATAAGCATTGCAGATTGTGAATGCGGATCGCGGATAGTTTTCAGTGATCTTGTCTTTCCGCAATCAGCAATCCGAAATCCGCAATTGATTTCACCATTCCAATATCGTGCTCGCCCAAGTAAGCCCACCCCCAAAAACGACCATCAGAACATAATCACCGCGCTTGATCCGACCAGTACGATTCGCTTCGTCGAGCGCGATTGCTACAGCCGCGGCGGATGTGTTGCCGTAGCGATCCAGATTCACAAACATCTTGTCGCGCGAGATGCCGAGCCGGTCGGCGATGGCCTCCATGATGCGGAGGTTTGCCTGATGCGGAATAACACAGGCGATGTCTTCAATGGAGAGCCCAGCTTGGTCGAGGACTGTCCTGGCCGCCTTCAGCATCGCGGTGACGGCTTGTTTGTAGACTTCCTTGCCCGTCATGTGGATCGTTGCCAAATGCATATCGACATTTTCCCGCGTGATCGGGCAGCGCGAACCGCCACCCGGCATGAATAGAATATCGGTGTACTGGCCGTCGCTGCCGATGTGTGTGCTGATGACACCGTGCGCGCTCCCCCGGTGGCGCAAAACAGCAGCGCCAGCGCCGTCTCCGAAAAGGACGCAGGTGTTGCGATCGGTCCAGTTCGTGATCGACGTTAATTTGTCGGCTCCGATCACCAGGACAGTGTCATGCGTATGCGAGGTAATGAATTGCTGCGCGATCTCAAGGCCAAAGAGAAAACCAGCGCATGCCGCCGAAATATCGAGACACGCGGCGTTGGTTGCCCCGATCTTCTTCTGAACGAAGCAGGCCGTGGCCGGAAAGAGCATGTCGGGAGTGGCTGTTGCCACCATAATGAGGTCGATTTCTTTAGGCGATATCCTTGCTTGTTCGATTGCCTTTAGCGCTGCTCTGGCCGCCATATCGCTCGTGTTTTCATCCTTCGCGGCAATACGCCGTTCCTTGATGCCGGTGCGAGTAGTTATCCAATCGTCGCTCGTATCAACCATGCGAGACAGGTCCTCGTTGGTCAGAGTTTTTTCGGGCACATAGCTGCCCGTGCCGATGATTGAGACCGTGCGCAGCGCTTTATTGGAGCGCGGGCTCGAGCGGGGCTGTCGTTTCATGGTAACGGCGAATCTCCTCGACGATATGCGGGTTCACCTGCTGTTCAATCGACTCTGCCGCCACCCGCAGCGCGTTTTTGATCGCCAGCGGCGTGCTCGCACCATGTGCGATGATACAAATGCCGTTGACGCCGAGAAGCGGGCTGCCGCCGTATTCTTCGTAATTCGTCTTGTCCTTAATCGTCCCAATAGCATTCTTCGTGAGGAATGCGCCGACTTTTCGCATCGTTGTGCGCATGAGCTCGTGTTTGAGCCATTGAAACATCGCCACCGCGATCGATTCGCACGTCTTCAAGATTACGTTGCCAACGAATCCGTCGCACACGACAACTTCAACCGGATCTTCAAAGAGATGACGGCCTTCTATGTTGCCAACGAAGTTAAGCGAACTTGGTCTCAGCATCTTGAACACTTCCTTGGTCAATTCGGTGCCCTTAACATCCTCGTCGCCGAGCGAGACCAAACCAACGGTCGGATTCTTGTAATGGAGAACATGACGTGAATAGACAGAGCCCATGAACGCGTATTGAAGAAGATGTTCTGGGCGCGCATCGATGTTCGCGCCTGCGTCGATCAAAACGAAGACATTCGTTTCCGTCGGAAGCACCGCCGCGATACCCGGTCGATCGATTCCTGGCAAAGTGCGAAGCTTAATTGTACCCGCGGCGACGGCTGCGCCCGTGTGTCCCGCGCTCACTACGGCATCGGCGTCACCGCGCTTCACAAGATCGACAGCGCGGCTCACGGAAGAATCTTTTTTTCTGCGAACTGCCGTCCAGGCGCGATCGCTCATTTCCACCACCTGGGTAGAATGCACAATGTCGATCCGTGAATCGTTGCATTGGTGCTTGCGCAACTCGTTTTCGATCTTGGCGGAATCTCCCACCAGATAGAGCCTCGTGATCTGCTGGTAATCGCGCAACGCCATAACGGCGCCGGCAACGAGGTTAGGCGGACCAAAATCACCGCCCATCGCATCGAGGGCGATCTTCATTAGTGCGAAACTTTGCGAAGTTTAGTCGCGGAATGCAAAGTGAAAATTGTAGCTGCTTCGCTCGGCGAAGCGTCGTGCCAGCTATACAAGATTGGGCGTCGCCTGCAGGGCGACGGCCACAGCTATTTGCTTTCGAGCGTCAACACCTGTCGCCCGCGGTAATAACCGCACGATGGGCAGACGATGTGCGACGGCAGAGTGCTTCCGCACTGGGAACATTTGTTCAGACGCGCGGCGTGCCAGCGATTCGCTGCTTTGCGCGTGCGTAACCGCATTTTGGATGTTTTGCATTTTGGGACTCCCATATGGAAAGCGAATCAGGAAAGCAGGAAATCAGGAAAAAACAATGTGAATGTCGTGATTCGTGAATTGTGAATCGATACCGATGTAGCGAATGTCGATTTAACGATTCTCGATTTTCAGCTTGTCCAAGGCGCTCCAATCCAACTTCCGCTTGGCGTCCTGATCCGCAGTTACAACCTCTTTCACCTTGCAAACCCGATCACCGTCCCTGTCGCAACGCGGATGCGCCGGCAGGTTTAATAAAATGTCCTCGCGCATAAAGGGGGTAAGATCGACGGTCTCCGGCCCGTGGAGTTCCAAGTGCACCGCGAAGACAGGAACTAAGATTTCGTGCACAAATTTTTCGAGACACGATACACAGCGCAGCTCCACGGGTTGTGACAGCGAGCCGTTTGCCCAGAGCCCGCCCCCTGCTACGCCCACATCGATATCGTAATGCAGGCGGCCAGCGCAAAGAATTCCCTCTGATTCCAAGTCCTGGATCGGGCAATCCTCCTCCCCTTCCAGATGCAGACCTTGGGCTGAAATTTGTTTCAGATGCACTTTCATGAGTCAAACGTTTCAGAGTTAATCAATGAAATTTCCTGGTCAGTGCTTTAGCTACACAAGCCGGAACAAAACTGGAGATGTCGCCGCCAAGTCGCGCGATTTCTTTTACGATGCGAGAGCTAAGGTACGTGTATTCCTCCTTTGGCATTAAAAAAATCGTTTCTACCGCGGCATCCAGTTGCCGATTCATGAGGGCCATTTGAAATTCGAACTCGAAATCGGACACTGCGCGCAAGCCGCGGACGACCGCTCCCGCTTTTTCTGTCCTGGCGAACTCGACGAGTAGCCCCTTGAACTCAGCGATTCGCACGTTGTTGATTTTGCCGGCAGTCTCGCGCAGAAGGTCGAGGCGTTCTTGTAATGAGAAAAGCGGTTGCTTTTCGTCGTTGTGGGCTACAGCCACAACGATTTCGTCGAAGAGTTTTCTTGCGCGCTCGATCACATCTAGGTGACCGTTGGTTACCGGATCAAAGCTGCCTGGGTAAATTGCCCGTCGCATTTACAAAAATTCGCAGAGGAACTTGGAAATGAAAAGCGGATTGGTGGGCGTGTGTGCCGAGCGCTTGGTCTCCGTCTTGCCGATTTTCACTGGAGCGCGACAGTCCAAAAGGTCTCATGCCCGATCCTTCGCCATATAAAACAATCGCCGTGGCAACAACGTTTTCTCCACGGTTCAGACAGGTTCTTGCTGAAGCGAAGCGAATTCGAGAACGTTTTGGCGCGGATCTTCATCTGATCTATGCGGGCAACCGAGGTGAAGAGATAGCAAAGAAGTTTAGCAACGCTCTCGCAGATCTACACCTTCCGGCCGATTCAACGATTCATTATGAACAGGGAGACCCATCCGAAGCTATTCTGCGCACGCTCGCCCGTGAGAAGATTGACATGATCGTCGCAGGTGCGCTGGAAAAGGAAGTAGTGTTGCATCCGTTTCTCGGCAATGTCGCGCGTCATCTGGTGCGACAGGCGCCTTGCTCGGTAATGCTCTTCACCAAACCGGCGGTTAAACCCCAGCCACTGCGCCGGATTGTTTTTGTTGCCGATCACTCCGATGACGCATTGCAGGGGTTAAAAAGAACGCTGCCACTCGCTGCCGCGGAATCTTGCGAGCGGCTGTACGTCATTCGTATCATTACTACGTTCGACCAAGCCCGGGCATCAATTCGCGCCGATGCGGGGAAAGGTGAAAAGCCTCAAACCAAGAATGAGGAAGAAGAGGCTCTGGAGCAATTCGTTCTGTCAGCTGGTGAAACCGCGGTTCCCATGGAAGCGCGCTGCATTCGGGGCAACACTGGTTTGGTAGCCTCGGATTTTGTTCAATCAGTAAAAGCTGATCTGCTGGTAGTGCCGCTGCACAAGAACGGCGAAGGCAGTGAGCCGCTTCCCAGCAACATTGCTTGGATTACTGACCTCATTCCATGCAATCTCTGGCTGATTCGCTAGATCCAAGGAACGGCGGTTTTCAAATCGCCGAAATCGGCCGTCTGGAGATCACCACTCCTTGATTGTTCGGCGCCAATATTGGTGATTGTCTCCTCTGATGCAGGACGCGCCTGAATTTCAACCGTACGGTTTACCGCATCTCACGGTCATTTTTCTTACGATCGTCCTGCCGTTCGCACTTGCAGCCATCGTCCAGCGCACAAGATCGCAGCGACTGGAGAAGGTTATCATCGGTATGCTCTCAGCCGTGCTTCTTGTGAACTATATCGTCTATTTACTTTTTATTCGCAGCCAAGGCCTGGTGGACTGGTGGCAAATGCTGCCGATGCAAATGTGCGACTGGGGCATGGTCGTTGTGATTGTGGCGATGTGGACGGGAAGCCAGCGATGGTTCGAGGTGGCATACTTCTGGGGCATCGGGGGCACCTTGCAAGCCGTGCTCACACCAAACCTGCGGTTTGGTTTTCCAGATTGGCGTTTCATCAGTTTTTTTACTTCCCATTGTGGGATCATCATCAGTGTGGTCTTCTTAATGTTGACGCGCCGATACCGGCCATATCCGATGTCGATCGTGCGGGTGTGGTTGTGGTCGGAGTTTTATTTCGTCGTCACGCTGATCACCGATGAGATGACTGGCTTTAACTATGGATTTGTGCTGCACAAACCGGAGGCGTTTTCCATTTTAAGTTTTCTCTCCGATTCGCGACCGCTGTACCTTCTGCAAATGCACGGAGTCGCACTGCTCTTTTTCCTCGGATTGTATGCGCCATTTGCGGTTGTCGATCTCTTTCGACGTGGGCAATCGACTGGCGGTTCAGGTGAACCGCCGCTATCTGAGATAGAGCGAGTGCCGAGATAGGGGCGATTGACCTCAATCGCCCGCATCGCGAGAATGAGCGCGATCAATGAATGCTAAGTCCCTAAAAGTCGGGAAAGTCACCATTGGGGGCAAACGTCCCGCTTTCATTCTCGGACCGTGCGTAATTGAGTCCGAGAAGTTTGTCTGGCGCATGGCGAAGAAGATCGCCGAGATCTGCTCCGCCGAAGATGTTCATCTCATTTTCAAGGCGTCGTACGACAAGGCGAATCGAAGCTCCGTGCGTTCGTTTCGCGGAATTGGCGTACGCGAAGGCTGTGAGATTCTTTCCGCCATCGGCCGCGATTTGAAGGTCCCAATAACGACGGACGTTCATTCACCGAATGAAGCCGAGATCGCCGGCGAAAAGATCGATATGTTACAAATCCCGGCGTTTCTCTGCCGGCAAACGGATCTGCTTCGCGCCGCTGCGGCGACCGGTCGCGCAATCAATGTTAAAAAAGGTCAGTTCCTCGCGCCGTGGGACGTCCGGAACATTGCGGAAAAACTGACCGCCTTTGGTAATTCGCAATTTTGTTTTACCGAGCGCGGCACAACGTTCGGCTATAACAATCTCGTAGCCGATATGCGCTCGCTCTTTTGGATGCGCGAAGCCGGATATCGCATTTTCTTTGATGCGACACATTCGGTACAGCGTCCAGGCGGAGCAGGGGACTCAACTTCCGGCGATGGCACTATCGCACCTATCCTGGCCAGGGCGGCGATGGCCGCGGGCTGTGACGGGATTTTCATGGAGGTCCACGAAAATCCCGCGAGGGCGTTATCGGATGGGCCGAATCAGATTCCGCTAAAGGATTTGCCGAAGCACCTACGCGTGTTAAAGGCTATCCATGCTGCTGTTTCGTAGCGGCCGCTCCTCGCATTGGAGCTGGCTCGTTTGGTTATTATCAGTCGTGCTGTCGGTTGTGATCTCGGCGCCTCCTATGTTCGGGCAGTCAAAAGGCCGCAAGAAGAGAGCTCGAGCGACAGCGACGCCCAGTGCATCTTCTGGCGAACCAAGCTTAACCAATATTCCACTGCCAATCGGCCATGAAGCGAAAGGTCTTGTGTTTCCCGATTTCGATGCCGACGGCCATTTGCGGGGAAGATTTGAAGCAGAAACGGCGCACCGGATTGACCAGGAGCACATCGGGTTTCAACACCTTAAAATTACGACCTATACCCCGGAGAGTCAGCCCGACCTGCAAATCGACATGCACACTTCGGTGCTTGACTTGAAAACCCGGGTTCTAAGCTCGCAAGAGCGCACCACAATTCAGCGGTCGGATTTCAACATTGCCGGTGATTCAGTGCAGTTCGACACGAACTCGAGGACTGGACGATTGATCGGAAATGTAAAAATGGTGATCACTGACAAATCCCCTCTGACGGCGAAACCCAACACGAGCGAATGAAGAAATTAGCTGTGTTCGTTTGGCTTATTACGTGCGCGGTCGGAGGGCGTTCGCTGGGGCAGATTGCCGCCGCGCCTGCAGGTTCGCCTGCCCCTGTAAAGAAGGCGGAGAAACCGGCTAAAGCGAAAGACAAACAGAAAGAAGACAAGTCGTCCGCCGCGAATTTGTTCGGCTCGAGCGCCGCAGGGTTACAATCGAATCAACCAACAACAACGGAAATCTACGCCGACGAGGCTTTTTTTGATTCAACCAAGAACATGGGCATCTTTAGCGGCCGAGTGAAAGTAATCGATCCGCGTTTCAACCTTCAATCTGACAAATTGACCGTGTTCATCACAAAGGGGCAAAACCAGGGCTTGGAGAAAGCCATCGCAGAAGGCAACGTTGGACTGGTGCGCGATCGCCCCGACCCAAACGGCGGAGCCCCCACGCGCGCGGTTGGCCGAGCAGACAAGGCTACCTATACCGCCGCTACTGGAGATGTTGAACTGAGGGGAACGCCGCGTGTGCAAGAGGGAGCCAATATGCACGTGGCGACGAGTCCTGATACGGTCATGATCATTAACCAAAATAGCCAGTTGTCCACGCACGGACCAAGTCGCACCGAGATTCGTCAGCAGCCAAACGACGAAAAAAAGGATAAAACGTCTCCTTTTCAGACCTCACCTTCTCAAGTTTCGCCGGGTCAGACTGCGCCTCCCGCTGCTCTTCCGAAACCATGATCAGTCAAACTGCGCCGGTTTCGGAACCCAAGATTTCTTCGCCAGTCACGACGAAGGCGCATATTGTCCTAACCACTGACGAGCTGGTTAAGATTTACGGCGGTCGGGCAGTGGTGAACGGGATCAACATGAATGTCCGTGCCGGAGAAATCGTAGGACTGCTTGGGCCAAACGGTGCGGGTAAAACCACGAGTTTTTACATGATCGTTGGTCTGGTCAGGCCAAACAGCGGGCGCGTGATTTTTTCGGACACCGATGTCACGGATTATCCTATGTACAAGCGGGCCCGGCTCGGCATGGGTTATTTACCGCAGGAAGAATCGATCTTTCGCAAGATGACTGTGGAGCAAAACATTCTTGCGATTTTGGAAACGCTTCCGCTAAGCAAAGCGGAGCGGCGGAATCGCTGCGATCAATTGCTGCACCAGTTTGGCATTGAGAGAATCGCGAAAAATACCGCGCTTACCCTGAGCGGCGGCGAGAAGCGGCGATTAACCATCGCTCGTTCGCTGGTCACGCAACCGAAGTTGTTGATGCTCGACGAGCCATTTAGCGGCGTCGATCCCATTGCTGTTTACGATGTGCAACAAATTATCGTGAACCTGCGTAAATCGGGATTAGCCATCATGATCACCGATCACAATGTGCGTGAGACGCTTTCCATAGTGGACCGCGCTTACCTGATTTACGACGGCCGGGTGGAAAGCGAAGGTACAAAAGATTTCCTGATCAACGATCCCATCAGCCGTCAGCTTTATCTCGGCGAGCGCTTCAAGATGTAAGCCGCCGAAAACGCGGTCGTTGTGGGGCAAGGGCATTGCTTGCCTCACTCCTTGAATCGAAGCAAAAATGCGGTAAACTCCGGCAACGGCAATGGAGTTTGCCTTCCTAGGTAAAACTGGGAAAACCGCGTGAGCTAATGACTCCTTCCAAGCGGAAGGAGTTTTTTTATGCTCGGAAACATTTGGTTCATAGCCTCGATCTGGATGGGCTTGGCGCTCATCGGCAGTTTGGTCTCGATCCGAACGGGAATTTCGGTCGCGCTGGTTGAAATTTTGGTTGGCGTTGTTGCGGGTAATCTCGCCGTCGGTTTGGAAGGCGGCACTCTGCATATCGGCATTGCCGGTGCGGGTGCGAGCACGGGACATCTGCATCACGTACTTCAATCAACGGAGTGGACTAATTTTCTCGCGCTACTTGGCAGTGGCGTGCTCACGTTTCTTGCTGGTGCGGAAATCGATCCCATCTCGCTGAAAGCCAATTGGCGTGCGAGTGTGCTGATCGGTGTTCTTTCGTTCGCTATACCATTCGCTGTGGTGTGGGCCTTTGCCCAATTCGTTTTTGGTTGGCCTCTGCACCAGGCGCAAATCGCAGGCGTCGCGCTTTCCACAACATCCGTAGCGGTCGTTTACGCCGTTATGATCGAAGGCGGCTTCAGCGATACCGCCATGGGCAAGATGATCCTGACAGCGTGTTTCATCACCGATTTCGGTACGGTGCTGGCGCTGGGGACATTGTTCGCCAACTACAATCTGTGGCTGCTGCTATTCGTGATCGTGACGTTAATCGTCCTCTGGTTCATGCCGCGCTGGACGCAATTGATCATTACGCGTCTGGGCGCAACGCAGGTGAGCGAACCAGAAGTTAAATTCATCTTCTTTGTCCTCTTCCTTCTCGGCGGCCTGGCCACTGCAGCCAAAAGCGAAGCCGTCTTGCCAGCATATCTCCTTGGTCTTGTTGTCGCAGGTGTGTTTCTCCGCGACAAAACGCTTGTCCGTCGCATGCGCAGCATCGCGTTCGCAGTGTTCACGCCATTTTATTTCATCAAAGCCGGATTATATGTCTCGCTGCCGGCGCTGTGGACTGGATTGCTCGTGATCAGCGCGTTTCTTGCCCTGAAGATGGTGACGAAAATCGTCGGCGTCTTTCCGCTCGCTCGATTGCACTACATGAAGGTCAAGGAAGCGAGCTACACCACACTGCTCATGGCTACGGGCCTTACCTTTGGAACGATTTCCTCTTTGTATGGCCTGCAAAACGGGATCATTGACCAGGATCAGTACACCATTCTCGTGAGTGTAGTTATCCTGAGCGCATTTGTACCGACGCTTATCGCGCAAAAGTTTTTCCAGCCGACCGTCGAGATGATGCATGCGTGGGGACATCTCTATCGGCGTCGACTCAGCGTCTTGTCAGTCGAAGACACGAGTCAAGCCAACAATTCGGCTAATTGAGTTTGAACGAAGATTATGCAGGCAACAACTTAACAAAACGGAGGTAATCGAATTATGAGATGGTTTCTTGTTCTTCGCACAATGCTCCTGCTCACGTGCTCGAACGTATTCATGACGTTCGCCTGGTATTCGCATTTGCGGAATTGGAGTGACAAAAAATGGTACATCGCCGCGGTCCTGAGCTGGGGAATCGCACTTTTCGAATATCTGCTCCAAGTTCCCGCGAATCGGGCTGGCTACACCACAATGAGCCTGGCTCAGCTCAAAGTTTTGCAGGAAGTCATCACGCTCTTGGTTCTTTCTTCCATTCGCTTTGCTCTACATGCATCAGCACATCAGACTCAATTTTCTCTGGGCCGGTCTGTGCCTTGTCGGCGCAGTCTATTTCATGTTCCGTCCATAAAGTTCCAATAAGCGACGAACCTATGAAAACAAACGATCAATCCAGCCGGAGAAGGTTTCTGAAGGCAGGCGGAATTTTTATCGCGGCTTCGGGAATCAGCGCAGCCGCGAATTTGTTCGGCAAAGAAGAAGAAAAGAAAGAGAACGAGGTCTCACCGCCGGAAGATTTGATGCGCTAGCACGGCGTGCTCAAACGCATTCTGCTCATTTACGGCGAAGCCATCCGGCGGATCGATAGTAAAGAGGATTTGCCGCCCGAGCCGCTGGCTGACTCGGCCAAAATCATCCGCGACTTCATTGAAGATTATCACGAGAAGCTGGAAGAGAATTTTCTTTTCCCGCGCTTCAAGGAGGCGAACAAATTAGTCGATCTTGTGGATGTGCTTTTGCAGCAGCACCAAGCCGGGCGGCGGCTGACCGACATCACGATGCATCTCGCGACGAACCAGGCGCTCAAGAATGCAGATGATCGACGGAAGCTTGTCGATTCGATGCGCCAGTTCATCCGCATGTATAACCCGCACGAAGCGCGCGAGGACACCATCTTGTGTCCTGCTTTTCGCGGAATCGTGAGCGCACATGAATTCGATTCGCTCGGCGAAGATTTCGAGAAAAAGGAAGACGAACTCTTTGGTGAAGATGGATTCTTCAAAGTTGTCGATCGCGTCGCCGAGATTGAAAAGAGACTCGGCATTTACGACCTGGCTCAATTCACACCCAAGACATGAGCAAATTACTTCGTACCACCGCGCCGCCGGCAACTCTCTTGGTCCGGCTCTCGGTCGGTGCGGTTTTTTGGTCCGAAGGAATTCAGAAATTTCTGTTTGCTGAAGCGCAGGGTGCGGGGCGGTTTGCAAAGATCGGCATTCCCGCGCCGGATGTAATGGGTCCATTCGTTGGCTGCGTGGAAATTGTTTGCGGCGCGTTGCTACTTATCGGATTCCTGACGCGGCTCGCTGCGATTCCGCTCATCATCGACATTTCTATAGCGATTCTTTCAACGAAGGTGCCGATCCTGCTTGGTCACGGATTCTGGGGATTCAGTCTGCCGAAATTGGCGAACTACGGTTTCTGGAGCATGGCGCACGAGGCGCGCACGGACTTTTGTATGTTACTCGGCAGCCTCTTTCTTCTCATTGTAGGCGCAGGAAGAAAATGGTCGCTCGACGCGCGGCTGACTCGCGAACGTATCCAGAGCATCGCGTGATGTCGACGATCAATCAGTAGCCAGGACGGGCTGCCAGCGCGCGATGCCTATTGGAAATTGAGCGCTATTCACGCTAGAAGTTAATCCTGATGGCGGAACGACGCGGGACCCAAACGATTACATCCACAAGCGATCAGCAGAAAAGCGTTCCGGTTGTCACGGTCGAAGGGTTTTACAACTGTCACGCCGAAAAGCTCCACATGAAACTTGAAGGCCCGCGCGTGGGATTTCACCGCAAAATTCGCGAACCAACCATTAACCGCCCCGGGCTCGCGCTCTCCGGATTCTACACCTATTTCGCTGAGAAACGGGTACAGGTACTCGGAGCGGCCGAGCATTCGTATTTGAAAAGTTTGCGGTCGAACGTTCGGGTAAAGAGATTTCGCGCGTTATGCGAACGCAAGATTCCTTGTCTTGTGATGTCGCGCGGCTTTCATCTCGCACCGGAGTTGCTGGCTGTCACAGCGGAGGCAAAAATTGCCGTGTTTCGTACTCCGATGATCACGATGAAATTCATTAACGCCGCCACGATCGCTTTGGAGATGGATTTTTCGCCGATGGTGACTGAATTCGGAAGTATGGTCGATATTCTTGGCGTCGGCGTCTTAATTCGCGGCGCCAGCGGCATTGGAAAAAGCGAGTGTGTGCTTGGATTGATCGAACGTGGCTACAGCCTGGTAGCTGACGACGTCACCCGGATCACAATGCTTGAGGGGCGCGAGCTCATGGCCACTGCCCCTGAACTTACCCGCAATCACATGGAAGTGCGTGGCATCGGTATTATTGATGTAGCGAAAGTTTTTGGAATTGGCAGTATTCGAGTTGAAAAGCGCCTCGACCTCGTCGTTACACTTAAGGACTGGCAGGAAGTGGACGAGGTCGACCGCATAGGACTGGACCGGGAATTTTACGAGATCCTGGCGCTTAAAGTGCCGCATGTAACTATTCCAGTGAGGCCCGGCCGCGACATGGCGCGCTTGATTGAGGTCGCGGCGATGGATGAAAAGTTAAAGGGACTGGGCCAAAATGCAGCCGTTGATTTTAACGCGAAGCTACTCGGAATGATGGAGCAGAAAGGAGCGACGTAATGGCATTGTTGTATCGAAGAGCGAACCGCGCGACGCCCGTCCAGAAGGTTGAGAAAGAAATTGCCATTATGAATCGGCTCGGACTCCATGCCAGGCCGGCCGCCATGTTTGTGCGCATTGCGAGCCGGTACCGCTCGGAAATTTGGGTTTCGAAAGAAGGCGAGGAAGTAAACGGCAAAAGTATCATGGGTCTGATGATGCTGGCCGCTGGACAGGGATCAAAGTTGCGTATTCGTTGCGAAGGCCCGGACGCCGAAAAGGCCATGGAGGAGTTAGAGGAACTGATTAAGGCGCGTTTCAACGAAGATTGATCAGGCTTATCTGGTCGATGTGACTTATAGGGCGCATGCGACTCGTGCTGAGCGCAACGGCAAGTTCGCATTGTTTGACATCTGCTTTACTCTCGCAAGTGGATGAGCGGCGACAACACGCCAAGAGAAATTCGATTTGAAGGAGCTGGCGTTTCGCCCGGAATTGCCCGCGGCAAGGTCCATGTTGTCCGCGATGAATTGGATGAGGTGGCACGTTATCGCATAGCGCCTTCGCAAGTGGCGGATGAAATAGCGCGCTTCGAAACGGCCCTTATCCAAACGCGGATGCAGATTCTGGAGATGCAGCAGCGCATTGCAGAATCAATCGGAACAAAAGATGCCGCTATCTTCGATGCTCATCTGCTCGTAGTCGAAGACCGGACCTTAATCGACGAAGTTCTTCGGAAGCTGGAGACCGATCTTTGCAATGTGGAATGGATTTTCCAGGAAGTCGCCACGCGGTACGCCGAGACCCTCAACAAAATCGATGACCCTTACCTGCGAGAGCGCGCGCTTGATATTCAGGACGTCACCAAACGTGTAATTCACAACCTGCAGGGAAAAGCTCCCAAGACATTTCTTGCATTGACCGAGCCGCACATTTTGATCGCGCATAACCTTACTCCTTCGGACACAGCAAGTATCAACCGAGCAAACGTGCTCGGGGTCGCGACAGATCTCGGCAGCCGCACCTCGCATGCGGCGATTTTGGCGCGCTCACTTGGTATTCCGGCAATAGTCGGCTTGCACGATATCACCGCAAAACTCGAGACCGGCCAGCACGTTCTGCTCGATGGAAATGATGGCTATCTGATCGTTGATCCGACACCGGAAACGCTGGCGCAGTACGTGAAGGTCGAATCAAGAAGAGCCAAAGTCGCGGCGCAACTGAAAGAACTGCGCGAGACAACCTCAACCACGCGGGACGGCCGTCACATTGTTCTTTCGGCAAATATCGAACTCCCACACGATGTCGATGCCGTGAAGGCGAATGGCGCCGAGGGTATTGGACTTTATCGCACCGAGTTTCTGTATTTGAATCGACCTACGCTCCCAACCGAGGATGAACAATATGAAATTTATCGAAAAGTTGCGGAGCGCGTTCGCCCGGATCCGCTGATTATTCGAACATTTGATCTCGGCGGCGATAAATTGGCTCCGGGCACAGTAGACATTGCCGATGAGTTAAATCCGTTTCTTGGCTGGCGCGCAATCCGCTTTTGTCTTGAGAACATAGAGATTTTCAAGACGCAGTTGCGTGCAATCCTGCGTGCCAGTGCCGTCGGCAACGTAAAGATCATGTTTCCGATGATCTCTGGGCTGGATGAACTGCGCCGCTCGATCGCCGTGCTCGACGACTGCAAAGAAGAGTTGCGCGATTCGAAAATTGATGTGGTCGAAAGGCTCGAGGTTGGCGCAATGATCGAAATCCCGAGCGCAGCCATCTGTGCAGGTGTGCTCGCATCCGAGGTCGATTTTTTCAGTATCGGAACAAACGATCTGATTCAGTATGCGCTTGCCGTCGATCGCGTGAACGAGAAGATCGCGTATCTTTACGAACCGACGCATCCGGCAGTGTTGCGTTTGCTCAAAATGATCTCCGACGCGGCGCACGGCAACGATCTTTGGGTGGGTGTTTGCGGCGAAATGGCCGGAGATGTCGCGCTCATTCCGCTCTTGCTGGGGCTGGGGATGGACGAGCTCAGCACGGCGGCGATCCTGGTCCCGAGAGTCAAGCGCGCTGTACAAAGTCTCGCCATTCCTGAGTGCCGCCAGTTGGTGGAGGAAACGTTTAAACTCAATACCGCGTCGGAAATTCTGGAGCGATGCCTCGAATTAGCAGACAAGCGCTACGGCGATCTGTTGGGCTGAGCTGTAGCTGCGCTTTGGGGCCGTTGGATGAATTTCGGCGGGCACGGACCGCGGCTACCAATCATTCTTCCGTTTCTGATTCCGGTCTCAGTCCCTCTTCCTCCATCTTGCGCAAGACGTCGCTCATATCATCCACTTCATCCCAGACGTCCTGGCTTACATAAATGGGGGCCTTCTGCTGGGTGGCCATGGCGATGCAATCGCTCGGTCGGCCGTCGAGCTCGATGATCTTTTTCTGGTGCAATTCGTTCTCGACGCGGATGATCGCACGGGCGTAGTAAGTCGCATTTTTCAGATCGTTGATAATCACCCGTTCGACTTTTGCGCCGAGAGCCGTCATCAAATGTCCCATTAAATCGTGGGTGAGGGGGCGCTCCTTGGTGATCTGACGCATGAACATCGTGATCGCGCTCCCAACCGTTTGATCGACGTAGATGATGAACACTTTCTCGTTATTCCCGATAAACACTGCGCACCCACCGCTCGTCGGTAAAACCGCGCGCACCTGCACTTCGATCACCGTTTTGTTCATCGCGTAACGGTACCTGCGCGAAAATGAAAAACAAGCGGCCCAGACTGTAGACGCCATATACGTCTCAAGGCTGATGGCGCATATGGGCGAAACGAAAATTTTGCTGTCGCGGGGCTTGAATGTTCGACGTGCTGATTGAATATGCGTTTTCGGAATCTCGCGGCCGGGTTAAGAATCGAAATGAAAACTGAGTGGGACCTAGAGTCCGCCATCACTACATACAACGTGGATGGATGGGGCGAAGGTTATTTTACTGTTAACAGCGCTGGCAACGTCGAGGCGAGGCCGTTAAAGGATAACGGCGGTTCCATCGATCTTCTGGAAGTCATCAACGAAGCACGCACTAGGAACCTCAGTTTTCCATTGCTGATTCGCTTTCAAGACTTGCTCCGACACCGCGTCGAATCAATCAACCGCGCCTTCCAAAGCGCGATTTCCGAGTTCGGTTATCGCAATCAGTATCGCGGTGTTTTTCCCATCAAAGTCAATCAGCTGCGCGAGGTGATCGAGGAAATCGTTGATGCAGGCGAACAATTTCATTTTGGCCTCGAAGCAGGCAGCAAACCGGAGTTGGTGGCTGCACTTGCCATGCAGAAAGACCCCGAGAGTTTGATCATCTGCAACGGCTATAAAGATCCTGCTTTCATTCGTATCGCGCTGCTTGGCCGTAAACTTGGCAAATTGGTCATTATCGTCGCGGAAAAACTGGAAGAGCTGGAGCAGGTCATTCGCGCATCAAACGAGGTAGGCGTCGAGCCCTACATTGGCATTCGTGCTCGCTTGTACAGCAAAGGCTCCGGCAAGTGGTCGCCGAGCGGCGGCGAGAACGCCAAATTCGGTCTCGACACTACTAATCTGGTTGCCGCGAGTCAGATGTTGAAAGAGGCCGGCCTGACTCACTGCCTCAAGCTACTTCATTTCCATGTCGGATCGCAGGTGCCGGACATTTCGACAATCAAGCGAGCTGTGCGCGAAGGGGCGCGCTATTACGCAAAGCTTTGCAAACTCGGGCATCAACTTGGTTACCTCGATGTCGGTGGAGGCCTCGGCGTCGATTACGATGGATCGCGCAGTGACTTCGACAGCTCCATCAATTATTCGCTCCAGGAATACGCCAATGACGTGGTCTGGAATATCATGGATGTGTGCGATTCCGAAGGCGTGTCGCATCCGATCATTGTGAGTGAAAGCGGACGCGCCATTGTCGCGCACCATTCGGTGCTGGTGTTGGAAGCGTTTAGCTCAATCGAAAAAACCGCGCCGAAACTCAAGGTCGAAGCGGGTGAGAAAGACCATAAACTCGTAGGCGATATCCTCGATGTGAAACAGCGCTTAAGGCGCGGAAATCGTCTTGAGAGTTTGCACGACATCCAACAGGTAAAGGAGGAAGCGCAGCAAACGTTCGATCTCGGTCTGCTCGATCTAGAATCGAAGGCGAAGATCGATACCGTTTACTGGCAGGTTGCGCATCAAATCGTCAATATGCATCGCGGCCTGCGTTATGTGCCCGACGAAGTGAAGCAGCTTGAAACGAGGTTGGGCGATCAGTACATCTGCAATTTTTCCGTTTTCCAGTCGCTGCTCGATCACTGGGCGCTCGGCCAGTTGTTTCCCATTATGCCGATCCATCGTCTTACTGCGCCGCCGGATCGTCACGGCACGATCGTGGACATTACCTGCGACTCAGATGGCAGGGTCTGCAAGTTCATCGATCTTCAGGATGTAAAAGAAACGCTGCCGCTGCACAGGATTAACCCTGGAGAAATTTATTACCTCGGCGTCTTTATGGTGGGCGCTTACCAGGACATTATGGGCGACCTGCACAATTTGTTCGGCCGCGTCACAGAAGTACATGTTTTCCTCGACCCCGATGAAGAATCCGGTTGGTACATTGAGGAGGTAATCGAGGGCAGCACAATCGGGGAAGTCCTCGCCATGACGCAGTGGGACAAAGTCGAGTTGATGCGGCTCCTGAAGTCCCAAATCGATGACGCTATCAAAACCGATTTCCTCAAGCCGAATGACGCGATGAAGCTTCTCTCCGATTACGAGCGGCTCTTGCAGGAATACACCTATCTTACTCTCAATGGCATCAAGCCGCCGCCTCAACCGGGCAACTGGTTGCCGCTGAGCTAAGTTCTTTAGCGGCGATCTTCCGGCAGCGCGGAACTTGTCATTCCGAGCGAAGTCGAGGAATCTCTAGATGTAAATGACGCGACTCGCTCCAACTTCCATCAAGGACGTGTTGCAAAGCACCGCTCCCATCGCCGCGGTTCATGTGCAGGGTTGGGTGCGGACGCGGCGCGATTCGAAAGACTTTTCGTTTATCGAGCTGAATGATGGCTCATCGCTGCGGAACCTCCAGATCATCGCGAAAAATTCGTTACCAAATTATCCGGCGGTGCAAAGGATCACGGCGGGTGTCTCGATTAGTGCCACTGGCGCGCTCGTCGCTTCCCAGGGTAAGGGGCAAAAATGGGAACTGGTTCCGGACACAATCGAGGTCGTTGGTCCCGCCGATGATTCCTATCCGCTCCAGAAAAAGGGGCACACACCTGAATTTCTTCGCGAGGTCGCTCATTTACGCCCACGTTCAAACCTTTTCAGCAGCATTTTTCGCGTGCGGAGCCGGCTGGCCTTTGCCGTTCACCAGTTTTTCCAGGAGCGCGGTTTCGTGTACGTCCACACGCCAATTATCACTGGCAGCGATTGCGAGGGTGCAGGAGAATTGTTTCGCGTCTCCACTATCGATATCAAAAATCCGCCGCGGAAAAACGGGGAAATTGATTTTGCGCAGGATTTCTTCGCCCGCCCGACTTATCTGACCGTGAGCGGTCAGTTGGAAGCGGAAGCGTTCGCGTTGGCGTTGTCCAATGTTTACACATTTGGCCCGACGTTCCGCGCTGAAAACTCAAACACATCCCGCCACGCCAGTGAGTTTTGGATGATTGAGCCGGAGATGGCGTTTTGCGATTTGAACGGCAACATGAATCTCGCGGAAGAGTTCGTTAAATATTTAATCGCAGATGCGAAACATCATTGCCCCGATGAGATGGAGCTCTTCGCCAGATTCGTGGACAAAGAGTTGCTTCCCCGACTCGATTTCGTCGTCGAGCGACCATTTCAGCGGATCGCGTACGCTGACGCTGTCGATCTTCTAAAAAAGAGCGGCGAAAGATTTGAGTTCCCTATCGACTACGGCCTAAACCTGCAATCGGAGCACGAGCGCTGGTTGACCGAAAAACATTTCAAATGTCCCGTCACGGTTTTCAATTTTCCGAAGGAGATCAAACCCTTCTACATGCGCTTGAACGATGACGGAAAGACGGTTGCGGCGATGGATTTGCTGGTGCCCGGCATCGGGGAAATCGTCGGTGGCAGTCAGCGCGAGGAGAGATTCGAAATGCTCGAAGAAAACATGCGGCGGCACAATATGGATCCCGCCGATTACAAATGGTATCTGGATCTTCGTCGCTACGGCACCGTGCCGCACTCCGGATTCGGCCTCGGCTTTGAACGCATGCTCATGTTCATCACCGGCGTTCCGAACATTCGCGATGTCATCCCTTTCGCACGCACACCCGGCAGCGCGGAATTCTGAGGTTGAAAGTACTCGACTCTGAAAATCTTGGCGGGTATAACGAGCAAAAAGCCCGTCCACGGGCCATTTAACAGGAGATCACCATGGCAAAGAAAAAAGCTTCAGGGCAAAAGTTGCGAAGATCGTGCGGCGCAATGGCGGCGCATATGATGTTGCTGGAGCGATTCCCGGCATTCCGTGCGGCACAGATGCGCCTCGAAAACGCCACCTTGCGTCGCCGCGAAACGGGATTCGATGCGGCAAAGGTCAAGCTCGTCACTATCAAGACCGTCGTGAATGTCGTTTACAAGACGACCGAGCAGAACATTTCCGATGCGCAGATCAAGAGCCAGTTCAAGGCGATGAATAAGGATTTTCGCGCGACGAATCCAGACAGAAATCAGACGCCCACTCCCTGGAAGGGTTTGGTCAGCGATGTGCGGCTCCAGTTCAAACTTGTGAAGGTCACCCGCACGAAGACGACAAAGAGTGGGTTCGGCGTGGACGATGCGGTGAAGAAAGCTTCCACGGGCGGCATTGCGCCGTTTAGTCCGAAGACGCATCTTAATCTTTGGGTCTGTCCTCTTACCGGGGGACTCCTCGGTTATGCGCAGTTTCCTGGCGGTCCAGAAGCGACCGACGGCGTAGTCATAAATTACCGCGCCTTCGGAACCCTTGGGACAGCTGAGGTGCCTTTTGACAAAGGCCGCACCGCGACCCACGAGATCGGGCATTATTTTAATCTGCGTCATATTTGGGGAGATACTCCGGATTGCAGTGGATCCGACATGGTGGCGGATACGCCAAACTGCGCCGGTCCAAATTTCGGCACACCAAGTTGGCCGGTTGTGACTTGCAACAACGGACCGAACGGGGACATGTTCGTGAACTACATGGATTACACCGACGACAAGGCGATGTTCATGTTCACGGCGCAGCAGGTAATTCGAATGCGGACTGCGCTCGATACGCTTCGTGGCGGTCTGATTTAGAATAATCGGAGGGCGTTGTGGAAGGAAAACCTGCGGCGAACGATTCGCTATTCGCCACCACGTGGGTGCACGTTTTCGAGGAAGATACAGCCAAGGGCGCTGTCTATCGCCCGGAGGAAGATGATATTCCGCTTTCGCGCCGACCTCGTCAGAGGATCAAACTCCGTCCCGACGGCTCCGCCTCTGTATTTGTTCCGACTGCGGACGATCGTTACATGGAAGAACCCGCCACTTGGAGCGAAGAGAGAGGAGCGGTGGTAATTCATGAACGGGGCGGGACTCCTCCTTTGCGCATCGTGGATCACTCACCTTCCCGCTTAATCGTACAATCCGAAAAGCGCTGACCGATCAATAATTGTGCCGAAGAGACAATCCAGTGCGGGGCGGACGTTTGAAATAAGCACGCGGGTCGCCCGGCAAGCCCTCGTTAGGCGATATCAACGCGATCGGAATGCGCCGCTCACCCGTCCGCTCCGCATTTACACACTCGATCCGTCCGTCTCGGATCGCATCGGCGGCGTGGCGACAGTGCGTGTGCCCTACGAAAAACTTGAGCCCGGACCGATCGGTTCGCTGTTCAAGGTAATCAGTGACGGCGCTCCGAAAATCTTGCGGCACGAGCCGCTGGATCTCGACGATCCTTACCTTCTGCTTTCGAGCGGTCTAAGGCCTTCGCCCGCAAACGGACAATTTCACCCGCAAATGGTATATGCCGTCTGCAGTTTAACCTATGCGGCGTTCCGGCGGGCACTGGGTCGCGACATCTCTTGGGCGACGAATGACGACTCCGCCCATGAACCACTTCGACTGATCGTGCGGCCATTCGGCGCGCGGGTCGCAAACGCTGGTTACAGCCGAGAAGCGGGAGATCTTTCCTTCGGCTTTTTTAATGCGGGAAAAAAACGCGCCGGTTTCACTTTGCGCGACGGCATCATTTGCACCGCGCTGAGCCATGACATCGTTGCGCACGAAACCACTCATGCTCTCCTTGATGGCCTGCGCTCCCTTTTCCTGAATCCAACAAATGTCGATGTCCCCGCTTTTCATGAAGGCTTCTCCGATCTGGTCGCGATTTTTCTCCATTTCACCTATCCGGAAGTAGTCGAGCGCGCCATTGGTGAATGGGAAACGGAGTCGTCGGGCATAACTATGCTCACCGATCTCGCTCGCGAATTTGGGTATGCGCGTTCGAAAACCGGTCGCGCCAAGGCGCTGCGTTCCGGAGTTGATGTGGAAGGCATCGCCGCGTTCGATTCCGATGTGCTGCCTGGAAAAGAGCAGGCGCTGAATCGTTACGATCCCAACTTGGAGCCGCATGCGCTTGGCTCGGTTTTAGTCTCTGCTGTGTTCGAAGCTTTCGTGACGGTGGTGAAGCGAAAGATCGATCGCTTCTTCCGAATTGCGGATCTTGATCCAAAAATGCTTGGCCAGATTCCACTCGGTGAGGATCTGATCAAGGCGATTGCCCAGGAGGCCAGCAAGGTTGCCGGCCAATTTCTGAATGTTTGCATTCGTGCAATCGACTACTGTCCGCCAGCGGACATGGAGCTCGGCGAATATTTGCGAGCTTTGATCACTGCCGACAGCGAGGTGGAGAGGGAGGACAAATGGGGTTTTCGCGAAGCGCTGATGCGCTCATTTCGCCGTCGCGACATATTTCCCGATCACGTTCCGTTTATGACGGAGGATGCGGTCCAGTGGCAGCCGCCGGACAACACTCTGTGCATTCCCGAACTCGCCTTCGCGAAATTGCGCTTCGATGGCGAACCTGGTCGGCCAGCGAGTGCGAAGGAGATGATTCGGCAGGCGGATGCACTCGGCCGGTTCGTGACTCATCCGGCGCATGTCATTCATTTCCATCTCATCCGGCCGGGCAGCGCACCGCCCAAGGGCATTGTGCAGGCGTCCCCGCCAATGGTCGAATCGGTGCGCGTCGCGC
The DNA here is from genome assembly GCA_003217875.1 of Verrucomicrobiota bacterium. Taxonomy (GTDB): domain Bacteria; phylum Verrucomicrobiota; class Verrucomicrobiia; order Chthoniobacterales; family UBA10450; genus Udaeobacter. The sequence goes on from QHMR01000007.1 coordinate 35,226, forward strand.
GTCGCGTTGCTCCTGATGGCCAGGTCGTATTTGACCTCGTCGCCGAGGTGACTCAGTCGTGCACCGTCAATGTCGCGGGAAACATGTTCGACATGGACGGCGGGTGCACCGTCGTAATCGATCCGCAGGGAGAAGTCCGCTATTCGATCTCGAAACGGTTTACAAGCGATGCGCGGCGTGCCCGACAACATGCTGCCATGTCCGGACCGCTGAAAGAATTTTGGACGAAGTCAGGCCGCCGCTATAAACAAAAGCCTGGCGTTCTGCAGCGCGTGCATGCGTCGTAAAGGATGCTGTTACTTTTGCTTTACCCCGGCCGTTACGGCACCATGCCGCACTTTGGATTCGGTCTCGGCAGCGCCGAGTTCTGAGTCAGCCCTGGATGCAGTTCACATCGGCATTTTCGCGCGACTGGTGACGCGCAAGATCACTTCATCTCTGATGTACGATTTGTAGTCGCTGCTCTTAGACCTTTTCTTGCCTGATGGCGTGCGAAAAGTCTGCTCAGGTCCCCTGTTATTGCCTTATTCTCGTGAACTCGAGCTTCGGACCGTCGGGCTCCTGCAGGATCATGTGATCGGCGGAAATTTTCAGCTGATAAACTGTCGTTGCGAACGGTGTCTGGATCTTAATTCGGTCTTGGTCACCGAATTTGTACCTGCCATGCACATGCCCGACAAGGACAGCGCCGTTACTCGAAAATTCCCAAACCGTTGCAGTAGAAGCTCCCGACAGGCTCCATTTGCCAACAATGCTGGACTTTCCGCAGCCAGCTACGATGCACAGTAAGGCTGCCGACGCGATTATCCTCAAGCTCGACTTCGATTGAGAAAAGCGGACTCGCATGTAACTCCGGCTTCGATTCTGCTCAGAGTGTTTACTGCGGGCGAGAAAAAAGTCGGAGCTTATTTTTTCTTCGATTCGCGCGTTGGTTCGTCTGATTCCTTCGCGGCGCGCTTGGAATCCCCGGGACGATATTCTTCTTGTTCGGCGGCGGCGAAGGCCTTTTCCAAACCGACCATGTCTTCACCAGGCCGAAGCGTATCGAAGGACTCCACTTCTTTCCGTAGTTCTTCTTCAGAATAATTAGCGGCCTTGATCGACAATCCGATGCGGCGCTCGATTTTATCCACCTTGATGACGCGCGCTTCGACTTCCTGACCAACCTTGAGGACATCCTTCACTTTTGCGACATGATCTTCGCTCAATTGGGAGATATGAACGAGGCCGTCAATGTCATCCTGCAATTGCACGAATGCGCCGAAGCTGGCGAGCTTGGTCACTTTGCCTTTCACCAAGTCCCCGATTTTGGACTTCTCATCGATCGTCTTCCATGGGTCTTCGGTGAGCTGTTTGACCCCAAGGCTGATCCGCTGGTTTACTTTGTCGATGTCGATCACGACAGCCTCAACTTCGTCGCCTTTCCTAAACATCTCGCTGGGATGATTGATCTTGCGGGTCCAGCTTAAGTCGGACACGTGAATCATGCCGTCGATGCCTTCCTCCAATTCGACGAATGCGCCATAAGCAGTCATGTTGCGAATCTTGCCTTTGACATTGCTTCCGATGGTGAACTTCTTCTCGATTTCATCCCACGGATTCGGTTCGAGCTGGCGCAGGCCCAATGAAATTTTTTGTTCCTCTTTGTTGACGCCGAGCACCACTGCCTCCACCTCCTGGCCAACGCTAAGGATGTCCGAGGGGCGCATGATCCGCTTCGTCCAGGAAAGTTCGGATACGTGGATGAGGCCTTCCACGCCTTCCTCGATCTCAACAAACGCGCCGTAGGGAACAAGATTTGTGATTTTACCTTTGATGCGCTGGCCGGCCGGAAAACGCTCCTCGATTTGGTCCCACGGATTTTTCTGCGTTTGTTTAAGTCCGAGCGACACTCGCTCTTTTTCCTTGTTGATGTCGAGCACAACGACTTCCAACGGCTGCCCTACCTTCAATAACTCGCTTGGATGTCCTAGTCGGCCCCAAGTCATATCGGTGACGTGCAGCAGACCGTCCATGCCATCCAAATCGATGAATGCACCGAAGTCGGTGATGTTTTTCACAGTGCCAGTGACGCGGTCGCCCACGTTCACGCCTTCCATGAATTTTTGTCGTTTTTCGCTGCGTTCCTGCTCGATCACCTCCCGCCGGCTGAGCACGACGTTTTTCCGGTCATCATTGAGCTTAACAATTTTGAAATCGTAACTGTTACCAACGAATTGCTGCAAATCTTTCGGCGGAACGACGTCGATCTGGGACGCTGGCAAAAAAGCCTCAACACCGATGTTGACCATCAGGCCGCCTTTGACCACCGATCTCACCTTGCCTCTAATCAGGCCGTCACCTTCGAAAACACTGACAATTTTATTCCAGTTTTGGCGGTAGGCGGCTTTCTCCTTCGAGAGAACGACCATGCCTTCTTCGTTTTCCAGCCGCTCCAGGAGAACGTCCACCTCGTCGCCCACTTCCAGCGAATCGGCATCCTCAAATTCGGTCAACGGAATGACGCCCTCGGATTTGTATCCCACATCGACCAGCACTTCGCGCGGGCGAATTTCCAAGATGCGCCCCTTGACGATGCTTCCCTCGCGGAAGTCCGGCATCGGCTTCGACATCACATCCTGCATTTGAATCATAAAAGTAGGCCTCCTATGGGTACAGCGGCGCTCAATCGAACGCCGATGTTTCCGCGCAGCTAAACTAGCGGAAATGGGGACGCCATAGTAGCCAAGTTACCAGTGGAGGTCAAACGCTGCGTCTGCGTTCGACGTTGGGCGTTCGGCGTTGAGCGTTGGGCGTTTCCCCTTTATCCTTCAGTAGAACATGTCGATCGTCCGAATGCCGATATTGATTGCCCTCCTCGCAGCCATATCGCTGCGCGCCGAATCTCCGGCTGAACAAAAAGTGCTCGAAGCGATCAAAACACCGGATCTCACCGTCATTCATCTTTGGGCGCCATGGTGTTCGAATTGTCAGGCTGAACTCAAGAGCGGCGGCTGGGCGAAAATCGTACGCGAAAATCCGAACGTGAAATTTTGGTTCGTCTCGGTTTGGAATGATGGCCAGGACGGGCGCGCGATGCTAAAAAAATTCGACATTGTCGATCAGTCAAATGTAACAGTTCTTGCAGATCCCGGCCCGCGTCGTGGCGAAAGCAAAATCAAACAATTTGCCGGATTGCCGCTCGCGTGGATCCCGACGAGTTGGATTTACAAAGGTGGCGATCTCCGTTACGCATTAAATTACGGCGAAGTCCGTTTTCCTGTGCTCCAACAATTTCTCGAAGACAGCCAGTCGGAATGGTCGCACAAAGGCGAACCGTCTATCGAACAACCTTTGCATGACTGAGATTTCTGCAGCGCCGTCAATTGCCCACAATAAACCGCCCGCAATTCTGTCGCTCATTGGCGACACGCCACTGGTGCAGGTTACGCAGTTCGACACCGGCCCGTGCCAGCTTTTTCTGAAGCTCGAAAATCAAAATCCCGGTGGTTCGATCAAGGACAGGATCGCGCTATCGATGATCGAGGCGGCCGAGGCCGAAGGACATTTGCAGCCAGGCGGCACGGTCGTTGAAGCCACGGCAGGGAACACCGGTTTGGGTCTCGCGCTCGTGGCGGGTGCCAAAGGTTATCGCGTCTTGCTGGTGATTCCGGACAAAATGTCGCAGGAAAAAATCTCGCACGTAAAGGCCCTCGGTGCCGAGGTGCGGATCACGCGCTCTGATGTGACTCGTGGGCATCCCGAATATTACCAGGATGTGGCCGCGCGACTGGCCCAAGAAATCCCGGGCGCCTTTTATGTGAATCAGTTTGGCAATCCCGCGAATCCGCTGGCGCACGAACGCACCACCGGACCGGAAATCTGGGAACAAATGCGGCACGATGTTGACGCGATTGTTGTGGGAGTTGGGTCTGGCGGAACGCTGACCGGTCTCGGGCGATTTTTCAATCGAGTGAAACCGCGACGCGGCATCGAAATGGTTCTCGCGGACCCCACCGGCTCGATTTTATATGAATACGTGAAAACGGGGAAGCTGGTCGAATCGGGAAACTGGGCAGTGGAAGGCATCGGCGAAGATTTTGTCCCCGAAATCGCCGACATGTCGTTAGTCACCGATGCGTTTGAGATTGATGACGAAGAAAGTTTCGCAACGGCGCGTGAGCTTTTGCGCAAGGAAGGAATCTTCGGCGGCTCATCCACAGGCACTCTTGTCGCAGGCGCACTGCGTTACTGCCGGCAGCAAACGAAGGCAAAACGGGTGGTTAGTCTCGTTCCTGATACCGGCAACAAATATCTCTCCAAAATGTATAGCGACTTCTGGATGGCTGAGCAGGGATTCATTCATCGACCACCGCACGGCGACCTGAGCGATTTGATTTCACATCGTTATGAAGCGGGCGAAGTGATTACGGTGGGGCTGGACGATTCGCTGCTCACAGCGTTCAAGCGAATGCGCGGCTCGGACGTCTCACAACTTCCGGTCGTCGATCAAAGCGGTCGCGCCGTCGGGATCATCGACGAATCTGACCTGCTGGTTAAGGTTCATCGCGACCCGTCACACTTCAACGATCCGGTGAAAAAAGCGATGACCGATCGATTGGAGACGCTGCCGCCAAACACCACAATTAAGGATTTGCTCGGTGTATTTGACCGCGGTCGCGTCGCCATCGTAATGGAAGACGATCGATTCCTCGGGCTCGTCACGCGTACGGATTTGCTGTCTTATCTGCGGCTTCACATGCCGAAATCGGCCACGCCACCGGAACGAGAGTTCGTCTAGAGATTCACCGATTTCGCGGATTTCCACAGATTGCAAAAAAGGGGTTGTCTTTAATCCACGGAAATCGGTGTAATCTGTAGAGGCCTCAAAACTAACCATGAAAAAGCAGCACGAATTTGCCACCCGCGCCATACATGCTGGCCAAGTACCCGATCCCTCTACCGGCGCGGTAATGACGCCGATTTACGCTACGTCGACTTACGTTCAGAAAAGTCCGGGAAAGCATAAGGGCTATGATTACGCCCGTTCCATCAATCCAACGCGCCTCGCGTACGAAAAATGCATCGCTGACCTTGAGAGTGGGACGCGTGGGTTTGCCTTTGCCTCGGGCCTCGCCGCGATGTCCACAGCGCTCGATCTGCTCGAAAGCGGTTCGCACGTCGTCGTCAGTGACGATCTCTATGGCGGCACGTTCCGACTTTTCGAGAAAGTCAGGCGTCGGTCCGCGAACCTCGACTTTACCTACGTCGATCTTACCGATGCGAAACAGTTCGATACCGCGATCCGACCAAACACGCGCATGGTTTGGATTGAAACTCCGAGCAACCCACTGCTTAAGATCATCGATCTCGAAGAAATCGCGAAGACGGCGCGCAAACACAAGATTATTTCCGTTTCCGATAACACCTTTGCCACTCCCTGGATTCAGCGCCCGATCGAAACCGGCTTCGATCTTGTGATTCATTCCGCGACGAAATATCTAAATGGACATTCCGACATGGTTGGCGGTGTTATCGTCGTCGGCGAAAACAAGGAACTCGCCGATCAAGTTGCGTTCTTACAAAACTCCGTCGGCGCAATTGCCGGGGCTTTTGACAGCTTTCTTGTGATGCGCAGTTTGAAGACATTGCCGTTGCGCATGGAGCGCCATTGCGCTAACGCGCTCGAGATTGCGCGCTGGTTGGAGGAACACCCGGAAGTGAAGTCGGTGAGTTACCCCGGTCTTAAATCTCACCCGCAACACGATCTGGCTCGTGCACAAATGCGTGGCTTCGGCGGAATCGTAACGATCACGTTAAAAACCGATCTCGCCGGGACGAAACGTTTTCTGGAGAACACGCATCTGTTCGCGCTGGCGGAAAGCCTCGGCGGCGTAGAAAGCCTGATCAATCACCCTGCGCTGATGACCCACGCTTCGGTGCCGAAGGAGCAGCGCGAAGCACTCGGGATCAGCAATTCATTGGTCCGATTGTCGGTCGGCATCGAAGACGTGCGCGATTTGATTGATGATTTGAAGACTGCGCTGGAAGCGACTTGATTTCCGACAATCGGTCGCGATGGATATCTTCCATCGAAATGGGCAACACATTCGGCCAGCTTTTTCGCGTGACTACCTTTGGTGAATCGCATGGCGGCGGCATTGGCGTGGTCATCGACGGCTGCCCGCCAAAAATCGACATCTCGGAAGCCGATATTCAACGAGAGCTAGATCGGCGGCGTCCCGGTCAAAGCAAACTCACGACACAGCGAAAAGAGGAAGACCGGTGCGAGATTCTCTCGGGTGTTTTTGAAGGAAAGACGCTCGGCACTCCTATCGCACTTGCAGTTCGAAACAAGGACGCTCGGCCTGAGGACTACAGCGAGATCGCAGACAAATTTCGTCCGTCACACGCCGATTACACTTACGAGGCTAAATACGGAATCCG
>QHMR01000007.1:41683-42178 GCA_003217875.1 Verrucomicrobiota bacterium
CACGACATCACAGCGAAGATCGATCGTTCGACGGTGAAAATGAAAGACGTGGAGAAAAACATCGTCCGCTGCGCGGATGCCGCGGCAGCGAAAAGGATGATGTCGCTCATTGAGCAAGTTCGCGACCAAGGCGACTCGATTGGCGGCCTCATTGAATGTGTGATCCGCGGAATCCCACCCGGCCTTGGTGAACCGGTTTTCGATAAGCTCGATGCAGATCTTTCTAAAGCTATGCTGAGCATACCAGCCACAAAAGGATTTGAGATCGGTTCCGGTTTTGGAGCAACGCGGATGCGCGGCTCCCAGCACAACGATCCATTTGAGATGCGCGCTGGAAAAATAAGGACAAAGACAAATAAGTCCGGAGGCGTCCAAGGCGGAATTAGCAATGGCGAAGACATTTATTTTCGCGTGGCATTCAAACCGCCCGCGACGATTGCGCTTCAGCAGAAAACTGTCACGAGTTCCAAACAGCAAAGTGAGCTCGCGGCGCGC
>QHMR01000008.1 GCA_003217875.1 Verrucomicrobiota bacterium
ATATGCGGCTGCGTTTTTCGGCGGCAGGTTTCTTGTTCCGATCACGCGTTCATTTTTGAAAATGCCTGATTTGGTTCTCTCGGCGCTCGGCGGCGCGACGCTGGCATTCGTTGTGTACGCTGTGGTCAGCAGCATGGGAGCAATTTTGTTTAAACGAACCGGCGAACAAGATTCCAGAATCGTCCAGCTGATCTACGGATTTACGGGGGCAATTATCGGATTGTTCTTCGGTTTCTTTGCTCTCTGGCTGATTGTTGTGAGCGTGCGCGTTGTCGGCGCCGTAGCGGACGCGCAGATTCGCAGCCG
>QHMR01000078.1 GCA_003217875.1 Verrucomicrobiota bacterium
TGCGTTATCACGAGTTTCTGGGCAATCGCGCCTTCCAGAAAATTCAGGTGCCAGACGAGCTGGCCCTTGCGCAGGCTAATCCCGTCCGCTGGCTTCGTCCGGTTGATCGGGAGAACATTCTCAATGGAAAAAAACATTTTGAAGCCGCTTCGAGCCTCGGGTTGTTTGTAAATAGCGAAGCATTGGCGAAGCTGGCCTGGTTTGAATATCTTTTGGCTAACGCGGAGCGATCCGTCCAATTGCTCGGCGAGGCCGCGGCTCACCAAAAAGGAGAGAGCAAGGCTTTGAGTCTTTATTATCGCGGCGCGATCCTGAATCGTGTGGGCCATTACGAAGAAGCGCGGGCGAGTTTGGATGAAGCGCTTGCCGAAAGAGACGACTTGATTCTGGCGCGTCAGGAAAAAGGCGAATCGCTCTGGCAGCTTGGTCGCAGGGACGAAGCTATTTCGGTTTGGACTGATGCCGTGCAGCGAAACGCGCGTTTAGCTTTGGCCAATAACGAGCTTGCCGGCGCGGAGCGCTCATTAGGTAAACTCGAAGAAGCAAGTGCTCACGAAAACCAAGCAGACCAATTCACTCCCAATAATCCGCTTTACCATTGGATGCTCGGCCACCGGCTCCAGGACCTGGGTATGACCGAGCTGGCCGAGAAACATTTCCAGCAAGCAGGCGAAGTCGATCCCGGGAACGCAATGCGCACGAAATGACGTGCATTAATTAATCCATTAACGGATTGTAGGGCAAAGCGCTCCGCTTGCCAGCTCCTTGGTTAAATTCATATCGATACGGCCAATTTTCCCACCTTTGCACAAGCCCGGCACGAACTGGATTTTCCTGAATGTAAAGCCATTTGTCGTGTAGGGAGTCACCAGAGCGCAACAACCGATCGAAACAGCCCGCTGCTATTTCCAGGAAGGTTTTAGTTCTTGGCGCATCCAACGTTTCAATGCGGCAGAAAAATTTCCGAGTTTGGCCTCCCGCTCTTTCGTGGGCGCAAAAACAACATGAAGATGATCGGGCATGAGAATAGCCGCCATGACCTGTCACTCTCGCAACTTTGACGCCGCGAGACTAAATGCATGGAGTGCCTGCTTATTTGCAAGGACGGGTTTGCGATCCGCCACGCAGTTCGTGACAAAATAGATGACCGATTGGTCCCAACGCAGCCATACCGGAAGGCGCGGAGGATGTCCCATCTGATCAATTAGTTTGGAAGGCGGAGCGCCTGCCAAACAATCACAATTTCGCCAACGTCGAAATTGCTGCGCCACCCGCTTATTCTAAGAAACTGCAGGCAAGCACTCCGTTGCCGGTTAATAGTACTGGTCTCCTTCAATATTAAAAAAGGTGAATCCCGTCGTGCCGTCACGCACGGCAAGATCGAACGCCGCGTCGGAAGGAAGTTTTTCGATGACGAGTTGCTTGAGTGATCTGGCTAACGCGATAGGAAGATTGCTGTAGCCGGGGGCGTTGACCCCGGCCTGCGGAACAAGCGCCATCGATCCCTGCTCAGGCCCACGCAGCAGATCGTTAAACACCAGAACGCTAAAGAAGGAATTGGCCGCTACATCGAAACGCAATTGCACCACTTTTGCAGCCAGTGAGCCGTCTGCGACGATTTAATTTTTGCAGGCGGTACGCCTGCCGCTCCAGCCTTCACTTGTTGCCTTCCACCAGCCCTGCTGCTTCGCGATCGAGCGCGGCATAATTCACCTTGCGCGGTTGCAAATAAAATTCGTCGATGATGATCTGCACCAGCGCGGCGGCAGGGACAGCCAGAAAAACCCCCAGTAGCCCAAACAAGGTCGCGGTCGCCAGCGTAAAAAACAAAATATTGACCGGATGCAATCGCATTTCTTTGCCGAGCACGCCCGGCACAAGAACATTTAGCTCGACCTGGTAAACCAACACGATCACGCCGAGCGCGAGCCAGAATTTTGTCGCGCCCAGGCTTAGCGCGACCAGCAGAATGGGAATGGACACAAGAAACGCGCCGATGTTTGGCAGAAACTCACCGAGAAACGCGAATACGCCGAACATGAGTGCCGGTTGCACGCCGACCAGCCAAAGCAACACGCCTATCGATAAGCCAGTGATGACACCGTTGATGGCAACGCCGCGCGCCCAGGCGGTCATTTGCCGCATCAGCCGGGTGAGAGTGCGATGTGCCTGCTCGCGATATCGATCGGGCGCGAGCGCGAGATACGCAGCTACGAGCGGGCGCGGGTTGGCCAGCACAAACACGAGTAACAATAGGGCAAGCACCGTACTGGCAACTCCGCCGACCAAACCAATCGTCGATCTTAGCAAAATGTTGCCAACCGTTCCCGCGGCTGCGCCAGCTTTCCCCGCGATCTCATCTGTGCGCGGTAACGCCTCGCGCACTTCAGGGTAACTTTGCGTGACCGATTCGATCCGGCTGCGGATCCCTTGCCACATACTTGGCGCACTGCGCACGAGTTCCTGCACTTGTCGGGTCAGCGGCGGAATCGCAAACAGGATGATCGTTGTCGTGACAGCAATCAGCGCGAAGATCAGCAGGATCACACTGGCGAAGCGCGGGACGTGACGTTTCTCCAACCAGACGACAATCGGGTTAAGGACCATGGCGAGAAGGAAAACGAGCGCGAAAAGCAAAATCACCGGCTGCAGCGCGCGCAGAATTAGAAACACAACGATCAGCAAGAAAACCAGCCAGACGATGCGCCAGGCGCCGCGATAACTCAGCGGCGTATCCTGGTTTTCATGATCCGGTTCGTTCATGAAATGCAGCTCGATCTTCGCGCTGGCGGAGCTAACCACTAATGAACACTAATGGACACTAATTTCTCGGGCGTTCGTCCCAAGGAGCCTTGATTCGTGTTAATTCGTGGTTTCTGGGTAAATTGCGAAGCTGTGTCATTTAATCATTTTGGACTTTCGCCGGAAGTTGTGCGTGGGACCCAGGCGATGGGGTTTGTCGAGCCGACGCCGATCCAGCTTCGCGCGTTTCCGATTGTTCTCGCCGGAAAAGATTTGATCGGTACCGCGCAGACCGGCACGGGAAAAACTGCGGCGTTTGCTCTGCCCATCCTGACGCTGCTGGCAAGGCACGGCACCTTCCGTTGTTTGGTGCTCGAGCCCACGCGGGAACTCGCCGCGCAAGTTGAGACCGCCTTTCGCGATTATGGGCGCTTCACGGATCTGCGAGTCGCTCTCGTACACGGCGGCGTTGGCTACGGAAAACAACGCGACGCACTCAAGCGCGGTGTGGACATTCTCGTCGCAACGCCGGGACGCCTGCTAGATCTGCTGGAACAACGTGCGCTGAGTTTACAATTGGTAAAAATTCTCGTGCTGGATGAAGTGGACCGGATGCTCGATATGGGTTTTCTGCCGGACGTGCGCCGCATCGTTGAGAAAATTCCAACGGACAGGCAGACCTTGCTGTTCTCGGCGACGTTGCCGCCGGAAATCGAACGCCTGGCCGCATGGGTATTGCGCGATCCGGCCTTGGTGGAAATCGGCGTGCGCCGTTCGCCGGCGGAAACCGTCACTCACGCAGTCTATCCCGTGGCAGCGGAACAAAAATTCGATCTCCTCATGGCGCTGTTGGAGCGAACAAATTTCGACAGCGTATTGATTTTTTGCCGAACCAAAGTGAACGCTGATCGCGTCGCGCACTTCCTCAAGCACGCGCAGCACGCGGTCGCGGTGTTACATTCGAATCGGACGCAGCGTGAACGGATCGAAGCGCTCGAAGGCTTCAAGAGCGGCAAATACGAGGTGATGGTTGCGACGGACATCGCATCCCGCGGGCTCGACATCGCCGGAGTCAGCCACGTTATCAATTATGATGTGCCCGAGCATCCGGAAGATTATGTGCACCGCATCGGTCGCACTGGCCGCGCGCAAAATGTCGGTGACGCATTCACGCTCATGAGCGGACAGGAGGTGTCGGCTTTGCAAGCGATCGAACATTTCATCGCCCAGAAAATTCCGCGATTGAAGCTGGAGAATTTTCCTTACCTATACACGGCCTTGTTTGAACCTGAATCAGCGGCCGGCAGCAAGCGTGCCATAGGCGGTGGGAGAAGGCATCGTGGATATTCGTTTGGAAGAAGGCGATGAATGTAGCCGGGATCGGTGATGCCGGCCGGGCTTAGGGCTTGGCTACAAGATTCACGCTGGCCGGCATCACCGATGCCGGCTACAGGTGGGCGAATGCATAAGCACTTGCGCCGGCTCGAACGAGTCTGGTCGATTGGCCGATCTATTTCATCACGACGTGCACCTTGGAACGACGAAAGATTCTGGCGTCAAAAGAAATTACCGCAATACTAATCGGCGAGTGGCGAGACGCGCATAGTCGCCATGGCTGGGCGATCGGGCGCTATGTCATTATGCCCGATCATGTGCATTTCTTTTGCTCAGCGGAGTTAGGTGCCAAACCGCTGCCAATCTTCATGCAGAGATGGAAGGAATGGAGCAGCAAACGAATTTCGCGTGAGCTCAAGTTGTCCGGTAGGTTGTGGCAAGAAGAGTTCTTCGACCATATCTTACGCTCAAGCGAGAGCTATAGCCAGAAGTGGGATTACGTTCAAGAGAATCCAGTGCGTGCCGGTCTTGTTAAGAGCTCCGATAGATGGCCATGGCAAGGGGAGATCGAGTCGTTAATGTTGTAGCCGGGATCGGTGATGCCGGACGGTTTTGATTATCATCTGGCTTGTTTCTCTGCCGGGATCACCGATCCGGCTACAACAACGCGGGATCACCGATCCCGGCTACACTCGATTTGTGTACGAGATAAGCTTTAATACCTAGCTTATGTCTGAACGAAAAATCGTTACTGATTCGCAGGACGAATTTGATCAGCTACAGAAAAAGCTGGTCCCGCTGTGGAAATCGATCGAACGACTTAATCAGGACCCGCAAACGATCGTGGTCGTGCCGTCGATGTCCATCGACGCGATCGGCTCGGGCGCAGTGATGCAGGCGTATGAAGAACGTTTTCTGTTCCTGTTGTTGCTTCTGCGGCAGCCTCGAGCCCGGCTGATCTATGTGACTTCGCAAACAATTCTACCAAGCATCATCGACTATTACCTTGACCTCCTGCCCGGTGTTATCCCAAGTCATGCGCGGCAGCGGCTTTTCCTGCTTTCACCTCTCGACGGATCGGTGCGTCCACTGAGCGACAAGCTTCTCGCGAGGCCACGGCTGATCCAGCGGATCCGTTCTTTGATAATGGATCCCGATCGCGCGCACCTTGCTCCTTTTAACACAACGAACCGCGAGAAAGAACTGGCGCTGCGGCTCGGCATCCCGATGTACGGTGCCGATCCCAAATTTTTCCCGCTGGGCACAAAGAGCGGCTGCCGGAAAATCTTCCTGGAAGAAAACGTTCCGCATCCTCTGGGCTACGAGAATCTCGGGAGCAAAGAGGACCTGATCGAGGCAATAGCGCAGATGCGGGCGAAGAAACCCTCGATCAAGCAAGTTTTGGTGAAGCTTAATGAAGGCGTCTCGGGCGAGGGGAATGCCGTTATCGATCTAACAGGGCTTCCACCCTCCTTCGCTAAAGCTACGGCGGACAGGCCTGTAGCCGGCATCGGCGATGCCGGCCACCGAAATGCATCCGCCGGGCCGGGATCATCGATCCCGGCTACAACTGATTCCGGCAGGGCGCGAGCCATGTTAGAGGAACGCCTCCGTGCGATGCAGTTCGAGTTAGAAGGAACTATCTACGAGAGTTACATGAACAAACTGCAGGAACGAAAGGGGGTCGTCGAAGAACGCATTATGGGAGAGAAGTTCAGGAGTCCCAGCGTGCAGCTTCGGATCACGCCGTTGGGCGCGGTTGAATTGTTATCGACGCATGACCAGCTTCTGGGCGGCCCAACCGGGCAAAGCTACCTCGGCTGCGTGTTCCCTGCCGACACCGGTTACGCTGCGCTGATCACCCGGGAAGCTGCCAAGGTAGGCAGACGTCTGGCGAAGGAAGGAGTGATAGGGCGTTTCGCTTTGGATTTTGTGGTGGTGCGCACCAACGGAAAATGGGAGCCGTACGCCATTGAGATCAATTTGAGAAAAGGCGGCACCACACATCCATTTTTGACCCTGCAATTTCTTACCGATGGAACCTATGATCCCAACACTGGGATCTTTACAGCCCCGAATGGGCAGCAAAAATTCTTCGTCGCCAGTGACCACGTCGAATCACCGCGGTATCGCACACTGACTCCCGACGATCTTTTCGACATCGTGGTTCGGCACAACCTGCACTTCAATCAAACGCGCCAGACGGGCGTTGTATTTCACATGATGAGCGCGCTCGGTGAGCTGGGAAGAACGGGACTGACCGCTGTCGGCAACTCACACGAGGATGCGAAGGCTACCTACAACCACACGGTGGCTGTGCTGGATGAGGAAACACGCGGCGAGGCCGCGTGGTAAGGACGGAGCGCCCGTATGTGTTTCGCGAAGGCGCAGCATTCAATTTCGAGGCTGGGGCAACGCCCCAGCTCGTGAAGCTGTGTCGCCGTGCCCGCTGGGTAACGCAATGGAATACGCCTCGAATTAGCGAGGCCGCTACAGTGAAAACGGATCCCATTATTGCTTCGCCCTGACACTGCGGGACAACCGCGGACGCCTGCTCCCTGGTTCCACACACCGCAGTTGCAATCTCCGACGTAAAAATTTTAAAAAATTTGCAAGAAAGTATTCACACGCTTCTGTGATCGCCGAAGGCGTAAAATATCCGTCACGCGAAGCCGCACGTAGTTTGCCAACGCCTTGGGGACAACGCGTTCCACCTTTGACGCTTGCGAGAACTCGCGAGTTACTTTCGCGAGTTCCGCCTTTAAGGGATTCTAGCTATCGCTACGGGCGC
>QHMR01000079.1 GCA_003217875.1 Verrucomicrobiota bacterium
AGCGAAATCTTTGCTAATCTTGACGAGGAGAGGAGACATGTGTCGGAAATGTGGGCTTTAGCCTTATACAAACGGCGGATCAAGCGCGAGGCAAAGTTGGCGTTGTGAAATGGGCTTGTGCGTATGGGGTCGTAGCTTCGGCGAAGATGGAAGCCCGAGCGAAGGCCGAGCTTGCCGAACAGATCAGCCGCCTTCCGAATTAGAAACGCTAATCACCAAGCGCAGAGTTAGATTCTCATCGTAGTTCGTTCAGACAAACTCTCGTCCTTCCCTTCGAAAGGGAGAGGGCTGGGGTGAGGGTTCTGTAACGTAAATATCACCCAGAAACTCTCGCGTTTCGTCCGCGAGGGAGTTTAGTACCAATCCATTAAATGACGTTGCCATGTTGAGCGAAGCGAAACATCTCGGATTCAATTCCGTTGGGATCAATCCAGAGATGATCAGAGATTCTTCTCCCGCGCCTGCGGGATCAGAATGACATTATAAGATGGCATATAGTACATTTTCTGTTCTCACGCCGTGAAAGACGAAGTCCTCGATACGCATTCCAAGGCGCTGAAGATCAATATCGATCCGCGCTGGTACGGCACGTTTGCCGAGATCGGCGCAGGGCAGGAAGTGGTGCGCTGGTTTTTCCGGGTCGGCGGCGCCGCCGGGACGGTCGCGAAGAGCATCTCGGCTTACGACATGAAGGTAAGCGACGCCATTTACGGCCACGTCGACCGCTACGTTTCGCGCAATCGGCTGCAGGCAATGCTCGACTACGAATTCGATCTCGACATAGAACGGCTCGCCGCGGAGCGCGGCGATAACACTTCGTTCTTCGCTTTCGCCGATACAGTCGTGGCGCGGAGCTATCGCGGCACCAGCGAGTGCCACGGCTGGATGGGCATAAAGTTTCAGAGCCGCGCCAACGATCAGCCCAGCCAGGTCGTGATGCACGTGCGCATGCTGGACGAGGAGGCCTCCGGGCAACAAGAGGCGCTCGGCATTGTGGGAGTAAACCTTTGCTACGGCGCGTTCTTCCTAAGTCATGTGCCGGAAGAGCTCGTCGAATCGCTGCTCGATAACCTCACCACACGTCGCCTCGAGATCGACATGCTCGAGTTCAGCGGCATCGAATTTCGCAACGTGGACAACCGTGTCATGGCGCTCAAGCTCGTGCAGATCGGACTGAGCGGCGCAGCCATGTTCGGCCCGAACCGCGAGGTGCTGCAGCCGTCCGACATGTTGCATAACAAGGCCGTGCTGGTCGAGCGCGGCAGTTTTCGCCCGGTCACCTATGTTAACCTCGACATGTTCCAGTCCGCCCTGGTGAAGTTTAAACAAGACCCCGCCGTGGCGAACAAACCCATCCTCGCTCTAATGGAACTCACGATGCGCAATCTGCTGGCCGGTGGCAAAGAAGTTGACCGCCGCGATTTCCTAGCGCGTGCGGAGGTCCTCGGCGCCTGTGGCATGACCGTGCTGATCTCCGATTACTTCGAATACTATCGGCTCGCCGCTTATCTCTCCTGGCGAACGCGCGAACGCATCGCTATCGTCATGGGTGTGCCGAGTGTTTACGAATTGTTCGACGAAAAATATTACACCGATTTGCCCGGTGGGATTCTCGAGAACTTCGGGCGCCTCTTTAAAAACGACCTGAAAGTTTACGTCTACCCGCTGCAGCGGAGCGCCGGCGACGAGTTACAAACCATTCACACCGTGAAAGTGAAACCCGACCTGCAACCGCTCTACGATTATCTGGTCGGTCGCGGCAGCTTCGTGCAGCTCGATAACTATAATCCCGAATATCTGCAGATTTTTTCCCGGGACGTGCTGAAGCGCATTGCGAGCGGCGACGAAACCTGGGACCAGATGGTGCCGCCGCAAGTTGCCGAGATCATCCGGCGGCGCGGCTTCTTCGGATACAAGAAACGTTAACGCCAGCGCATTGTTGTAGCGGCGGCTGTGTCAGCCGTAGATCGTGTGGTAGCCTGACCGGCGATGGCGTCGCGCGCCCAGAATGAACGTAGGTTCAAACGATGGGAAGAATTACCGAACGGCGGACGGCGTTATGTTCGTGACTTCGCCGGGCGCGCTGGTGGACGCGCGTGCTACATCAAAGAAGTCGATGCAGATGAGAAGACGACTCGATTCGCTCAGGAAATCTATGATGCCGCCGGTCGCCTCACCGCCGTGCATGAAAAATTTCCCGTCGATCTAGGCCACAAACAAATGTAGAATTCGTCCGATGAAGATCACTCGCCAGATCGTCGCCGATAAAATCGCGGATTATCTGCACGGCAAAGTGAGCCAGACAGAGCTAGTCGATTGGGCCGAGCGCGCCATGATGGACGCGGACTTCGACGAAACCGATATGGACGTGTTGTCAGATATTATCGGGCGCCTTGGACTCGCCGACGTCGCTGAGTTCGGACTGCGGTGGCAGGACTGCGAAGAGTTTCTCCGCCGGCTCGGTTATCGCGCAAAGGTGATTGTTTCGAGCAAATAAAAATTGGAGTGCCAGTTCCGCTCTCAACACTCACCTCTCACCTGTCGCGCCGTAGCTTCAGCGAAGGAGGAACCCTCAACGTCCGTGTTTCATCCTTTTTACTTCTTACTTTTTCCTTTCTTGTCCTATCGCGGTGCAACCGCTGTCCAATCGCCGACACGAAGCGCCGTCAGCACGATTTCCACTGCAGAGAGCAAAGGATGAGTCCCATTACACCGACCAGGACGGACGCGCCCTGCCGACCGATCACCCGGAGAATCGCATCCGAAAAAAGCAGCAGGAGGTAGGTCAGAAAGAGCACCACCACCAGGACAATGCCGGTTTCGATCCGCTCCGGCACCATATAGACATCGTTATCGGTCAAGAGGATCACCGCCATCATTGCGCATTAGCAAAGTGAGATCGGGCTAAATGCGGTTGAAATAGTGCGAAACCCCTCACACCAAGGGGAGTTTAATACGTGAATTACGGGTATTAACCAGGGTGCACGGAGGGTCTGTCTAACCTTGACAAAACGGGGATCGCAAATCCGCGGTCTCGGCGCGACAGCCTGTACAGCGCATCCCAAAGTCTTAAAAAATATTGCAAAGCAGCTCGAGGAGCACAACATCGTCTCCACTCAGGAGTTGCAAATCGCGCGGCGCATGGGGATCGTCGCGACTATTCCCGTCGCGCGGGCCGGCTTTAATGACGGAGTTTTTTTCCCTTACGAACTCTCCACCGGTGGATCTGCTTCGGCGTCCGTTATTCCAGAAGCGGCGGTCGCTTCAGTCGAGCCGAAGAAACCGGAAAAACGGAAACTGCACGCCATTGCACTGCTGGTGGATTTTTCCGACAACAAGGGAATGCGGCGGGCGAAGGATTTCGAGAAACTACTCTTTGACAAAGCGAATCCGAATTCGATGACGAATTTTTACCGGCAGCTTTCCTACGGCGCGTTGGACTTAACCGGGGAAGTCGTCGGCTACGTGCGGGCGCCCCAGCCTTACAGCTATTACACAGCAACCGAAAGCGGCACGGGAAACAATTATCCCAAAAACACGCCGGGGCTGCTCAACGATGCCCTGACGATTTTTTGTCGGGACGACAACCTGGCGCGCTTTGACGCGGACAACGACGGGTTTGTAGATGCGATTCTTCTGATCCATGCGGGCCGGGGTGCGGAAGCAGAATCAAATCCCACGAAGCGAAAGAACATGATCTGGTCGCATAAGTGGACCCTTCCGCAGCCGTTCGTACATCAGGGAGTCAAAGTATTTGCCTATTCCACAGAACCGGAAGACGGGCGGGTCGGTGTTTTTTCGCACGAATTCGGTCACCTGCTTGGATTGCCCGACCTCTACGACACGACGTTTCGATCTCATGGAATCGGTGATTGGTGCCTTATGGCAGCCGGGTCCTGGGGAGGCAAAGGAAATCGTCCCACGCGATTGTCGTGCTGGTGTCTCTCGAAACTCGGTTGGATCAAGCCGAAGGTGGTTACCAGAAAAAAATCGATTCAACTCAACACGCTGGAAGAGAAAAAGACCGAGTGCTATCGACTTTGGACAAAAGGAGCAAGCGGGCCGGAATATTTCCTACTCGAGAATCGCCAGGCCAAAGGTCTCGACGCCGCGCTTCCGGGTTCAGGCCTTGCCGTCTGGCATATCGACGAGCGGCAATCAAAATATATCGCGGCGCTTGACGACAACACTACGCCATCAACACGAGCAAATACGGGCTCTCCTTCACGCGTAGCGCTTACCAATATCGCAATAAGTGGAGGTATCGTGACCTTGCAGGCAGAGGTCTAGCTCCCTATCAAGCCTGATCGGACAGGGGATCGAGTTGTTCGAGAACCCTCCGCTCGCCGAACGGACCAGCCAGCAATCGCGCTTGCACACGAACGCGATCGCCAACCGTCACACCTGGCGTTTGGGCCGCAAAGAGAATTAGGGACCGCCCCTCTGCGGGCTGGATAAAGTCGTCACTTCGCCCACGCGAGAGATTACGACACACTTCGATTTCGATCTCGAGTCCCTGACCGTCGCTGGCTGGCTCGATCCCTCGAACAGTGCCTTCAATCACCGTCTTATTTGGCTTCGCCAGCATGTTTAAAAATACTCCTACGCCCCTATGAACGTGACCGCCATGCGCAAGCGATGAAGATTGCCGCTCACGGGCCGAGAATGACAAAGATCACATAAAGAGCGAGCTTTTATTCGCACGTCAACTTTCTACGGAAACAGCGAGGCGAAGTTCCAGAAACCTCAATTTTTTTCAGAAAACGACCGCAAACGGGCGAATGCATCGGCATCGTCATGGGTGCCAAATGTTTATGAGTTGTTCGACGAAAAATATTGTGTCGATTTGCCCGGCGGCATTCTTGAGAACTTCGAGAACGACTTAAAAATTTACGTCTATCCGCTGCAACGTGGCCCTAAAGACGAACTACACGTCGTCGGCCCCCACCATTGCGGTTTTAGCAACGATGTTCCTGCAGCCAATTCGAAGCGAGCAGGAGGTAATCGATAAATGTCAATTGCCTAGGATCGAGCTGGGCCTCCTCGGCGATCGCGGGAAGTTCTCGCCGGAAAAGGCGGTAATCTTCCCAGATTTTCCTGCCGCCCGGAATAGCGGTTTTGCCCGGAGCGGATTGAAGCCAGTCACGCACATGGCGAATCGCTCTCGCGGGGCTTCGCCGGTGAGCTTGAATATCCTGGCCGCCAATGTCCGAGATGAAACGTCTGTAGCGATAAGGCTCGCGATCCAAAATCAAGACGCGTTTCTGCGCGGAATGTTTTCCAAAGCGTTTTGCGCCAAGAAAAATGCCTAATTCCAGCGGCATGTTGAATCGCGGTAATCCATATGGCTGCCCTTGCACCTCAGTGCGGGAAATATCGTGAATACCCTGATGACATTCGTCGATCAATCGATAGATGTTCTCGATCCGAACCTCGCCCGCGTCTGTAAGCTCCAGCGTGCATCGTGGCACAAACCCACAGGCGGAAACGCAGAACACGATCGCTTCAAAAAGCGGCTGATACCGCGAGTCGAACGGGCAGTTGATGAATACGCTAGCGCTGGGGGACGCCGGCATTTCGGTTAACTATGTCGAACAACTAGCTGGACAGGTGTGCTCGCGCTGGCCCGAATTTTTTCCTTGTACCGAGCAGGATGAGCTCGCTTTAACTCGGCCAATTTCTTTACGGCCTGCCTGATCCTGGCTTTCGACACTGTGCCGTTCCCTTGAACTTCGCGAATTGGACGATATTTAGCTGCGGGCATGCCAAAATATACTTAACCAGATTCGCACTGTCACCAGAAGAATGCAGCTCAGTCCCGATCGGATCGATCGTCGTCCAGATGTGAAATGATCTTCCGATTCACGCTTTCTTGTCACGCCATAGCTTTAGCGTCGGCGGAAGCCTTATACGAACGACGGATCAAACGCGAGGCAAAGTTGGCCTGATTCCTACTTCTTAATTGGTACTTTTTACTTCTGACTTTTTCTCGCCGCGGTTTCTTCGGATACAAGAAACGTTGAGCGCAGATCAGCGAGCTCACGCTGCTGCATTGAGCCTTTCTTGGTTTTGTCGAACGAGGCGTAGGCGCGATGCATGATTTGGGATCACCACTCGATCATTAGCAAAGTGACGACCGGGCCAAATTCGGTCGAAATAGTGCGAAACCCCCCAAACCAAGGGGAGTTTAATACGTGAATTACAGGTATTGACCAGGGTGCACGGAGGACCTGTCTAACGTTGACAGAAGGGGAATCCAGAACAAAGGCGATGAAACTGCGTTCCTTGATTTTGGCTGGATTTCTATTTGTCGTATTGCCTTTGGCGCCGTCGTTCGCACAGGAAGGCGTATCGATCAATATTGCTCCGCCGGTTCTGCCGGTGGTTGAGCAACCGCCCTGCCCAGCCGAAGGCTACATTTGGACTCCCGGTTACTGGGCCTACGGTGTTGAGGGTTATTATTGGGTTCCAGGCGTCTGGGTGCCTCCGCCACAAGTGGGCCTGATTTGGACACCGCCCTGGTGGGGCTTCAACAACAATGTTTACGTGTTTCATGAGGGCTATTGGGGCCCGACTGTCGGTTTTTACGGCGGTATTAACTATGGCTATGGCTACTTCGGACACGGCTACTGGGGCGGCCGATGGGAAGGAAATGTGTTTCGTTATAATACCGCTGTGACGCGCGTGAATACAGCCGTCGTCTACAACACCTCATTCGACGAATCCGTGCGGAATAAGGAGGTAAACACTAGCCGTGCCAGCTTTAACGGTCCCGATGGGGTGAAAGCGGAGCTGACTGGCGAGGAAAAAGCCGCGGAGGAACATAGGAAAGTGCCGCCCACTTCCGAGCAGCTCGCACAGCGGAAAACTGCAGGCAAAGATCCCAATCTCCACGCGTCGGTGAACCATGGCCAGCCGAATTACGACGCGTTCACGCCATTCAAAAACCGCGACGAGCACGGCAATGGCGTACAGGAACGCGGGACCGCAGCGGGAGCAGGAAAAGCTGAAAACAAGCCCGGGGCCGTATCTCAACATCGCCCTCAGCAAGCAGGAAAGGCTGAAGAACAGGGGAACAAACCCGCGGCCGAAAATCAGGGAAACAGGGGAAACGTCGAGGGAAAACAAGACAAAGCGCGCTCCGCCAAAGCAGCCGGACAGCCAAGCCCTGCTCGCGCTCGCGATCGGACGACTCAAAGCTCGCGTCGTCCCGAAAAAACGGGCGGAAGTCGCCCCCGCGCGACCAAACAGAAGCAAGGCAAGAAAAAGTCAGCCAAACCAAAACCGTCGCCCAGCCCCCGCTAGCAACCGCTGTACGACTATCTCGTCCGCCGTGGCAGCTTCGTGCAGCTCGATAACTATAATCCCAAATATCTGCCGATCTT
>QHMR01000080.1 GCA_003217875.1 Verrucomicrobiota bacterium
CCCCTCTCCCTGGCGAGGGAGAGGCGACCCCTGCGGCGCGCGGTCCGGTGCAGTCGAAATGACAGCCGCCACCCTAGCCGTTTTGCTGGCTGCGATTGCGATCTTGATTTCCTGTTCCGCGCTCTTTTCCGGAGTGGAGACCGCGCTGTTCTTGCTCAAGCTACATCAATTGCGTCGTCTGGAAGCGAATCATCCCGGACTCACTAAATTCATACAACTTTTCCAGGAAAATCCGCGCCGCGTTTTAAACGTCCTGCTGCTGGGCGACGGACTCGTGAACGTTGTGCTGGTGGTGTTGTGTCTTTTTTTTCTGTGGGAGGGGCCTTTCGCCGGACGCATTCCGCAGTGGTTGGTTGGAATTGCGATCTTTGCCGTGGTGGTGCTGTTCTGCGATTTCGTTCCAAAACTCCTGGCGCTTTCGGCGCCTTATAGACTCTCGGCCATCGGCGCCCTGACGTTGCAAATAGCAATGCCGCTTCTCGATCGCATGGGTCGTGGACTGGAGACGGTCAGCGCCTATGTCGTTGATCTTCTCACGCCTGTGCATCTGCGTACTCGTGCGCGTTTGAGCGACGAGGAACTGGGGACGCTGATTGAGATGGGTGAAGAAGAGGGCGCTTTGTATGAAGGCGAACGCGAAATGATTCAGGAAATCATCAAGCTAGGCGACAAAACGGCGAAGGACTGCATGACACCGCGCGTCGATAGCTTCATGCTGCCGGATGATTTAACAAATGAAGATGCGATCGCGCGCTTGAAGGAGAAACGTCACCGGCGGGTCCCGGTTTATGCAGATACGCCTGATCAAATTCTCGGCATTATTGATGCGAAACTGTTTCTGCTCGATCCGTCGGAACATTACACTGAGAAACTCATCGCTCCCTCGTTTGTTTCCGAGACGATGCGTGCGCTGGAGTTACTCAACCTTTTTCTGACTCGTCCTCAGGGAATGGGAGTGGTGGTTGACGAATTTGGCGGCACCGAAGGAATCATCACCATGGACGATATCATGGAAGAGATTCTTAGCGATGCGGTGCCCCGGGGGGATGTCGCCCTGTACATCGAGCCGCTTGGACACGGTAGATTTCTCGTCAGCGGCAATGCGCGTCTGGATGATTTGAGCGAACATCTCGGTTTTCAGATCGACGCGGAAGGCATAGACACCATCGGCGGACTTATCTTTACTCGCCTGGGGTATTTGCCGCCGTCGGGCACAAAACTCGAGATTCCGCGCCTTGCGATCACCGTGCGTCGCTCTGGACGCAAACGAATTGAGGAAGTTCTGCTGGAGAAAACAACTGCATTCGAGGCTGCGGCATGATCGTAGGATTCATCATTTTCTGTTGCTGGGTCGTTTCGTTTTTCTTCAACGGGATTGAGAGCGGGCTGCTCTCGATCGACCCGGTGCGGTTTCGGCAGAATTTGAAGCGCGGAGTGCCAGCCGCCCGGCGGCTGGATCGTTTGCTCAAACACCCGGAACGGTTGCTGGCAACCGTTCTGCTCTTCACGAATGCGGCCGACATACTTGGTCTGCTGTTGCTGACGAGACAGCTCGTTCGATCGTACGGTAATGCCGGCTTCTTATTCGCGCTGGCAATCGCACTTCCGGTTTATCTGTTCCTCCTCTCTGTGTTACCCAAGTCGCTGTTCCGGCATTTTCCCTTTCGCGCGTTAGCTCGCCTTGCCGGCGTGCTCGGGTTCGCTTCAATGTTATTTGCGCCTCTGCTCGAACTTGGCGCACGGCTTGGCAAACTCGTCCTGCCGGCTCGTGCCGCGAAACACGCCCGGCTTTTTGCCGCTCGCGAAGAGCTAAAGCAGATCGCCACGGAAAGCGAGCGCGAAGGGGCTCTCACCGCGACCGAGCGCGCAATGATCCATAGCGTCGTTGACTTTCGCGGCGTCAAGGTTCGTGACGTGATGCTGCCCTCGACGAAAGTCGTCGCGTTGCAGCCAGGTGCGTCAACTCAGGAAGCAGTGGAACTCTCAACTGCTGCCGGTCTTGATCGTTTGCCAGTCGTCCCCCCGGGAGGGCAGCCGATTGGCCTAATTAATGTTCTCGATATCCTGCTCGACCAAGATGGAAACAAACCGCTGGGCGATTATGCCCGGCGCATTGTAACCACCACGGAGGACGAGCCCGCCTATCGAATTGTACAGCAGTTGCGAGCTGCTCGGCTTGGTCTTGCTGCTGTCGTGGATCAAAAGAAAAATCTTCGCGGGATCGTTACCCTCGAGGACTTGATTCGACGGCTCGTTTCCTCGAGCGAGGCACGAATCTGATTGGCTCGAGCGAACAACATGTCTTCGTCGCTCAGAATTCGGGCGCAACTAACCATTGCGACGTGCGAGAAAGCCTGGGGAAAATTTCCCAGCTGACGCTTGTTGCGTGGATCGTACTCTTCGGAAAGCAGTCCAAGATCGTTGCGAAGATCGAGCAGGCGCTCGAATAACTCTCGCGCTTCTTTTTTCCGACCGAGGAGATGCAAACAATCGGCCAACCAAAACGAGCAGGGAAGAAATACTCCTTCGGTGCCTGGCAATCCATCGACGCCTGTTTCCTGCGGCCGATAGCGTAGCACCAGGCCGTCTTGCATTAATTCGCGTTCAATCGCTTCGATCGTACCCTTAACGCGCTCGTCACTGACCGGAAGAAACCCAGCGAGCGGCATCGTAAGAAGGCTGGCGTCCAGCGCATCGGACTCATAAACCTGCGTGAAAGCCTTCTTCTTCGGGTTGTAGCCGCGTTCGCAAACTTGTGCGTGAATCTGATCCCGAACTTTTTGCCATCGACCAAAGTGCTCGCTTGCCGCGCAGTTGCACTCCTCAACCAGTTTGATTGCGCGGTCGAACGCCAACCACGCCATCATTTTCGAGTGCGTAAAATGCTGGCGACCGCCACGGACTTCCCAAATTCCTTCATCCGGTTCCTGCCAGTGCGATTCGAGAAATTTCATAAGCTGGACCATTAGCGCCCAATCGGGTTCCGTCATTTTGATTCCGGCACGATCAGCCTGCCAGATCGCAGCCAGCACTTCGCCATAAACATCCAGCTGGAACTGATTCGACGCTGCATTACCAACGCGCACCGGCCGGGAGTTTTCATAGCCTGATAGCCATGGAATCTCGTACTCATCGAGACGGCGTTCGCCACGCACGCCATAGATCGTTTGCATTTGTGCTGGGCTGCCGGCGATGGCGCGCAGTAGCCATTGGCGCCAGGATGTGGCTTCATCGCGGTAGCCCGCGCGCATTAATACCAGCAGAATGAGCGCCGCATCTCGCAACCAGCAGTAGCGATAATCCCAGTTTCGTACGCCTCCTATTTGCTCCGGTAGCGAAGTGGTAAGCGCCGCGACCAGGCCGCCAGTAGGTGCATAGGTCAATCCTTTGAGCGTGATCAGTGAGCGCACCACCGCATCGCGCCATTTCCCTTCGCTTTGAAATTGTTTCGCCCAATCTCCCCAGAATTTTTCCGTGTCGCGCAATGCGTGCTCAGGATTTATCTTTCTCGGCGGATCTGTGTGAGAGGCGAACCACGTGAGCACAAAAGGAAGGCGATCTCCTCTTGCCACGGTAAACTCGGCCACCGTGGTTAAATCTTTCCCGCACGTTTCAACCGGCGTTCGTAAGATCAATGCATCGGGCCCGGCAATTGCTTCCAGTCCATCGTGTTGCTTGCGTCTTCGCACCCAGGGGATGATGTGCCCGTAATCGAAGCGGATGATCAGTTCCATCTGCATCGACACTTTGCCGCGCAACCCTTCGATGATGCGGATGATGTCCGGGTTCTCGCCACGCGGCGGCATAAAATCGATCAGGCGCACCGCACCACTTTTCGTTTCAATTTCCGTTTCGAGAATCAGCGTCTCTCCCCGGTAGCGGCGGCGCGTGGCTTCAACTTCCTCTGCCGGAAAAAACCGCCAGTGCCCATTTTCCTTCTCGCCGAGGAGCGACGCAAAACATGCCGGCGAATCGAACCGGGGAAAGCAAAGCCAATCGACACAGCCGTCGCGGCTGACCAGAGCGCCCGTCTGCGTGTCACTGACAAAACCGTAGTCCTCGATCTTTGTATGTTCCTTCGCCACCTAATTCTTCCTTACTCGTACTCCGACTCTTAGTCCTCGCCGGCGAAGCGGTGAGCCATGCCGTAGTTTCGCCGCAGTGACCGAAGGCGGGTCCTTTTGCTCTTGCTTTACTTATTCGGAGTTCGCGAGCCTGGCGATCCCATCGCGCGCTAATCTGAACACGGTCCATTCATCCATCGGCTTGGCGCCAAGCGCGTGATAAAATTTTATGGCGGGCTCGTTCCAATCGAGCACGGCCCATTCCATTCGACCGCAGCTACGATCACGCGCGATCTTCGCAAGCTCTACAAGCAGCGCGCGACCATAGCCTTTGCCGCGTTTCTCAGGCTTGACGAACAAATCTTCGAGATAAAGGCCGGGCCGTCCCAGCCAAGTGGAAAAATTATGTAAGAAAACTGCGACCCCGACTGGCGATTTTCCTTCAAACGCGAGGAGAACTTCCGCGGATGGCCGTCGTCCGAGCATCGCGAATGAGCTGAAGGATGATCGGCACGTCTTCCACGCTCGCCGAACGAATGTCGAAATTTTCAGGCGTCTTCATCCTGGTGCTGATTGTCCATCACACGCGAACGGAAGCAACTGGTGCGGTTTATCAAAAAAGAAAGCAGAAAGTCTCGACATCTTGGATGCGCCTCAGGAAAAAGGGATTTCCTCAGGGAACTCAGTAGGTGAAAGATTAATCCACGTCGCGATTTACGTTGTTAAGTTTGCGCGTGGTAGCCCAGGCGATTGACTCCGAAAGCTTTCGCGCGTTGGGGTCAATCGGCCCTACCCTGATGTTAGTGCGTGACCGATGCGTTTGAGCCCTTCGGCGAACATTTCCGTGTTCACACCCATGCCAATGCGAAAGTGATCAGGCATTTCAAAAAAGCGACCCGGAACTGCCGAGGTATCGAATTCCGCACGCAACCGCTCTAGAAAAATATCGCCGTTGCCATCTCGTAATTTGACGAATGAGGTCGTGCCCCAGTCCGTCCAAACAGCGGAAACAGCTGACTGCCGCGCGAG
Organism: Verrucomicrobiota bacterium; assembly: GCA_003217875.1. GTDB lineage: Bacteria > Verrucomicrobiota > Verrucomicrobiia > Chthoniobacterales > UBA10450 > Udaeobacter. Next base: position 5,094 of record QHMR01000080.1, read on the forward strand.
AAAGTCTCGAAGCAATTTCCGATCCGCTTGCAGGACCCGACGCCCCCTTTCGCGAAGAAGATTTAGATTCTGGAACGCGGCCACGCTGAGCAGCTCGCCAGGATAAACCGCTGTCGCGCTATAAAGATCGTTGAGGCGCTTCATTTTCCATGCGAGCTCGGGCTGCACCAGAATCCAGCCACATCGCAGGCCGCTAACTCCGTAAACCTTCGTCAAACTACTCGTCACCACGAACTCCGGCCCAAGATGGAATGATGTGCGCGGCGTCCCCTCATAAACAGCATCCAGATAAACTTCATCGACCAGCACGAGCGCGCCGACGCTCCGCGCCATATCGCCGATCTCGCGCAGAACCGGCTCGGGTGTAAGCACGCTTGTAGGATTATGGAGATTCGTGATCACGATAAGCCGCGTCTTCGGCGTGACGCACCGCCGAACCTCCGCCGGATCGACGGCCCAGCCATTTTCTTCCACACGCCGAAAACGTTTCACGTCTGCTTCCAGATACCGTGCGACATCGAGAATCGGTCCATACGCTGGATATTCGACTAACACTTCATCGCCGGGCTCGAGGATCGCAGCCATGGCCAGATGATTCGCCATGGATGTGCCCGCGGATTCCACCACACACCCGGGATTGACACCGTAATGCGCAGCGATGGCTTCTTGTAACGGCGCATAGCCATAGCTGTTCTGCCCGTTTATTTCGAGCTTCTCAATGTTCACAGGGAGGTCGCGAAGAGGAAATGGGGCCACGCCACTCGTTGCGAGATTGAAGCGCGCGCCACTTTGCGTCTTCGACCAATGCATGTAATCGGATTGCTTGTGTCTCATGAAGCGGTGCGTCTGAATCGCGTCCAAAAATAATAAATCGGCAGAGCGGCCAACATGATGCACAGCGCGATCGCGCTATTACGAGGTGAAGCCAGGACTGCGCTTACCACGATTGCCGCACAGGACAAGACGAATAGTATTGTCGTGAACGGATGGCCCGGCACCCGATAGATAACAGCATCCGAGCCGATGCCGCGCCGCCGCAAAATCAAGAGGGCTGCTGCTGTCATTCCGAAGAAAATGAAATCAACCGTTACTTCAAAATTGAGGATCTCTCCATACGTCCCCGAAATGGCAATCAGAAGCGCCGCCAAACCTTGGAGAATAATCGCGACCACGGGCGTTCCCGACTTTCCGAACAGTTTGCCGACGCTTGCGAAGAACAGCCCATCACGCGCCATCGCGTAGTACACGCGTGGGGCTGTGAGCATGCTTTGGCTGAGGAATCCGAGAGTAGAAATTGTGATTGCGATGGCAATCCATTGTGCGCCGCGCTGGCCTAGCGCCATCCGCATCAGATCAGAAGCGGGCGTTGTTGTCGCATCCAACCCAGCCGGGCCGAACACCCGCAGGCACGCAAGATTAACTGCAAGGTAAAGAGCTACAACGCTACCCACGCCGATCAGCAGTCCGCGAGATAAATCGCGGCGCGCATCGCGCATTTCAGCCGCAACGAAAGTCGCGGTCTGCCATCCACCGTAGGCGAAAGCGATCGGCACAATCGCTGCTCCGATTCTCTTCAACACGCCAAATGAAGCTGGTTCTCCAAGCACTCCTTCCGGTTTGAGCGAGTTATGGCCAACCACAAATCCAATGAATACGAGCGCTGCAATCGCACCAATCTTTAACAACATAAGTCCGCTCTGCACGTTGCTGCCGGCGCGCGCTCCCAGGCAGTTAATGCCAGTCAATGTGAGCAGTGTGACTGCGGCAATCGCGCCGTCGTTCCAATTCGTTCCCGTGAGCTCCCGAAAATAGGACGCAAAGATCACTGCCACCGCAGCCATGCCGCCGGTCTGCGTGACGAGAAGCAGTCCCCATCCGTACATGAATGCCACCGCAGGATGATATGCTTCGCGGAGATAGACGTACTGGCCACCTGCCGCGGGCAGGCGTGTTGCAAGCTCAGCCCAGATAAAAGCGCCGCACATCGCGATACAGCCGCCGAGTACCCAGACGCCGAGGATCAGAAACGGCGTGTGAACGCGGTGCGCTACCTCGGAAGGATTCGCGAAGATTCCTGCGCCAACGATGCCGCCCATCACGATCATCGTGGCATCGAATAACCCAAGCTGACGGCGCGGCTTCGAAGGTTCCACTGTTGTCATTCCGACCGCAGTCGAGAATCTTGTAGGGCGTCTGTGCCAGACGCCACCCCAGGTGTTTCACAGAACGCCCTACAAATGTCTCTCCCAGTTTGGTCGATATGAGACACCAGAGAAACAGCAAAGGCGACACGTTTCACCTCGCAATCGGACTCAGTTTGTAGATTTTGAACTCTGGAGTCATCTCTATCAGCACCGCGCTATCGCTGAGATGCTGCGCGAATTCAGGATAGTAATCTAACCACCAGAACGTGTTCGTGGTGAGAGCAACGTGTGTTGCACCACGGCGGCGTAGCTCTTCAAGATTAGTAATTGCTTCTTGATTGTCGCTTGGATTGCCGGCGTAAATGCCGTGTTTTTCCAGAAAATGCCAGCCCTTGCGCCTCGCGTAATAAAATATCGTCGGATCTCCGGTGTCTGCGGCAACGATTAACGCATCAGGCGCTGTAGTCTTGTCTAGCTCCAGACCAGCGTCGCGAAGTTGAGCGGCGGAGGATTCGTAAAGTGGTCGCACACATAGAAAGGAAAGAATGCCAAACGAACTCGCGACCAGGATTGACAGTGTTATTGCGACAACACGCGAAGAGATTTTTGAGCCAAGAAAAGCGCAAGCCGCACCGGCAAGTGCAGCTGTTATCGGCACGAAAGGAAGCTGATACCATCGATGGCGGTTGCCATAGCCTGCAATGATGACGAAGAGAACCATTGCAACCAGCCACCAATGAAAAAGAGCTGAATACTTTGATCGCAGCCTGCCCTCAGCGCTACAGCGTCGCAGGCGCGGCGCTACGAACAAACCAACGAGCGCTAAGATAGCCAGAATCGGCGTCAGGCTTGATTTCACCGTCTCTCGCGCAATAGCCCAGTACCACGAGAAATTTTCGATCCGAATCCCGCCGGCACCGAACAAGTGATACGGATAAAATCGCTGCGCGATTTGGTACGCGTGCCAATACCACGCAACCGACGGCAAGACCGCGAGCGCAGCGAACAGAAGCAGCTGTAGCCGGGATCGGCGATCCCGGATTGTCACGAGCTTTATTTCACGTCGGCCGGGATCACCGATCCCGGCTACAGCTAAGTACAAAAGCGGCGCGGCGACAATGATGCTCGTGGCTTTTATCAGGATGCATAGCGAGATGACGATCGCAGCCACGAGAAGCGGCGCCCACTCACGATCGCGGATCCAACGCAGGAAGAAATATAGCCCGATTATCGCGAGGCTAAGCGATGGGACATCCGGCATGAACGAACGGCCGGCAAAAACATTCAATGGCGCGAA
>QHMR01000081.1 GCA_003217875.1 Verrucomicrobiota bacterium
TTCCTCCAAAAAGTTTGGTTTTTGCGATCGACGACGACGCGTCGGTACGAAAAGGAGTGGCGCGATTACTCCGCTCCGCCGGGTATAAGAGCGAAATTTTTGAATCGGCGTCCGATTTTCTGGCGCGCCCATTACACAGCGGCCCTTCGTGCGTGATCGTGGATGTGCAGATGCCGGGTATCAACGGGATGGATCTCCAGGAAACCCTGATCCAGCACCGTCGCGAGGAACAACTGGTATTTATCACCGGCCATGGTGATATCCCAATGTGCGCGCAGGCGATGAAAGCGGGCGCGGTCGATTTTCTGCGGAAGCCGTTTCGCGATGACGAGCTGCTGCAATGTGTGGAGCGGGCTCTAATTCGATCGGCCGAGCATCGACGGCGCAATGCCGAGAAAGATGAGACGCGGCGACTTCTTGATTTGCTTACGCCCCGTGAGTTCGAAGTAATGCAACTCGTCATTACGGGCATGCTGAACAAACAGATCGCCGGAGAACTGGGCACGGCGGAGAAGACAGTGAAGGTCCACCGTGGCCGGGTGATGCAGAAGCTCGGTGTCACGTCGGTGGCCGAGCTTGTGATGTTTATGCAAAGAGCCGGCCTTGCTTCGGCCGCAAAACATAAGACCAAAGTCTAATAGACAAACAGCGATCGGCTCCCTCAGACTGCCTTGCCGCAAGGCAATATGAACCCGCAGGAAGCTCCAGCGCCGAGGACCATCTGTCTGGTTGATGATGATACTTCGGTGCTGAAGGCGGTCGGACGATTGCTCACTTCAGCCGGATGCGTCCTACAGACTTTCAGTGAAGCAGCAGCTTTCCTTGCCTACGTTTCTACGAACCGTGTCGACCTCGTCGTTCTTGATATCTGGATGAAAAGAATGACCGGGTTAGAAGTGCTCGCGCGTCTGTGTTTACTGTCACCGCAGACGCGCATCATCATTATAACCGGCCGCGACGATGTCGCCGTGAAGTCGATCGCGACCCAGGTCGGTGCGGTCGGTTTCTTCCTTAAGCCTTTCGACGACGAAAAATTCATCGCTGCCGTTCGCGATGCGCTGAATCAAGTCTAGGAGGCACTGGCGCGACTGCTCTCGTTCGTCGACTGGGATTCAACAGATCGTTGTCACCTCGGTGGCCGGGCTTGTGCGGCCGGCGCAAAGAGCGCGCCGCGCGCCTACGGGACGTATAAGACCAAGGTCTAATAGACGCCGCTCGGCAGTTGACCGTAGTGTCGTTCGCAGTGCGAACGTCAAATGCCTTTGTTATCTGCTTGCTCGACGATGACCCGTCTGTGCTCAAGGGATTGGGCCGACTTTTCTCGTCAGTTGGTTTGCACGCCGAAACGTTTAGCGATCCCAAGAAGTTCCTGGATTATGTGCGGGTCCATCGGCCCACGGTTGCGTTAGTTGACGTTTGCATGCCGCAGATGAGCGGTTTGGAGGTTCAATCGCGGCTCCGCGAGCTTTCACCTTCGACTCGCATCATCATCTTTACTGGAAAGGACGATCCACTGGTTCGTTGCACCGCCCTGAATGCGGGGGCTTCGGCCTTTATTAACAAACCTTTTGACGACGAAGAGCTCCTGACTGCCGTGCGGCTCGCGCTCGCTTCGGCAACATGAAAATCTGGTTTCCAAACTGTAGCTCGGGCGCCTTGCTAACCAAGAAACACCGCGCGTCATGCAAAAGCGCCTGATCTGGTGCGCGCCTCGGAGCGCGCTGGCGTCTCGCCGGCCCGCCAGCTCGCATAAGACTAAAGTCTATCAGACTAAGGTCCAATATCCTGCTGACCGGTCGGGACCTAATGTGGGGCATGATTGCTACGTCCCAAATTGAAAAAAGGGCGGTCGCGCAAATGCGCATGACACCTAGCAAACAGCCTTCGTCGGAAATCGTTTGTCTCGTGGATGATGATCCCATGATGCTCAGAGCGACCGGCCGTTTACTCGCCTCAGATGGATTCGTCGTGCGTCCGTTTAGTAACGGCAAGGATTTCATTGCCTATGTCGCGTCACACGACGTGCCGCTTGTCGTGCTGGACATTTGGATGAAAGAAATGACCGGCTTGGAAGTCCTGGCGCGGCTGTGCGCTGTATCGCCGCAGACCCATGTGATCGTGATCACAGGACGCGAAGATAGCGCCGCGCGGATCACTGCGATGCAAATCGGCATAGTCGCTTTTTTGACTAAACCTTTTGATGGCGAACAATTTCTCGAGACGGTTCATCGCGCACTCGGCCACCCGCCTGACACGACGCGCTTGATTAAGCTGGGAGCAGATAATCGCTTTAGCCGCATTCGAGGCTGGATGTTTACTACTCCCTCATTGGACCAAGGTCCCATAGGCAGAGCCCACCAAACCTGCGAAAATCCTCCAGTCTTCGGACCAGAAAAACAGAAAAACGGAAAAACTACGTTATGACAAAATCAACCCCGACCCTTACGCAAAGTGGCCTGCTGGCCGTGTTGCTGCAACGCCAGCGCTACAAAGTATTCGAGTTGGCCCGGCGCCGTGCACACCACAAGCACAGGCGTGCCGCCCTTTGGAGTACCCTTACTTGGCCGTGGCGCGCTCTCACGGCGCCAACGCTCCTCGACGATTCCGCCGAGCCCATTGTGGGAGCCCGCAGGCGCCACACCTTCTTACGAGTCGCGCCTTCTGGAACCGGTGCACACTTCGAAGCGAAGAGGATCCAACGAGTCTATCGCTGCTATTCGTCGCGCCCTCAAACAGCAAGGTAAAGACTTATGGAATATGTTTTAAAGCTAGTTGAGCTATTCTTATTCTGTCTCGGGATCACCTACTTAGGGGCTTCGGCTTTCCTAGCTGCGCGAGGTAAATGACCTACGACACATCTACCGTAGTAGCTGAGTTAGTCCTTCTAGCTGCTATTTTTTTCGCTCCCTTGCTTCATAGGAGGAGTAAAAGGTAGCTTTGTCCCGTTCAGGCTTAAAGTCCGCGTTTTATGTTGCGCACTCGCAAGCCGCGTACCGCGTCAGAATCCACGTCCTCATGACCGATCAGTCACGATTGAAGGTCGAGATGTTTGAAGAACGCGAAGCCGCGGCGAAATGGCTGGGTGTTGCAGTTGAATCACTGGCAGTGCTTTAACTTCGATCGAACGAACGTCATGGAATTTCCCTTCGATGTCGAGTACGTCGAAGACGCCAATCTGTTCGTCTGGAGGCCGCGCGGCATTCTTGACGAAGCTGCGGTAAACAACGTCTTGGTCGACCTCCTCAGAAGAGAAACCATGGCCGCGAAGCCATTCAATCGCTTTTCTGATCTCTCGCTCGTCGAATCTTTCCCATCTCGTTAAAATCCACGCCCTCGTGACCGATCTCTCGCCATTGAAGGTCGAGATGTTCGAAGAACACGAAGCCGCCGCGAAATGGCTGCGCGTCCCGGTTGAGTCATTGCTGCCCAAGGCGAGCGGCACAGCGCCTTAGAAGCCATCAGATGGCTTGGCTTCTAGAGTTGGCAGAAGGAATGGTGTGCTGAATTCGTGTTTGGTCGCCTGGTCGAAACGAAGGGGACTCCGCCTCGATTTGGATTTACATTCAGCGTCGTTCTCCTTATTATCCCAACTAGCACACGAGTTATGCTGCATTTGATCGCGCTAGCGGGCTTGCTTGTTTCCCTGGTTTTCGCGGAGGCTGCCTCGCAACCGCGAAAAAAGTCATTGCTCGCGTTCAATCGCGAGCGGTGTGATTTCTGCCGATGAGCTGGATCACACTGCTTTGGTCGATGAAGAGGCGTCGGGCCTTTCGCGATGACGCAAATCTGGAAGGCGATTCGTCTTCTGGTGTTGACCTCGCTCAAGGCCGACGTAGAGAGAAGACGATTCGCTGAGGCGGTCAGGCAATGCAATCGCGAGCTTTTTCTGGGCTGCCAATCATTGGCCTTTTAACGCTTGTCTACTTCATCGCCGGCAAGTTTGGATTGATGCTGGCATCTTTGCACGCGAGTGCGTCGCCGGTGTGGCCGCCAACGGGAATTGCGCTCGCGGCATTGCTCGTGCTCGGTTACCGAGCCTGGCCTGCAATTTTTGTCGGCGCATTTCTCGTGAACGCTAGCACTGCGGGCAATGTCGCCACATCGCTCGCCGTCGCGAGCGGCAACACGCTCGAAGCTATGTGCGGTGCCTGGCTCGTGAATCGGTTCGCCGGCGGCACAACCGCCTTCGGTCGTCCGCAAGGTGTTTTTAAATTCGCGCTCGCAGCAGTGGTTAGCACAATTATCAGCCCAGCTTTTGGTGTGACCAGTCTTGCACTTGCTGGTTTCGCGGATTGGGCCAATTATGGCGCAATCTGGCTGACGTGGTGGCTGGGCGACGCAACGAGCGACCTTCTGATCGCTCCATTGATTATTCTCTGGAGCATCGCATCAAAACGGCGCTGGAACAGGAGGGAAGCGGTTGAAGTGGGCATCCTCCTACTGCTGTTGTTCGTCCTCAGCGAAGCGGTCTTCGGCGGATGGCTTACAATTTCGGCCAAGAATTATCCAATCGCGTTCAGTTGCGGAGCGATTGTCATTTGGACAGCATTCCGCTTCACACAGCGCGAAACCGCTACGGGCATCTTCATTCTCTCAGCGATCGCGATTTGGGGCACCCTGCATGGTTTCGGGCCATTCGCCGAGAAAACGGAAAACCAGTCGCTTCTTGCTCTGCAGTCCTGGACGGCTGTGCTCACGATTACCGCGATGGCGCTTGCCGCCGGCATGGCGGAACGCCGGCGGGCTGAAGCCGCACTGCGGGAAAGCGAAGCCCGTATTAACCTAGCAGCCAACGCGGCAAACCTCGGTTTGTGGCTCTGGAACATCCCGGGTGACGAACTTTGGGTAACGGAGAAGTGGAGAAAATTGTTCGGCTTCGCGGATTCGGAGCCAATGAAGTTTGACCGATTGCTCCAGGTCGTGCACCCCGGGGATCGCGAACGTATGAAGCAACTCGTGCAGCACATGTTCGAGCACGGCGGCGAGTACGAAAGCGAATATCGCATCACGCGGCCGGACGGAAGCACACGCTGGATCTTGGGTCATGGCAGCGTCGAGTTAGACGAACGTGGGAAACCGGCCTTCGCGCGCGGGGTGTCGCGCGACATCACCAAGCGCAAAATAGCGGAGGAAGAGTTGCGTGAAAGTGAAGCGCGTTTTCGCACGGTAGCCGACTCGGCGCCCGTGCTCATCTGGATGTCGGGCCCAGACAAACTTTGCACCTTCTTCAACAAAGGCTGGCTCGATTTTACCGGACGAACAATGGAGCAGGAACTGGGCAAAGGTTGGACTGAAGGTGTTCATGCGGACGACTTAGACCACTGTCTCGAAGTCTACGGAAACTCCTTCAACGCTCGGCAACCGTTCACGATGGAGTATCGCTTGCGACGAAATGACGGTGAATATCGCTGGGTTCTTGATAATGGAATACCACGCTTTGCACACGATGGTGCGTTCCTCGGTTACATCGGCTCCTGCATTGGCATCACCGAGCGGAAGCTCGCAGAAGAAAAATTCCGGCTCGTAATCGATGCGGCACCGAACGCGATGATCATGGTCGACTCAGCCGGCGTGATCAGCTTCGCCAACGCGCCGGCCGCAACCGTCTTCGGCTATTCACTCAGCGAGTTGATCGGCCGCCATATCGAAACGTTGATTCCAGAACGTTTCCGCGATCGACATGCCGGTTATCGCAAGGGTTTTCTATCCCAACCCAGCAGCCGTGCCATGGGTGCCGGGCGCGATCTTTTTGGCCGTCGAAAAGACGGCAGCGAATTCCCCGTCGAAGTGGGGCTCAATCCGATCCACACCACGGAAGGTTTGTTTGTTCTGGCGTCGGTGATCGACATTACCGCGCGCAAGCAGGCGGAGCTGGAGCATCAGCTCCAAAACATGGAACTGGCCCGGGTGGGACGCGTCGCGGTGATGGGCGAACTGGCGGCGTCGCTCGCGCACGAAGTCAACAATCCAATTGGGGCAATCGTAGCGAACGCCAGCGCCGGGCAACGCTTACTCGCGGCGGGTAAAATGGAAACTGAGGAATTGACGGAGTTGCTCTCCGACATCGTGGCTGACGGCCGTCGGGCCGGCGAAGTTATTCAGGGCGTCCGCAACATGGTCCGCAAAGGCGAGGCACGCCGCTCCTTAATCCCGATCGGGGACACGATTGACCAGCTCCTTCGCATTGTGCACGCCGATGCCATTAGACGGGAGGGAAGAGTGACAACCAAAGTTGATCCCGATGCGGGCCAGGTTTGGGGAGATCCGGTGCAGCTCTTGCAAGTGCTTCTCAATCTCGCGCTCAACGCCCTTGAAGCAATGTCGGATATGCCCCCCGATGCGCGACGCCTTTTCATCCAGGCGGGCCGTGATGGGAATAGAGACATTCTCGTCAGCGTGCGCGATACTGGTCCCGGTTTTCCGGCGGAAACCGCCGAGAAACTTTTCGAGGCATTCTTTTCGACAAAATCCGATGGGACTGGAATGGGGCTGGCCATTTCTCGCAGCATCATCGAGGCGCACGGCGGAACCCTCTCGGGAGAAAATTGTGACGGTGGAGGCGCGTGTTTCACAGTTCGCTTGCCACAGGACGACAAATCGAAAGTGGCGTAGTTTCGTTGCGGAGAGAAGGCAAAACCACAGAAAAATCACCGGAAGAGCGAGCTAAAGTTTGAGACAGCCACTTGCCTCTCGTCTTCCGTATAAAAAGCGTGGCAGAATTCGTGCTCCAGTGCTCCCGAGGGGGGATGAGACTAAGGTCCCATAGCGCTGCATCGATCTGGGCCCATATTTATATTCTGGTGTAAAAAGATTGGATTATGACATGCTCAATACAAGTTCCCCTAATCGTTTCGAAGATTTGGACACGAAAGGCTCCCCGCTGAGTGCTTCCGCCAGCGATGGTATCTGGCTCCTCGACGATGACGTCTCCATGCTCAAGGCACTTGGCCGGTTAATGAATTCGGCCGGTTTTATTGCAGAAAAGTTTAGCGACCCGCTCACCTTTCTCGCCAGGCTCGAACGCGCCCCATGTCGCGTAGCGATCCTCGATGTATGGATGCCTCAGATGAATGGTTTGGAAGTGCAGGCTCGCATCCGGCGAGACTCGCCGGAGACGCGGATTATTTTCATGACAGGGCGCGATGATCCGTCAGTGCGCCAGACCGCACTCGACTCGGGAGCTTTCGCCTTTCTCACAAAACCTTTCGAAGACGAGGCTCTGGTGAAGGTCGTTCACAAGGCTCTCGCAGCCTAGGTAGTACTGCTCAGCCGCCCGAGCAAAGAGCCGAGCCAGTTCGTTCCTGGCAGGCCCTCCAAACTCTTGCAGGCAGCAGCTGCGGCGAAACACGCGCACCAGACGCTGCGCTCGTCATCACCAGCGAATCCTCTGAGTCTGCGTAGCATGAGCGGAACTCCCCAGTGGCACCTTTAACGGCAGCGGAGGGGCAAATCACGCGGACCTCGCGTGGCAGGTGATCGCAGGCACAGATTATTATTGGAATCCCAAGTTCAGCACCTTTATCGAATACCACTACCTCGATTATACGAACACCCAAATCAATACTAACCAGAGTCGCGATCTGGGGCAGCACCTGGTTGGCGCAGGTTTGCGGTTCCATTTCTAGGTGACGGAAAATTCCTTATGCCTGCGCTCGCCGCGGCGAGTGCGCCTGCACCAATGTGACGCGGGATTGGACTTTGGTCCTATAGACGAGCGGCGCTGAGTTTGGAATTGTCAGCCTGTAGGAACCAGAAAAGGACAACCGTAATTCTCTCCAGAACTAACAGCACAAACC
>QHMR01000183.1 GCA_003217875.1 Verrucomicrobiota bacterium
CCTTAATGTTAGCGGGAACAGATCTGACTTTATCACGGACGCGCAGAAAGTGAATCAGGCACTCGTCGCGCCCCATTTCGATGAAAGGCGCGGAAGCCGCATACCAAGCGTCCAAAATTTGTGCGAGTTCTGAGTGAGTTAGTTTTCTTTGGTGGACACCAAATTGCTTCGTCGCTCGCGCCAAGTCGAACAGCTTTCGGTTCCGCTGTCCTGATGCCGTGCAGATGAAAGGCTTAGGAGAGAACAGAGAGAACAGAGAGAACAGAGAAAACAGAGAAGACTGAGAAGACTGAGGAACACTGAGGAAGGGAGAGAAAAAAGAAAAAAACTTGCAGTACCAATGGGGGGTTTTGCCATTGCTGGACTGTAGCAGGTCAAACAAATCCTTCCCATCGGCATCTGGGAACGAGTTCCAGTTAAGCGCGACGTGATCGACCCCAATGGAACACAGAGCCGACGAGACCGCGCCGCACACTTTCCACGCCGACGTGGTCACGGTCGCCGATCACGATCAAACGGCGTCCGGCGAGTCGTTTGAGTTCGCTGTTGATCGGGCGATAACCACTGCCGAGCGCGGCGACGACGCCGACGTCGCGCAAGACTCCGGCGCGGTGGGCAAACTCAAACGCGGCCAACGCGTCTTTGCTTCCCTCGATGACGAAGATCACGTAGCGCCGGTCGCGCTCGACCACGTCACACAGACCAACGAGCTTATGCCAGTCCGTGCCTTCATTGTCCGAGCGTTTGAACTTTTTCCAATTCAGCCGGCGCGTCGAGCCATTGTTTGAATCACCAAAACGCCATTCGTTCGGGAGCGGCATTGAGAACAAGTTGCGTTTCATGACTTCCGTAACGGTGTCCTGGCTGAAACACGGGAAGGCGTTCAAGAACATTGCGCTCTGTTTTTGAGGGCACGCTCTAACCGGCTCGCGTGATCTTTTCACCTTTGTCGTTAGGATGTTGCTCATCGCTCGAATCTGTGTTTGCCGGTGTTAGGTCAAGCCGTCTCGCAAGAAACGATCAAGTTCACTTTTTGGAAACAAAAGGTGTCGCAACGAGCGGTTAGGCCGGAGCAGTCCCCTTGCGATGAGTCGGTGCATAGTTGGAACTGACAAGCCGCCAAGATATTGACGAGCCTCTTTCAATTTTAGCGCACCGGGCGAAACGTTTGCTTCGCGTGGCGCAGATTTGAGTTGTGGCATGTAAGCGTCCTCAAGTTGTGGTTCTGAAAAAGCAGGCCTTTGAAGCGGCCCAAAAGCCGTCAAGGTCATCGAACTCTGCTTGCTCCCCGTTCGTGCGCCCGACTTCCACCTCGGAAGCCGTCTCAACACCATCGAGTTCAGTCCACCGGACGCCGTAGCCCTTCTACGACAGGCCGCTTTTACCGCTCACGCGGTCGCTCTCGCGCTCACGCCGAACTTATTTCTCTCCCCAGAGCGTGTTCCCTTGGAACACGTTTTGCTCGCCCTGCGAACCTCTGTCAGAGAACTTCAGTCGGCGCAATGTTGCGTAACCTTGTCATGATGTTCTCATGAACACTGGGGAGCACAAGGCAAAAACTTCAGATTATTTTAGTTACGCTTGCGCCGTGATCGGAATCACATTCTCTGGCTCGCCGTCAGTCATCAATGCTGCCATGCGCTCGCTGTGCGGACGCCGGACGTGCGAGTAAGTGTTGAGGATGAGCTTGCCGCCGTCTCTGTGTCCCTGCCATTCATTGCTCAGCGCCTTCGCCGCATCATCGTGCTTGAACAGCCGCTCGTGATGCGCCTTGCCGCTGCACAGCTTCTCAACCAGTGCACGCACCTGCGGGAACACGGGGATAACGAAGCCTTGCCTCGTCTTGTGGCGATAGGTAATGATGCGTCCGGCGTCCAGATCAACGTCGGCGCGCGTGAGAGCGCGGGCTTCGGCTTGGCCGAGTCCGGCGAGTCCGATGAAATCGATGAAGTCGGCGCTCTGCTCAGCCTCGCGGTTTTGGGTTTGCGCCCGGACGTTGGCAACGATCTGCTTGAACTGGTCGAACGTCGGGGTCAACCGGATCGGCGCGGCGCGCCTACGGTACTTGAGATGCGCCGCCGGGCTGTCCGCGATGATGCGGTCTTTAACCGCGAGATCGAAGGCGTCGCGGATCACTGTGAGAACAGAATTGTGGTAGCTTGCGCCCTTATTTCCGCAGTGGCGCGACAGCCATGCTGAAACGTCGCTTGGCTTGATCGTTCGCAAGGGTAAGGTGTCGATGCCGAACCATGTCGCCTTCAGTTTGCCGATGACAGCGCGCTTGTCCTTTTGCGACGAGGGCGAGAGTCCGCCGAACGTCCTCGCGTACTTGTCCAGCGCTGTGCCGAAGCTGGTGTTGCTGGCGCGGCCATCGGTGCGGCCAAGGTCGCGCCTGAAGTCGGCCAGCTTGCGCCGGGCCAGTTGGTAGTCATCCGTGCCGAGCTTCTTGCGGTGAAGCTTGCCGCCAAACCGGACGCGGGCGAAATACTGACCGTTCGGGTTGTAGCGGTAAAGGCAGGCGGTTTTCGACTTCGTCCATACGTCGTTTGAGATCATGTCAGATAGCATCGAGTATCATAAAGCAGTATCAAGCGAAAACTAAAGAAGATCAGAAATAGCTTATAATAGACTTACCGCTAGCATGTTATATAAAGACGCTCAGTAACAGAGTCACTGGTTCGAGCCCAGTCAGGCCCATTCTCCTGCGGAATTTCCGATTCGGATCTTTGCTGGCAGCGCGCTCAAAACTGGAAATAGACAAACGGCACCGGACCGGTCGCCGGAAATAGTTCGAGCGCCAGAAACGCGCAAACGTATGCCGGAATTTGAACGCGCGCCGGTTGCAAAGCCAGGCGATCAATAAACTGATTACGTTCCTGCGCGACCGCCAGAAACAGCGAAATGAAAATGAGCACGATCGTACCGGTCGTTAGGAGAAATTCGCCCGTGACGTGATGGAAACCAAATAACGCACTTAAGACATATCCGCTGGTCTGGAGAGTCTTCGGACGGAAGAACGCTGCGCTCAGCACAAAGGCCGCAAACATCAATCCAACGCTAAACGGAACGAACCAGCGCTGTTTCATAACTCTATCAATCGGCGTGCCGACTGTTGCCCGATCGAAAAGACGGTAGCCGATTAACAGAAGACCGTGGTATGCGCCCCAGGCGACAAATGTCCAGTTAGCTCCATGCCACAGTCCCACCAGCACCATTACTACCAGCATGTTGCGGTATAACACGAATCGACCTTTTCTTCCCCGACTGAACGGCATAAACAAATAGTCCCGAACCCATGTGGAGAGAGTTATATGCCATCTCTGCCAGAGGTCAGGTGGATTTCTCGATAAGAATGGCCGCGCAAAGTTAAGCGGAAACTCAAACCCAAGCAGCTTGGCGCAACCGCGAGCAATGTCGGTGTAACCAGAAAAATCAAAGAATACCTGCATAAAAAAGGCAAGACAACCTGACCACGCAGCCAGCCAACCTGGGTGCGCGGCCGGGTCCCTAAAGTACGCGTCGGAGACAACGGCGAAGCGATCGGCAAAGACCATCTTCTTTAACAGGCCAGACAGGACAAGGATGATACCGCTCTGAATCACAATTGCTGCTGGAAGCCGCCAGTATTGAATCTGAGAAATGAATTGTCGGGCGCGAATGATTGGACCTGCAATAAGATGAGGGAAAAATGCAATGAACAGCGCGTAGTCGATCAGGTTTCTTACCGCCTTCATTTTTCCCCAATAGACATCGAGGGTATAAGAAAGACTGGCGAACGTGTAGAAGCTGACTCCGATAGGGAGAACAACTTGAAGCACTACGGATGATTTTGGGATATGCAGCAAACCAGCTAAGGAACCCGCAAAGAAATCATAATACTTAAAGAAGCCGAGAATCCCCAGGTTAACGACAAGGCTAATGGCGAGCAAAAGCTTCTTGCGGCGGCCGCTTGTGACCTCCAGCCAAATCCCCAGGAAGTAATCAACCACCGTGGAGGTCAAGATGAGGACGATGAATCGCGGATCCCACCACATGTAAAACACGTAGCTTGCGAGTAACAGCAGCACTTTCCCAATGCGAAACGGCATGCTGTAGAACAGCACCGCCACGATCAGAAAAAACATCCAGTACTGGAAGCTATTGAATAACATTAGGGATAGCTGGCATGTGAATCGGCTGCTGCAAGCCGTGCCACGAGGTCATTAACTAGCCTTTCGGTAAACCTTTGCCGGCCCTTGGCATTGAGGTGGAATGCATCGAAGTAGTAGTCGGGTTTTTCGAGGAAATCGAACGTTTGTTCGGGAAGGGAAAAAACTGTTCTCTGCCTCGTCACCTGGGGAAAAGGCGCGCGTTGTCCCACAGAGAAGGCAGGGAGTTCAGCAAACGGCCCCCGTGGGACCGGCGTAAGCACAATGGTAGTGGCACTCTTCGAATAGCGATTTAAAATTCGCGGGATCCAATCGCGTTGTAGTCTCAGGGAGTATTGCATTTCCGATTGAGACGGTTGTAATAAACTCTTCCGAATCGCTTCCCGCTGAGCTTCGGTTAGTCGTGGCGGGAAAGTCATCTGGCCTGTCGTGGCGTCATAGGACGTGCCCACCATGTCATAATCCCGCCCTTTATAAACAGCCCGCGCACGAACCATTGCCGACTCTCGTTGAACGTTTTCTATTCTGGCGATGGGATGTTCAAGAAAATCTGCAACATCGCTCTGATATGCCGATCCCCGCAATATGCATGCCGTGACTGCTCTGAACCGACCAGACCATTGCTGAAAAGCAGAAGCAAAAGTGAAGCAGTCGCCATAGCGCAAGAGCGGGGCTGCCATGGAGATTCTCAAGGACTCAGCACTGGTCGGTTCGTAGCCAATGCCGTAAGGCACAACAATCGCCCAGTAGCGTTGCGCTGTTGGGTCCACTTCTCGAAGCATATAGTACCAAGTGTTTGCGGTAGAGGCGGGTTCAGCGAGAGTCACAAATTTGAATCCGGCTGCCGACCCAAGCTCGTCAGCCACCGCGGTCGAGAACCCTTCTGCCATCCTCGAATCTCCCAGAACCAGCACCTCTTTCAGACCCGAGGGAGGGCGCTGCTTTTCGGCTCGCGTAATCACCGCCAACCGCCCGGCGTACGAATCGGGTGCCAAGATCGAGGCATACAATCCCGTATGAAAGATGACGCCATCCAGACAAACGAAGGCTGCTACACCCAGGAGAAGGTTTCGTCCAACGTGGAGTGGGCGAGGAGACGTCGTTGGTTCGGTAGGAAATGTCGTACGCAGCGTTCCCTTCGAACTGAGATAAACGGCGATATAAACAATCGCTATCAGCGCCACAACCAGCAGCCAGCGAGCTCTTTCTTGTAGCAACACGGCGCGCGGAGAGCCTTTGCTTTCCGTGGTTCCAGATACGGTTACTGTGGCGAGCAACGTCCGCCGTTGGTCATCACTATAAAGCTCGAAAACATACTTATCCGCGCGGATCCAAGGGACCACGCGCCTACCTTTCGCGCCGGTAGCAAACAAAACCGGCTTGCCATCTTTAGTCGTTACAAAGACGAACCCCATCGAACCATTCCCTGTATTCCATTGGATCTCAGTGTTGCCACGCCCACCAGCGACTATCACGTGATCGGGCTTTGCTGTGATAACAGGCGCAACTGAAGAGTTCCCCGTGTTGTCATTCCCTGCAGCTTGTTCGACCGCGCCGCCGAATATCCGCATTGGTGCCAAGAAGGTAGCGAGACACACCACAACAACAGGTAGTAGTAAGCGAGCTTTCCCAGCCGCCCAGGAGTTGCGCGGTCCAACGTCAGAACCCTTACACACTTCGTCGTTTAACCGCGTTGCCGCATTCACGCGTGATCATTTCGCTCAGTTTTAGACCGTCGCAACAGGAGGAACTCGCGATTTGCCAAG
>QHMR01000135.1 GCA_003217875.1 Verrucomicrobiota bacterium
TGCCCGCAGGGGGAGCAGGCTGCGAACCCTGCTCGGCGCGTCAGGCATGTATGCCTGAGTTACGCCAGCCTCGCGATCTTGCGCGCGAGATGAACTGAGAAATACCCCGCCTACAGCTCTTGCGGTTCCATCTACTCCGGTGGTTGACACACCCGCCGCTACAACGTTGCGTTCATGCTCCACTCGCATGAAGTCTCGCCCGGCCGCGATAATTTTCATTCTCGTCACGGTGACCCTCGACATCCTGGCGATGGGTTTGATCATCCCCGTTTTGCCGAAGCTGATTCTGGATTTTCTCGGCGGCGAGATGACTGATGCGGCGAAATGGAGCGCCCGGTTCGCGGTGGTCTTCGCGCTGATGCAGTTTGTCTTTTCACCCTTGCTCGGAGTGTTATCAGATCGATTTGGAAGACGCCCGATCATTCTGCTCTCAAATCTCGGTCTCGGTTTAGATTACATCGTGATGGCGATGGCGCCCACGTTGAACTGGCTTTTCCTCGGTCGAATTATTTCTGGAATCACGACTTCAAGCATTCCGACCGCGATGGCTTACATCGCCGACGTTACGCCGAAGCAAAAGCGAGCTGGAGCGTTCGGCCTGATCGGCGTGGCATTCGGCATCGGATTCACGTTCGGACCAGCAATCGGTGGATTGGCGGGCGATGTCAATCCGCGTCTCGCGTTTTGGATTGCAGCCGCTCTTAGTCTAGCGAATTGGCTCTGGGGCTACTTCTTCGTTCCGGAATCGTTGGCGCAAAATCAGCGAAAACAATTCGCGTTGCGGCGTGCCAACCCGGTCGGCTCGCTCGCGCTCTTGCGTTCTCATCACGAACTTTGGCGGCTGACCATGATCCAATTTCTCGCCTATCTCGCGCACAATGTGTTTAGCGTCTGGGCACTTTACGCGATTTATCGCTACAGCTGGAGCCAGGGAATGATCGGACTGTCGCTCATGGTTGTCGGAATCGTCACCGCCGCGATTTCCGGCGGATTGACCGGTGTAATGGTGAAACGTTTCGGCGAAAAACGGACGCTTTACATCGGCCAGTTTTTTGGATCGAGCGGAATGTTTGTCGCCGGCCTGGCCAAAACGGGCGCGTGGTTGCTGGCTTCGATCCCGATCATTTCACTTTGGAACATTTCCATGCCAGCCGCGCAGAGCATGATGACTCATCGCGTTAGCGAACGCGAGCAAGGCGAATTGCAAGGCGCGCTCCAGAGCATGCGTTCGATCACGTTCATTGTAGGCCCATGGGTATTCCTTCGAATTTTTGGATGGTTCATCGATCCGAAAAATTCCATTCACCTTCCAGGCGCGCCGTATTATCTCGCAGCCGCTCTTCTTTTTACCGCGATGCTGATGTCGACACGCATCAGGCAAACACCATTCGATTCACAAGCCGCCATGCCGCCGAGCGTGCCGTTGGCACCACCGGAGGTCACCGCGACTGGCGCTGCGCCGATTACCGCCGCGGAAGAAAATGTTTGAGTGATCGCGCCTCGGGAAGTATTTGGAGTGCGGTGACATGTCACCGCTTTCAAAGCGCGGACGTGTCCGTGCACTCCAAAGCCGACATCGAACATGAAAGCGAGTATGCGTTGGGCGGTCGTCGCGATTGTAGTTTGTTCCTGGATCGCGATCTCCAATCATTGCGCGTTCGCGGCGCTTGCAGCAAAAACCGAATTGGCGCAAGCCGCGTGCCCGTTTCATTCCAAACCAGCAAAGCAAAAACAGCAAACCGCGCAGGTGCAATGCTGCAAAATCCTGCGCGCTGTTGTTCTTGCGAAAACGAAACGTTGGGCGCGCGACGACGCAGATTTTTCGGATGTCGATCTTCGCGGTGAAGAGTTCGCGCTAGTTGCGCTTTTATCCAACGCGCAGGCATCATCGTCTCTCGACACGGGACCGCCCGACGCGCATTCATTCGCTGAATTAATCTTACAGCAGAGCCTTTTCGCTCACGCGCCTCCCTCCTTGGGTTAACGAGTCGCGATCCGCGACCGTAAATCTTCTGCTGTAGCGGCAGGCGTGCCGCCTGCATTTGCACAGACCGCGCAGCCGACACGGCTGCCACTACAGAATTGACCTGTTTCAGCGTCTGAAATGAACAGACAGATTTTAGTTTTCGTTTGCGCATTGACACTCGCAACGCGTGTGCAGATAGGGGCGATTGACCTCAATCGCCCGCTCCACGAGCACGATTACGAGCAAGAGCAGGAGTATGGGAAGACACAGAAATACACGTGCCCGATGCATCCGGAAGTCGTCACGGATCATCCCGGCAATTGTCCGAAATGCGGGATGAAACTCGTGCCCCTGAAACAAAGCAAACGCCGAACGCCCAACGTCGAACGATCAACGCCCAATCATCAGTCACATGTGTCGCATCAGTCCCATCAAACGCAGCAGATGCACGCGCCTTCCCATGAGGGTCATGAGATGCACATGGAAATGCATTCGTCTATCGACATTGCAGATCCAATGAGCCGCGAAGGCTCAGGCACGAGCTGGCTGCCGGATTCGAGCCCAATGTATGGTCGCATGTTCATGTTTGACGAGAACATGCTGATGTTGCACGGCGCAATTTTCCCGCGTTACACCAACGTGAGCACCCGACGCGGCGATGATCGGATCGACGCGCCGAACTGGATCATGGCGATGTTTTCGCATCCGCTCGGAAACAATGCACAGTTGGGTGCGCGTTTAATGATGAGTCTCGACCCGCTGACGGAAGGTGGTCGCGGTTATCCGCTTCTCTTTCAAAGCGGCGAATCATGGCACGACCAGCCGTTGCACGATCGCCAACATCCACACGATCTCTTCGACGAACTCTCAGTCAGTCTGTCGCAAAAATTCGATTACGATCTCAGCGCCTACGTTTACTTCGGTTATCCAGGGGAACCGGCGCTCGGTCCGCCAACATTCATGCATCGCCCATCAGCGATGGATGATCCCGACGCGCCGCTCGGCCATCACTGGCAAGATTCGACCCACGTCACCTTTGGCGTCGCCACTGCCGGTGTCGCTTGGAATAACGTAAAGATTGAAGGCAGCATTTTCACCGGGCGTGAACCGGACGAAAACCGTTACAATTTCGATCAGCCGAATTTCGATTCGTACAGTGGCCGAATCTCCTGGAACCCAACCCGCAATCTGGCGCTGCAAGTTTCGTACGGCTACATCGAAAGCCCAGAAGCTCTCGAGCCTGCACTCAATCGACATCGCACAACGGCGTCGGTCATTTACAACCTGCCGCTCGGCCAGGATAGCAACTGGTCGAACACATTTGTGTGGGGCCGGAACCACGACACCGGCGAAGGTAAAACACAGTCGTTCCTGGTGGAGTCAGATTATCAGCGCGGACGCGACACCGTTTATTTGCGTTGGGAACGCGTGGAAAAATCCGGACATGAACTCGTCCTTAAACCGCCGGATGAATCTCACATTTTTCCGGTGAGCGGCTACACGATCGGTTACGTACGCGATTTGTCGCATGGCAACGGTCTCGACGTAGGACTGGGCACGCAATTCACCATCAACGACCGTCCCGACCGCCTCGATCGCTATTACGGAGACGATCTCGGCTACGCTTTCCAGTTTTTTCTTCGCATCCGCCCATCGCTGCATAGTCACAGCGCGCAAGAGCACTCGGAGCACGCTGTGGCCGGAATGGGAAAATAAGCTGCAAATGTCTGCGCCTCGCAGACAAAAGCCGCCACGCGGCGAAACGTGGCGGCTGATTGCGAATTGCGGCTGTTTAACTCGGCTTGTTTATGGAGGTGCACCGCCCATGAGCAGCGACTTGAACTTTGTGAGCTCGCGAGACGTAGCGCCTTGATACCTTGTCATCGCGCGCGACATGCGTGAAGCTTGACGCTCCGTGGCTCTGCGATTGCCCAAACAGAATTATCAGGACATCGAGCGCGTCATCGAACTCGATTTTGTGCGCGCGACAGAAGCTGCGGCGCTCAATTCGTTGCGCTGGCTCGGTCGGGGCGACAAGGAAGCAGCCGATGCTGCCGCATGCGACGCGATGCGCGGAATGTTCGACCTGATGAACATCTGCGGCGAAGTCGTGATCGGCGAAGGAATGAAGGACGAAGCCCCTGGAATTTTCAAAGGCGAGCAGCTTGGGACATGGGTTCCCGGCTCGCCACAGTTCGACATCGCCGTCGATCCAATCGATGGAACAACGAATATTTCCAAGGGCGCACCAAACTCGATCAGTTGCATTGCGGCGGCCAGTCCCGAGGAAGGGGTGAAAGTGGCGCTACGGGATATCCCCTCGTTTTACATGTCGAAGCTGGCTTACGGGCCGCGGGTAATCGAATACATGAAAAAACGCGGCGATTCGCTCCAACTCGAAATGCCGATCGCGGAGATGCTGGCAATCGTCGCGCACGCGGTGGACAAGCGCGTCCAGGACGTGGCGGTGATGATGCTCGACAGGCCGCGACACAAGGAGATCGTCGAACAAATTCGTGCGGCAGGCGCCTCTCTTCGCATGATCGGTGACGGCGACATCGCCGCGGCCATCGCTCCGTCGTTGCCCGAATCTGATGTGGATCTTTACATGGGCATCGGTGGTTCGCCCGAAGCGGTATTGGCAGCGGCGGGCATCAAATGTCTCAGCGGCGACATGCAATGCAAAATGTGGCCGCGAGACGACAAGGAACGAAAGAAGCTAATTGATGATGGCTACAAGAAAGACCTGGACCGCGTTTACTCGGCTGATGATCTGGCCAACGGCCAGAACATCATTTTTTGTGCTACCGGAATCAGCGACAGCGCGCTCTTGCGTGGTGTGCGGGCGCAAGGCGGTGTTATCGCGGTTACACATTCAATTTTGATGCGGGCAAAGAGCAAGACCGTCCGGTTCATTCGGGCCCGCCACAATTTGCAGACAAAAACGATTCGGCTTCGATCAGACAATCGCGAACACATCATTTGACATACTTCTCCTTTGTTACAGCGATCGTTGCGCCTGGAACTGAGGTTCTGGTTTTCCTGTCACTCATGGAAATGCCTCCGATCGGTAAAGGTGGCAGCGATATTATTTGGGCGTTGCCATTTTTCGGACTAGTCGTTTTTGCGCTCGCGGCTTTTGGGTTCCTCGCAGCACTTAGGGCGAGAGGGAGCCCGACACCAGCGAGAAATTTGAGCAACTGCCGGGGTTTTGCTAAACGGTCTCAGCCTCCTAATTCCAACTGTGATGCTCGTTTTAGCAGTTGGTCGTCTCCTTGTGTCGGGTGGCCGCTAAATGAATCGTTGAACCGGACGCTAGGACTTTCTCGGCCGTATTCCGAATTTAGCCAGCGCATCGATGGTCTTTTCCATCGGCAGCCCGACGACGTTTGTGAATGAGCCGTTAATTTTTGCGATGATCTCGGCGCCGCTTCCTTGCGCGGCATAGGCGCCAGCCTTGTCGAGCGGATCCGCTTTTGCCACGTACTTATCAATCATCGCGCGATTGAGCCGGCGAAAGCGCACACGGGAAATATCATGAAAAACCGCCGATCTTCCCGATGTCTGGTGGTAAATTAGAACGGCCGAACAAACTTCGTGGGTTCGCCCGCTGAGGCGCCGAAGCATCTGCGTGGCCTCGTCCAAGTCTACCGGTTTACAGATCACTTCATTCTCCAGTGCGACGAGTGTGTCAGCTGCGAGGACGACAGCATCGGGACGCGCTTGCGCAATGGACATGCCTTTTCGAATGGCGTTCCACTGCGTGAGCTCACGTATTGTCAGAGCTGCATCGAATTTTTCCGCTAGTCACGGCGGCGCGATTTCGAATTGAAATCCCGCGTCGGAAAGCAATGCAGCTCGCCTTGGTGAAGTGGATGCCAGCACAAATGAAGGCATGGCTCGCTAACTGTAGCGCAGGCGTGTCGCCCGCAAAATCGAAACCTTGCAACTGCCACAGCTGCCTCGACAGAACGGCTCCTCGCGCGAAAATGCGTTATGGATTGGGCGCAACGGACGGAGCCGCGTTCTGGTTAGAAATATCCGGCAGCTTTCTTTCTTTGTAATTAGCAGGCACGGTAAACTGGCCATCGGCAACCGAGTCGAGGCTTACACCTGTCACAGTGCTGGTAATTTCTATCGGGTGTCCCAAGCCGCTGGGGCTATGCTCGCCTGCCGGGTTTTCCTTGCCAACGATCACGCGCATCCGGATTGGCAAGCCGGGGAAATCGCGAAAGTCAGGCATTTTCGTATTAGCCGCATCCCAAAGCTCGGATTTAATCGACTGAAGTTGCGCCAGGACGGCGGCGCCGTTCGGGTAATTGGGTGCAATCCAATAGGTTGCCTTAAAATCGGGTCCTTCGTATGTATATTGCTCGGTCTCGTAACCGTTGATCGTTTCCCTCTGGCCAGTGGCTGTGAGTCTGGGTTTGTCCGAGGCTGCTTTGTTGCTGTTGAATTTATTTAACATATCGGCGATCGCTCTCATCTTGTCCGGCGCAACGCGGACAATGGTCTTCTGATCGTTCAGCAGGTTGATCAGCTCGCCAGTTTGTCCATCAAAGATTGCAGTGACTTGCGGAGACACATCAATACGTGCTTTGTCTCCTTTGACTTTGATGGTCATATTGCTACCGGCCGCCACCGCAGTGGGAGTTGGTTCCACCTTTTGATTGTCACTCGCAGGTTGCACTGTTGTTGAATAGACAATCGTCAGGTCCGCGCGGACAGGAAGAATGACAAAAACAGTCAGAACGAGTGAATAGAACGCAGTCTTCATATCTCAGGTAATTACATCGCCCGAGCCGATCAATACGGCTGGTTCGAGCGGCCGGTTACGCCGACTTCTGCGTCTTCAGCAGCTTGATCGCATCGCGCAACTCGGCAGCGCGCTCGTAGAGTTCCTTTGCAATCGCAGTTTCCATCTCGCGTTGCATGACCTCCAATTTCGATAACGGCCGCTTCGCCTTCACTTCCTCAAGCCATTCGTCGAGAAACGCGATTTCCGAACTTTTCGATACCAGCTCCGGAAAATTTGATTGTTGCAAGAATTCCGTAATCGCGTCACGACCGCGCTCAATCTCAGATATGGCCTCGGCAAATTTTCCCTCGCCGAGCAGAATGGACGCCTTGGCTCGGGTGTTCATCATGAGCACGTAAGGCCGGAACTGCTGGAGAGCCCAGGAAAATTCCTCGCGATCCGTATGCTGGGCAACAAAAGTAAAAAGATCGAGATTACGTTGCGTGTCGCGCACCACGCCTTCGAAATCATTGATCTGAAAAAGACTCAGGTAACGATGATAATATTGGATGCCTTCCTGCTGAAGCTCCGCGCATTGCTCAGGTGTCACCTCGTAAGTCTCGCCTTTCTGCTCGGCGCGGGCCGCGCGTTTTTGGTGATATTCTAAAAGCGATTCGCAATTATGCGGGCGCCGACCATCAGGCCGACCGGTCAGCTCCATTTGCAACACGCCCAGATCGACTCGCAGTTGCAATTTCTCGCGGCCATCCAGACCAGCGATCTTGCGCACTTTGATGCTGCCGCTTTCATGTGCCCAATCTTTCAAGATGGTGTTGAGATCCAAACTCATCGTAAACAAACATCGAACACTTCGCATTGCCTTGTCAATAAATCGTAGGAATGGCGCGCTGTGGCCGCCGCGGCCAGTTGCAAGCACCGGGTTTGGCAGGCGATACACCAGCCGCTACAATGTGGCGTAATGGAAGACTCAATCGACGCGTTTATTCGTTTCCTCGCCGTCGAGCGCGGTCTTTCTGAAAATTACCAGCTCTCCACTCAAAGGTCGCTAGGCGACTTCGCGCATTGGTGCGCTTCTAGCAAGAAAATCGATAATCCGCGCGCTGTGACTCTACCGATCATCAGCGAATACCTTGGCGATCGCAAGCACGCTGGCCTTTCGGCCTCTTCGATCAAAGTGATGGTGGTTGCATTGAAGATTTTTTTTCGGTTCTTGATCGCTAAACGAATAGTTGAACGCGATCCGGCTGAGGCGTTGGCGCTCCCGCGCATCGAGCGTTATCTGCCGGAAACCTTAAATGAATTGCAGGTGGAACAGTTGCTGGAAAGCATCGACACGAAGGCTGTTCACGGCTTGCGCGATCGCGCGATAATCGAGTTGCTTTACGCAAGCGGCCTGCGAATTTCCGAGCTGGCAAATGCGCGGTTGGAGAATTTCAATTTCGAAGAGCGCATTGTGCGTGTGACCGGGAAAGGAAATAAAACCCGCCTGGTGCCGGTCGGTCAAAAAGCATGCGAAGCGCTGGCAGCCTATCTTTCCGTGGAGCGGCCTAAACTGGTGAAACCGCGTAGCGGCAGCGAAATTTTTCTGTCCGCGCGAGGCAGCAAATTAACCACGGCGCGCATCTGGCAAATCGTGAAAAAACACGCACAGCGGTCCGGACTTGAGAAAAACGTTTACCCTCATCTTCTCCGGCATAGTTTCGCGACGCATCTGCTCGGGAACGGCGCCGATTTGCGGATCATCCAGGAGATGCTGGGCCACGCGGATATTTCGACGACGCAGGTTTATACGCATGTCGATCAACAGCGGCTCAAAGCTGTGCATCGACAATTTCATCCCCGGGCCTGATACCGACGGGATTTTGGATTGTCGCTGGATCAGTTTACGATTGAACCCGTATCTGGCATTGAGTATCCAGCATCGAAGCTAATGACGCGGTCGTGTTTATGAGGCGAATTCTGTTTGTAATCATCGCGCTCGCTATCGCAGCATTCGGCGGTTGGTACTATTGGAATCTTTCCCAACGAATTTCAAGCGCGCCGGTAAGCGTGCTTCTCCCTAGGGATACAATTTTTCTGGCACATATGCCCGACTTCAATCGAAGCCTCGATGAGTGGCATCATTGCGATATTTACCAGCTCTACCGCGAACCGACAGTCCAGGATTTTCTACGCAAGCCGCTCGGCAACCTTCCAAAAACAGATGCGGCTTCTCAGACCCTGCAGGAAATCGGACAGCTCGATCCGAAGCACGCCTTCCTCGCCTTGACCTCCATGGATAGCAACAACCCAAAATTTATTGGCGGCTTCCGTTTTCGCGGCAGCCAGGAAGAGGCGGAGCGAATCATCAGCAGATGGCGCTCGGCATTTTTGGAACAAAGTCCGGCCGCAAAACGCGAAAAGTTGCAATATCAGCGTCACGAAATCGAGCTAGTTACGGCAACTCCATTTACCCTCGCGACCACCTATGACCGTCCCTGGTTTTTTGCCGCAACGGACCTCGCCGAATTAAAGGCGCTGCTCGATCGCGCTGATCACCGAGCCAAGAACCCGGAGACTACACTCGACAAAGACGAAGCATATCGCGTAGCCGTCTCGCACCGGCCCTCGAACTACGCGGCGTTCTTTTATCTGCAGCCAAAAACATTTTCCGAACGGCTGGCAGCGTTGCGCGCTGCTGTGCGATCAACCCCAACTCCCGGCGAGACAACGATGCTTGAGAAAATGCGCTGCATCGCCGGGTCAATGCGGTTCGATAACGGGAAGATACACGACGTGCTTTTCCTGGGGATGCCAAAGCTGGAGCATGAGACGAAGCTCACGCGGTCTTCGCTTTCGCTCGGAACCAAAGAAACTTTTTTCTATTTGTCGATGCTTTTGAATCTCGGGGAGAAAATTGACACATTGAACCAGGCGGCGGCCTTTGCCGGGACCAAGCTTTTTCAGGCGCTCGCCGAAAGCGGGATCACCGCTGATGACTGGAAGGCTGCATTTGGCCTCGAGTTAGCGTCTCTGGCGGATTGGCCCTCAAGCGCGCATTGGCCATCTTTACTCCTAACACTGCCAGTGCTGGACGCGGCTAAAGCCGGGAAAATCACTGACGCCCTCGTACGCGCCGACGAAGGTGCGACTTGGACGCAGACAGAAAAGGATGGCGTTCATTATTTTTCAAAGCAGTCCGCCGCGAGTCTCGTGGCGATCACTCCAACAGTCGGTTTGTCCAATCGGCTTCTTATAGCTGGTTTTAACCCGGTCTCAGTGGAAGAGGCAATGAAACGCAGCGGGGCCAGCTCGACTGAATTTTCAGATTCCCAAACTTTTAAAGCTGCCGAGGGATTGCTGCCCGAGCCGACGAATTTCTTCGCCTACATCGACACGGCGCTCGTATACTCCCGGCTGGACGCTTCTCTGCGCCCAATTTTGTTAATGGCTGCGGCTTTCATGCCGGCTGTGGCTGGTTCGATTGATGCTGGCAAGCTCCCATCGCCGGAGGTCATTACGAAGCACCTGAGCCCTATCATCTCCTCGCAAAGATACGATCATGACGGTTACGTGGCCGAGTCACTCGGGCCAATCACGCTGGATCAGGCTGCAATCGGCGTTGCTGTACTTGGTAGCCTTGGCAGAGCAGCACGACAGAAAACCGGGGCCGGCATAAGCGGCTGGAGCGCTTCTCCAGCGGCCGCGCCGCAAGTGGCACCCAGCCCGTCCCCTACGCCATAGGAGGGTTAGGACACCTCTGTGGCAGGCGTGTCGCCTTTGGGATAGGCGAATGCAGCCGGCAGGGCTGCCCCGACAAAGCTACGCTTCTCCTGTGTCATTTCGGCACTTTTCTTGTCTTTGGAGCCTTAAGCGAAGAAAACTGCTGCGGTTTTTGAAAAACGTGCTATCGTTTTGCCCCTATGGCTATTCTAAAGAAAAATGCATTCTCCCGTCGTGTTCCCGACTTGGTAACTGAGGAGCTGGTTGCTGTCCTCTCCCGGCGCTCTTCTTTTGAGTTCAAGCAGCTTTTCGACATCGTGCACGAGAATCTTCGGGCCCGGAACGCTGCTAGCGGCGGCGAAGAAATGCTGCGGCTGCGAGCCTACGAGAAACTACAGAACCTCGTGGCCCGGGGCGCAGTCAAAAAGAATGGCAAGAAATACAAGGGCCTGCCATCGGCTTTGGCCAATGCGATTGCCCAGCAGAATGGTCATCTCGCCGGCGTAAGATAAGCCGGTCTTCCACAACGAATTGGCTTCAGGCCAGACTCCCGGATGCTGCGCGAATATTTGCCGGTTCTCCTGCAAATCTTCGTCGCGATGCTGTTCGCCGTTTCCGCTCTGCTCGTCAGCATATTAGTAGGCAAGAGCGGAAGACGCACCCGAGCTAAGGATATGGCGTATGAGTGTGGGATGATCCCACAGGGGGAACAGCTACCGCGCTTCAGCGTGAAGTTCTATCTTGTGGCGATGCTTTTTATCCTGTTCGATCTGGAGATCGTGTTCATGTATCCATGGGCGGTCGTGTATCGGGATGCCGTCAAACAAGGCAGTACCATTTTCTGGAGCATGCTCAGTTTCATCACAATCCTGATGGTGGGCTATGTCTACGCGCTTAAAAAAGGTGCGCTAGAGTTCAGAAAGTAGTTAGCTCCCTCTGAGTTCTCCCACGGCTCCCCGGCTTCTGCCGCTCACCTTGTCGTTGAGCGTGCTTCTTTGGGTGTTCGTCACGACAGGCGGCTCGCAGATTTTTGTTAAGGAAGTGCTCGGCGGTGCCTATGATTCGCAGGGGGAACATTTTCTGCGCGGAGACGTGGATGTCGATGTGGAGGCGATCAGGCATGAAGCAATGATCGTGAACGACAAAGTGCGGATGTATTTTGGACCGTTTCCGGCGTTCCTCCGTATTCCCCTAAACTTTATCTACCCTCCGGGACATGGAAAATGGTCCCGGATTTCAGGATTTTGCGCGGGGGTCATCGCGTTGTCTGCCTTTGCCGGCCTGATGCGCACAGCTTTGTGTTCATCCCCACTTTCATCGCGCGTCCGCAATTGGCTGGGCAACGCGTATGTAATCGGGTTCGCGTTCGGCTCGCCCTTGCTTCTGCTCCTTGGAAACCTTTCCATCTACAATGAGGCCATAATCTGGGGCCTGGCCTTATCGCTGGGCGCGCTCTTTTTCGCTTTCTGCTTACGACAGGCCGAGGGTAGCGCCCTGACACGCGCGTTGCTGGGATTCTCGCTGTGTGCCGGTGGTGCTTTACTGTCACGGGTCACGTTCGGCGCGCCTTTCATCCTGATCGCGCCATTTCTTGCTCTAAGACTACCGTGGGAGAATCGAATAATTAATCTCACGGCGCTGCTTCTCCCGCTCGCCGCCGCGCTCATTTTTTACGTTTGGCTAAGCTACGCGAGATTCGGCAGCGTCACTGGAGTAAACTTCGATTACTACATCAACCCGGTTCACAGCGAGTTTGCCCACAAATTTGGCGTGTTTAGTCCGCGCCGGCTCCCTTACAGTTTCGCTGACTACTTCAGCCTGCGTTTTCCATCCCTTGAGCGCAACCCGCCTTTCCTAAGAGCAGCTCGCCATTCCTATGATTATCCCTCTCTCTATTCCAACGATTTCAGCGAAGTCTATCTCCCTCTCCCATGGTGTTCTGGCTGGCTTGTTTTCGCCGCTATTTTAGGAATCACATGTCTTGTTCGACGCAAAAAAGCGGACCTCTTGGAGCTTGCGGCGGCTGTGGCCCTTTTTGTCCAAGTTCTTGGCATCCTATCCTATTATTTGCTCGCCCAACGCTATGCGACTGATCTCTATCCTTTCCTGATCTTCGGTCTCATCATTTTTCTCGGGTCGGGCGGAGTAGCCTTATTCCGGTCGCGTCATGTGATGATGGGACTAATCGCTCTCTCGGTCGTGGTGAACTCGCTTGCGACCGTTTCCTGGCTAGTCGACGCTGATCAAAACGTGCCACCGGAAACGAGAGCGGCCTGGGAAAAACTCTTGGGACGACATTCACTTGGAAAGTAGCAGTGAGAAATCATGACGGCGCACGAAAGGCGTGACACGGTCAGGCAATTTTGGATCGCAGCCGGCCTGTCGCTATTCGCGGCGATCGCCTTCTACTTTTCAACTAATGCGACGCTGCGCGATCTGGATTACACGAGCCGGATCGCTTCGGCCTTGCTAAGTGGCCACCTGGGTCTCCGGGAAAAGCCGCCCGATTGGCTTAACGAAATGATCCCCAAAAAGCAGGCCTGATCCACCATTTTCCAGGACACGTTTTGGCAGCGTTGATTGCCGGGGCTTGTGTTTATTTCTTTTTTCAACTCGCAAAGGCATTCGGAGCCGATTATTTCGGGCTCGAAGGCAGCGCGCTGGTTCGACGGATTCTGCTGGCGTTATTTCCCATTTTTGGGACGTGGACGTGGTGCAACCTCGGGTTCGGCGGCGCGTGGCAAATCGCTCTCGGCCTTGCTTTGCTGGGACAAACTGCAGCTCTCTATTTTACCCTGGTGCGACCGTCCCCTTTCGTCGCGGGCGCGTTCTTCGCGCTTGCTTTTGGTAATCGCACTGAGCTGCTCATCACCTTGCCCCTTTATACTTACTTTCTTTGGCGCCGACCGAATGAAGAGCTGACGCCATCGTCGCGCAGTCGCATGGTCAGAAAGGGGCTTCGGGAAAACGTCCCGATGGCCATGCGCTTCCTAAGTGTGCCAGCTACGCTCGCGCTTCTGACCGCCGCTTATAACTTCGCGCGGTTTCATTCAATTTTCGATTTTGGGTATACTCACATCCCGGAAGTGCGCGAGGAACCCTGGTACGAGCACGGGCTGTTTTCGATCCATGCTATTCAATGGAACATGTACACGATGCTCTTTCAAGGCTTCGAAAGTGTTTCCTACTTTCCTCACATTCTGCCAAACGGGTTTGGCTGCTCAATCTTCCTAGCCAGCCCGTTCCTGTGTCTGCTTTTTCGCGAAGGCGGAAGATACAAGGTTGCCGCATGGGTCGCGATCGCCTCGTTGACGCTGGTCCTTTGGTGTCACGGAAATCCCGGAAGTTGGCAGTTCTCCTATCGCTACGCGATGATTCTCCTTCCCTGGATGTTTCTTTTGCTGACAGCCAATGGTACGGCGAAGATAACTGTCAGCGAGATCTCGCTTTTCGCCGTTTCGGTTGCAATTAATGGAATGGCCACATGGCTATTTCTTTGGACCGAGCAAATTCAGCCGTAGCGAATCTCGCTTGCTTACTGATTCTTAACGGCCTGTCCGTAGGAAGTGGCGCAAGCGAATTCATTCTCTTTGCGATGAAAATCCTGTGGGCCATGTTTGACCGAAGAAATCGCCCGCTTACGATTTGCGCCCATGCCATCCGAACTCCTTGGCGCGCCGTAGTGCGACAACTGCCGGATGAAGGCGGCTCGTGCGAAGGTGGATGCACCGGCAAATGATCGAAATGCAACCATGATTGGCGCTGGACAAATGGCCTGAACATTGTTTCGTCATTCGTCATTTGGACTTCGTCATTAGATTCATGCTGGCTCTGATTTATTTCGGATTGGCTATTTGTGTCGGCGATTTCCTTTGTCGCCGATTTTACAGCTTCGTCTCCGTCGCACACCGCTGCGCAGCAGCCATCCTAGTAGGGCTACTGGTTAGCTCATGGTTCACGTACTTGGCTGGGCTCGCATTCTTTTGGGCATCACGACCGCTGTTATGGGGTAATCTCTTGTTCTTCGTAACAGCAGTCGCCGTGCTGTCGTGGCCTAGATGGAAAAGGAAGATTAGGTCCGTTGAGACCGGGACTGATCTTCGCCACGTGAGCGAGTTATGCCTGCCACAACCCAAGGGTTCAGGCGTAGCTGACTGGCTACTCATCGCTGGATACATAGTCCTCGTATCCTGGATGATGTTTGCCTCTTTTAATTCCAGCGGCGGCAAGCTGCGGATCGCCAACCCTGAGTACAGCGATTTCGGGCCCAATACTGCGATTATGCAGAGCTTTGCCGTGGGACATAACTTTCCCACGGAGTATCCACACTTCTCAGGTGACCGGATCCGCTACCATTTCCTGTTCTATTTTCAGGCGGGAAATCTTGAAGTCCTCGGGCTCGATCCGGCGTGGAGCCTCAATCTGCTCAGCATAACCACCCTCGTAGCGATGCTCGTCCTTGTGATGGTGCTTGGCCAGGTGTTGTTCGATTCGCGCGCGGTCGGTCGCCTGGGCTCTCTCCTCTTCTTCTTTTTCGGCTCACTGTCTTACATTCCGTTTCTTCAAAAGCAAATTTCAGTCCGCGCCGCACTTCAGGCTATTATGCATCAGCGCGAGTATCTCCCGACTGTCTTTCCCTATCGAGGTGAACTCTGGGGTACCTGGTCGCAGGTGACTTATCTCAATCAGCGGCATTTCGCCAGCGCCATTGGGATACTCCTACTCGTCCTTGTTTTTCTGGTCATCCACTATCGGACGCTACCGGTAAAGCAAACCAAAGCGCCCACTTCTCTTAATCCGGTAACTTCGGACCCACACGCGGTGCTCGAAACAGCATCAGATATAGCGTCCAACGACGCCACTCAGCCAGAACAACTTCCAGAGGCAGCAGCTGAGATGCTTTCTGGTTCAGTAGCAATCGAAGCAACGCAGCCAGCTGTTTCAGCGTCGGAGACTTTCCGCGCTACCTTGCCTGGCTTCGTCTTTTCAGGGGTCCTACTTGGTCTGCTACCGATGTGGAACAGCGCAGTGTTTATTGCAGCCGCCGCTGGGCTAGGACTGTTGTTTCTCTTGTTTCCTCTGCGGATGCAAATGTTGGCACTCGCCATCACCGCGGGTGTCATTGCGCTGCCACAAATGCTCTATTTGAGCACCGGCAGCGGAAGGGCACAGATGCCAAAGCTGCTTCACTGGGGTTACACGCTTGATCACCCTACGGCGGCGAACGTGGCGAAGTATCTTGGCTTCACCTTTGGCTTCAAGTGGCTACTAATTGCGCTGGCCCTTGTTTTTGCGACCAGCCTGCAAAGGCGGCTATTTTTAGCGGTTTCAAGCCTTATCCTGGTCGCGTTTTCTTTTCAGTTCACCATCGAGACCCTCGCGAATCAAAAATTTTTGCACCTTTGGGTAATTATCGCCAACCTGTTCGTCGCCTTCGCTCTCTGGCGTTTATGGCGTCTCTCACTCGGCGGAACTACACTGCCGGGAAAATTCCTTGCGACTGTTCTCTTTCTCCTGATCATTCCGGGTGGCGTTATTGATTTTTTCCCGATCCACAACACTGGCTGGAGCGAAGTAACGTACCGGAACGATCCGTTAATCGACTGGCTCAAGAAAGAGACGACGCCGCGAGATATCTTTCTGACAGATCGCTTCGTTAATCATCCTATTCTGATGGCAGGACGCCGCGTCTTGTATGGCTGGCCTTACTACGGATGGTCAGCCGGTTACAACGCGAGCAAGCACGACAGGCTTTACACAGAGCTGTTCGAGAGCAAGGACCCGTGGAAAGTATATCATCTCTTGAAAGAAAATGGCATCAGTTACGTGGCCTACGACAATGCGGTTCGGCAGGGTCAGTTCATCAAGCGTCCAAACCAAGAACTTTATGCCACTTATTTTCCGAAGGTGTTTGAGGACAGCAGATACAACGGGCTGATAATTTACAAGGTGCCGGATACACCGCCTCCTCGGCTCAGCTCACTGCCTGAAGGCGTGAGTAACGTCTTTGAAGGCGGAAGGGGAACCGGAAAAGGGGAATTTGATTTACCGACTGGACTTGCTGTTGATGCTAACGGAAATATTCTGGTCGCGGATACCGGTAACGGGCGCATCGAGAAATTCTCTCCGGCCGGCACGTTTCTCAGCACTATAGGAACGAAAGGAGCCGGCCACGGCCAATTAGGAGAACCGAACGGGATCGCAGTCGACCGAGCTGGCAATATTTACGTGGCAGAAGTGGCTCCCAATCACCGCGTGCAGAAACTAGCGCCCGACGGGACGTTCATCGCCGAGTGGAAGGGCCCAGACCTTGGCTTTTACGGACCACGCCGCATCGCTATCGGCCCGGACGACTCCGTTTATGTCGTCGATCAGGGCCACACGCGCATCGTCAAGTTCAGCCCCGATGGCCAGGTGCTGGCGGTTTGGGGCAGTAAGGGGACTGGCGACGGACAGTTTGACGACCCTACTTCGGTCGCAGTTGATCCTACAACAAACAAAGTCTATGTCGCCGATCCAATTAACAGACGGATCCAGCTATTTGATTCAAATGGGAAGTTTCTAACTAAGTGGGTAATCCCCGAATGGGGCCGGCCAGCTGGCTTCGAAGACCTGGCCATAGATTCAAAGGTGGGTCGATTATATGCGTCGAGCGCCCACACCGACGCAGTGCTTATTTTTGATTTGAATGGAACCAGGCTTGGCGGTTTGACGCCGAAGCCCCCTTATCGGCTCCAAGGGCCATCAGCCCTGGCGTTAGCGAATCGGAAGGTCTACGTCCTAAACATGCATGGGAATAGTGTAAACGCGATCGATCTGTAAAGGGATGGTACCCCGCGGCATCGCATAAGCTTCCTTCGTGTAGCGTTTGATTCTGCAGAACCGACGCCGAGCCTTATGGACCTGTCTCAGACAAAATCGCGACTTCTTACACCCCGCGTTCTGTTACTTGGCTTCTCACTTATTAGTCTGGTAATTTGCGCCTGGGCTGCCGCGGCGCACTACCGGAAAT
>QHMR01000184.1 GCA_003217875.1 Verrucomicrobiota bacterium
GCGACACCGCGAATCGAAAAGGAAAGTTCGCGAATGCCAGAGGCCTTCGCCAACACGCGAGACGCGTGCGCTACCCAGAGTAACGCCATGCCGGATCGGCCAGCAGTTTCGTATCAATGCGCCGGTCTCGTTGGCGGAGCCACAACCTCAGCCATCGACTTCAACAGTCGGCCCAGATCGCTGTTGGTGGAGATGACTGCGGTTGTGTCTTTTTCAAACGCAACGCGCATGACGTCGAGGCTTCGCAGAAAAGAGTAAAGTTCCTGGCCATCGGGTGAACTAAACGCCGCTGCATAAATCGCGGCCGCCTCGGCGTCGGCTTTGCCTTCAATCTCGAGCGCGTTCTTCGTCGCCGTGGAACTGATGGAGGCCACATCGCTTTCCTTTTGACCGCTAATGTTCGCGGCCTCGCCGCGTCCCTCGGAACGGAACCGCGCGGCGATTTGATGACGCTCGCTCGACATGCGCTCAATGATCTTCTCCGCAACCGCTGGATTGTATTTGCTGCGCTTGAAACGTTCATCGAGCAATTCGATTCCGAAATCGGCAATCTTTTGCCGAGTGCGTTCGGTGATTTGTTTTTCGATCTCACCGCGACCGAGTTCAATTTCGGGAATCGTGCTCGGCAACATGGTGCCGCTTTTCTCAAGTTCCTCGTCGCGCAACGGTTTTCGTCCTTTGGTTACGCGAATAATCTCGACGAGATCGTGCGTGGCGACGGCGGTGCGCGTTTCGCTGCCCAGAATATCATCCAGGCGTGAAAGCGCGCTGCGCTCGTCATTGAGCCGATTGTAGTAGAGGAATGGATCGCTGATCCGCCACCGGGCGAAGCAATCGACAATGATGTAGAGCTTGTCCTTCGTCGGGCATTCAGTCGGTGGCCCGTCCCAGGCAAGGATGCGCTTATCGAAGCGGTGCACCTTGTCGATCACCGGCAGCTTGATCTTCAATCCGGGGTTCGTGACGGTGCGAACGATTTTGCCAAAACGCGTGATGATGACGTTTTCGTATTGATGAACAACGAACAGTAGCGTTCCCCATTTGAGCGCAGTCAAAATGAAAAGAATCCCGAGGATCGACATCAACGGGCTCTGTAAAAAGCGCACCAGGGCCGAGACAGCGGCGGGTCGCGGAGTGACATCGATAACCTTCATGGAGACGTCCGGGTTTGATCCGCCGGGAGAAGCGGCAACGTCTGGAGAATGTTCTTCAAGCTGTCATCGACGATGATTTTCTTTTGCAAACTGGGGAGGATCGCCTGCATCGCTTCGAGATAAAGACGCCGCCGCGTGACTTCCGGCGCTTTCCGGTACTCGGCGAGCAACAACGAAAACTTTTGTGCCTCGCCCTTTGCCTCATTCACGCGGCGGAACGCGTACGCTTCGGCCTGTTTCTCGCGCTCTTTTGCCTGGCCGCGTGCGTTCGGCACGGCATCGTTGTAGACCGACCAGGCCTGATTAATCGCAGTCTGCTTTTCCTGTTGCGCCTGGTTGACCTCGTTGAACGCAGCCTGCACGGCCGGCGGCGGACGCACCGTGGCCAGTTGTACTTGTTGGATCTGAATTCCCAGGCCGTACTGCGAACAGAGGTCGGCCAAACGTTTCAAAGTTGACGTCTCAATGTCATGTCGGCCAATCGTGAGAACTTCGTCCACCGTGCGATCGCCGATGACTTCCCGCATAACGCTTTCGGAAAGATCACGGAGAGTTTTTTCCGGTTCGCGCGCACCGAACAAATACATCTTTGGATCAGTAACGCGGTACTGCACCACCCATGGGACGAGAGCGGTGTTGAGATCGCCCGTGATCATCGTTTCTGTTTCCCCGGGCTCCGGATCGCCCTGGTAAATATTCGTGGCGATCGGCGTAGAAAAACCGAACTCGAGCTTCAACAAACGCTGCGTCGGCACAACGTGAATTTCCTCGATATAGGGAATGGCATAGGCAAGTCCGGGATTGACGATATCGTGGTAAGCGCCGAAGCGCGTTTTCACCCCAACGGAGTTTGCCGGAATTGTCGCGAACCCGAATAACAGGGTGAAAAATGTAAGAACAAGCCCGATGCAGGCAATCAAGCCGAGAATCAGCCGCATCGGTTTCACTTCCGCATGTGGCGATGCGACCATTTGAGCCATGCGGCACAGTTTTGCCCCAAATGCGCAATCGCACGCAAGCCTTTCTTTTCAACGAGTCACGCCTTCCCAGGCGCCGGGTTTTTGATTCGAACCGAAAAGCTTTCCGGCATCGTTCCTTGACTACCTGCCTTTGCGCTCGAAAACTGGAAGATGAGTATGAAAAACATGATCTTGTCAGCACTTGTCGGTCTTGGCACGTTCGGATTGATGGCAGCAACGCAAACGCAACCCGAAGTCGGTAAACCCGCGCCGGATTTTAGTTTAGCCACCGGCGACGGTTCGCAGGTGAATCTGAAAGATTATCGCGGCAAATGGGTGGTGCTTTATTTTTATCCAAAGGATTTCACCAGTGGGTGCACATTGGAAGCGCGCAATTTCCAGCGCGACTCGATGAAATATGAGCAGACGGACGCAGTGATTCTCGGCGTAAGCGTGGACACCGCGCAGTCTCACAAAGATTTTTGCGCCAAGGAAGGACTCAATTTCAAATTGCTGGCCGATCCCGACGCGAAAGTGTCGACCGAATACGGGTCGATCATGGATTACAAAGGGAGCAAACTTGCTGCGCGGAACACGTTCATCATTAATCCGAAAGGCGAAATCGCCAAGGTATACACTGGGGTGAAACCCGCCGAGCACAGCGAGCAAGTCCTGAAAGATTTAGCCGAATTAAAAAAGAGTTAATTAAATCGGAGGTCACAATGGCAGCTCAAAGAAAATCGATCGATTGCAGAGATTATCCGAGTGAGAAGAATTGCTCGCTCAAAATTTCCGGTACCGAACAAGAAGTCCTTGACGCAGCGGTGCAGCATGCGGTCTCCGCGCATGGACACGAAGAGACGCCGGAATTGCGCGAGCAGATTAAATCGATGCTCAAAGTTGAGGCCGATTAGCGTACCGCGGCGGGAACCAATTTGACTTCGGTTTAGCACTCCCGCCTTTTCATTCGGCGCATCTGCGCTTGCGCTTCGGTTTCCAGTTCAGCAAGCAAGTGTCTCGAAATATTCGAGAGCTTGCCCGACCACGATGCGCCCACGACGACGGACGGAAAATCTGGCAACTCCAAAACGCGCACGCCTTTGGCTGGCTTGAAGCCTGGGACCGCCACTGCCAAACCGATTCCATAACCGCTCGCGACGTAACGCTCGATCAAGCGAGCCGAATTGACCTCGATACCACAAAACCATTCCACTCCGAGCCGCTCAAGACCGCGCTGAAAGGAAGCGTGAATGGGGTCTGTTCGTGGCAAACTAATTAGCGTTTCCTCAATCTTATCGCGTTTCCACAGCTCTTCCGCGCGAGCGAGCCGGGAATTTTTCCGGACGAGTAGAAGCAACGGCAGTTTAAGTAACGGTCGAACCTGAATCCCGGCGCGCGATTTTTTCTCGACGAGAGTGATGGCTAGATCGACATCTCGGACCAGAAGTAGCCTCTCGGCTTCGGCGCGCGCTGCTTCGTGCAAGTAAAGGCGAAATTCGGGAAACTTAGTTCGAAGCTTCTGCAGCAGCTCCGGGATATAGTCGTGCAACACGATCGATGGCGCGGCAATGCGCAATTGCGGCGATTTGTTCTGCCGTAGCTTTTCAGCGACGATCTCAACGTTGTCGAAAAATGGTTTGATAAACTCGAATAGTTCCAAGCCTGCAGGCGAAAGCGCGAATGGTCGTCGCTGAAACAGCTTGGTGCCAAGCGACTCCTCGAGCTTCGCGATCTGGCCGCTTACTGCAGGTTGCTGGATGCCATAAGGGATGTTGCGCACTGCCGCCGCGATACCGCCGTGTTTCGCGACGAAATAGAACAACTCGAGGTGATGAATGTTCATGATCGAAAGCGTCGATGAAATCCGCAATTTTTATCAATTAACATCCGCTGAGGAAAGCAGTTATCCTCTCCAGCAGAGCCGAATATTCGGCTAAATCTCACAAACAAATGGAACTCCTGATCCTGTTCATCGTTGGTCTGT
>QHMR01000136.1 GCA_003217875.1 Verrucomicrobiota bacterium
TACCGGCCCGCTCTCGTCAAATTTGCAAATCTCAATTTCCTCTTCGCTGCCGGGCGCCCTTAAAAATACGAGTTGCGACCCGCGACCGGAGGTTTGTCGTCGAAGCTCTTCGAGGCCGAGGACATCCTTGTAGAAAGAAACCGTTTTCTCCAAGTCGTGTACCCGATAGCGCGTGTGCAGCAATTTCTTAACCATGGCCTATCTTATTGGTTTCGAGAGATGGATTCAAACTGCCGCGTTCGTTAAGTGGGATTAGCGGCACGAGACAGCTCGCTCAAATTTCATTGATCTCCCGCTACTCGCGATCTGGACAAAGCCGCTAAAACGGCTTCATTCGCATGCGCGGCCGGCTTCGCTCGGAATGACAGCGAGACACTTATGAAGAAAATAGCAATTCTTTTTGGCCAGGAACACAGTTTTCCGCCGGCGTTCGTCGAGCGGGTGAATCAAAAGACCGGCGGCAAAGATATCGTCGCGGAGTTTGTCAGGATCGACAAAGTGATTCAGGGCGACCCGTGCGGTTACGACGTGGTGATCGATCGCATTTCTCAAGACGTGCCTTTCTATCGAGCGTGGCTCAAGAATGCAGCACTCACTGGGACAGCTGTCGTAAACAATCCGTTTTGGTGGAGCGCGGACGAAAAATTTTTCAACAACGCGCTCGCAACAAAAATCGGAGTGGCAGTTCCTCGCACCGTGTTGCTGCCGTCGAACCAGCCGCCGCCGGACACAAACGATAAATCATTTCGCAATCTGGGTTACCCGCTCGATTGGGAAGGGATTTTCGGTTATGTTGGCTGGCCGGCATTTTTTAAACCGTTCGCAGGCGGCGGTTGGAAGAATGTCTATCGATTGCATAACCCGGAGGAATTTTATCGCGCCTACAGCGAGACGGGCCAGCTCGTGATGATGTTGCAGGAGGAAGTGAAATTCGACATGTACTTCCGCTGCTATTCGATTGATCAGCGCCACGTCCGGATCATGCCCTATGAACCGCGACATCCGTTTCATTTGCGTTACCAAACCGAATGGAATGCGCCACATGAGATTCTCCAGAAAGTGGAAGAAGGTGTGCTGAGGTTGAATGAGTATCTCGGTTATGATTTGAACACAGTCGAATTTGCCATTCGGGACGGCGTGCCGGTTGCGATCGACTTTTGCAATCCTGCGCCCGATTGCGAAGCGGCGTGGATCGGTCAGGGAAATTTCGAATGGGTTGTCGACGCAATTTCGGAAATGGCAATCCGTAAAGCGCGCGAGCACGTCCCTGGCCGCGACAATTTGAGCTGGGGCAAATTCCTGCAAGCCGCAGTGATGAAGCGCGACCTTGCGTAATCGAAAATGACGAATGCCGAATGTCTAATGACGAAGCTAGAACGCGCGCGCACTGATCTTTTCGCCATTCGCTCATTTGAGCTTCTTTCGTCATTCGTCATTGGGATGACAGCGCCACATTCTTGAGGGACATTCCCCGCTCGGCATGAGCGCGAAGGAACACACATTCACTCTCGGTATCGAAGAGGAATTTGCCATTATCGATCCGGAGACCCGTGAGCTGCGGTCGCACATCCAAGAGATCCTCGAGTATGGGAAGGTCATCCTTAAAGAGCAGATCAAGCCGGAGATGCACCAATCGGTTGTTGAGCTGGGCACCGAAATTTGCCAGTCGATTGTCGATGCCCGTGCCCACGTGATCGAGCTGCGCAGCAGGCTCGCGGAACTCGCCGCCGGCAGCGGATTAAAGATTGCCTCCGTCGGCACGCATCCATTTTCGCACTGGCGCGATCAACTAATTACTCAAGGCGAGCGTTATCGCGAAATCGTCAAAGACATGCAGCAACTGGCGCGCGCGAACCTGATTTTCGGATTGCACGTTCATGTCGGCATTCCAGATCGCGATGTCGCCATCCACGTGATGAATCAGGCGCGCTATTTCCTGCCGCACATTTACGCGCTTTCGGTCAACTCGCCGTTTTGGGTCGGCCAGGACACTGGCTTGAAAGGCTATCGACTAAAAGTGTTCGAGCGTTTTCCCCGCACCGGAATTCCAGACGCGTTCGAAAGCCTTTCGGAGTACGAAGATTATTGCAAGCTGCTGGTCAAGACCGGCTGCGTGGACAACGCGAAAAAAATCTGGTGGGACATCCGGCTGCACCCGTTTTTCGACACACTGGAGGTGCGCGTGTGCGACGCGCAATCACGGGTGGACGACACACTGGCAATTGCAGCCTTGATTCAGGCCGTGATTGCAAAACTGCACAAACTCCAATGGCAAAACATGAGCTTCCGCATTTATCGACGACGTTTGATCGATGAAAACCGCTGGCGCGCGTCACGCTACGGCATCGACGGCAAACTAATCGATTTCGGCAAGGAAACCGAAGTACAAACGCGCAGCTTGTTAAACGAGCTGCTTGAGTTCGTCTCGACCGAGGTAAATGAGCTCGGCACCCAGAATGAGATGGCGCACATCGAGCGGATCATGCGCGAAGGCACTGGCGCGGACCGACAACTGGCCGTCTGGGAACACGCACAGGATATGAAAGCGGTGGTCGACCACATCGTCGCAGAAACGTACGAAGGGCTAAACATGTCGCATCGGGCCGCGATGGCCGGTTAATTCTTTGTTCGCTCGGATCAGAGAAACATAGACCGCGCGCGGCTGCTTCCTATCTGTTTCGTCAGATTTTGAGGATTATGCACTTGACAAAAGCAGACAATGGCTTGTAGCGCCGATTACATGCAGCGGAAAGATTGCTCGCCGATGCGAAACCCATCTTCACTCTCGTAGCCTATCGGCGCATTGCGAAGTTCCCGGATAACCAGCCCAAGAGCACCGATAATTCCTATGAAGATCGAGAGCACAAGCGCGATCCTCACGGCAGGGACTAGAATTACCAGAACTAATTTGCAATCGACACCAACACCGAAATTCCGAAAGGTAAGTGAATAGCGATTCGGAGCGTGAGTTTGGGCAGGCAGGGCCGGCTTGATTACGTCAATTTCGGCACCTATATTCCCCGCATTTAAGCCGCTGCCCAAAGTTCACGATTGCACCCTACTTCTCCCCCGTAATGGGCGCGCACCGTACCTTGTCGGATGCGTGGCAGAAATTGCCATTGGTTTGGTGAGATGTTTATGCGCGCGCTAGGGACACACACGCTCAATTAAGAGCCCATCTACGAATTGAAAGATGCGTTGCCTGGCGGGCGTTTGAGGCCCAGGGCTCGTGCCTGTCAGGCAGCTTAACCTTTCCGCCGCTTCTTTCGCCAGACTCGCTTTTGTCCCTTTTTTCCGCTTGGCGGCGGCGGGACACGCA
Source organism: Verrucomicrobiota bacterium (assembly GCA_003217875.1). GTDB lineage: Bacteria > Verrucomicrobiota > Verrucomicrobiia > Chthoniobacterales > UBA10450 > Udaeobacter. The sequence goes on from QHMR01000136.1 coordinate 3,320, forward strand.
TTGCGCGGCGCATCGCCTCGTCGAATTTGATCGGCTTCTCTGGTTTCAAAAATTTCGGCTCCGGCATATCTACGGAAAGTAGTCTGATTCTCGAAGCTTGGCTAAAGGCGTGACGAGCTGACTTTCGGTTTTTCTTTCGGTTCAATCTTCAGTATCCTCGCGGCCAAAGACCAGAGTAACAACGAGACCCAGGACGCTGACAGCCACCACCATTCCCAGCACGGCTGGAACGCCAAATTTACCTTTTAAGATTGGAAGTACAAAGACGCCGAAAGTCGCACCGATTTTGGCCACACTAGCGGCGAAGCCACTAGCAGTTGCTCGCAGTTGCGTTGGGAACAGGATCGGCGCCAACGTAAACGTCGTGGAATTAGGGCCGGCGTTCATTAACAAGTTGAACAGGATGAATCCGGTGAACACCAGTGGAATGTGCAAGCTGGAATTTGATAGGCGGACAGCGATCATGAGCAGCAACATAGCGCAAGCCATGCTAGCGAAACCAATGGCCTGCATCCGGATGCGTCCGAACTTTGGCACCGCCCAGATTCCAAGAAGGAAGCCGAAGAGCAGGAACAAATCGATTGCACCGCTTCCCCTGGTGGCAGCCAGGTCGTGAGTGATGGCGCCAGCTGTCTGACCGGAAGTATCGATAGCGCTCAAGATAATTGGAGTGAAGAGTCCCACGCCATAGGTGGCGATATCCATCAAAAACCACGGGGCCGCCACAAGCACCGTACGAGCTCGATAGGCGCGCGAGAAAAGAATCGCGATCCCTGGCGATGTTGCCGACGCGACCGAAGTTGCCAGGCTCTGGTTCCCAGCGTTGCCGGTAAGTTGCAACACTACCTGGCGTTGCTCAGGCATGAGTCGAATGAACGATTCGGTAGCCTCGGCAAATCTGCCTCGAGACATCAACCAATGCGAACTGTGTGGTTCCGATAGACGTAACAAAAAAAAGAGAAGAGCAATCGCTCCTTCAGTCGCGAGGAAAAGTCGCCAGTTCTGCGCACTGTTTACAGTTTTCAGCAGTGCCAGTGTAACCGCAGCCGCGAGTAACATGCCGACCGATTGGCAGGCTATTGTAGCGACCATCGATCGCGCGCGACTGCGCTTGGGCAATACTTCCGAAACGTAACTGCTACTGACCGGGAAATCGACGCCTACTCCCACGCCGACCAGGAATTGCCCGATAAACAACATCACGGCTCCATTGGCTAACGCGCTGGCTGCCGCGCCTGCGCAAATAATTATCATATCGACAAGCATCAACGGCTTTCGACCAAGATAATCGGCCATTGGTCCGCCAAGTCCGGCCCCAAACACAGCACCAAGCACCAGACTTGCGCCGATGAGACCGACCACATCGGGTGTGAGATGAAACTGAGCGATGATCAACGGCATTGCCACGCCAAGGACGAAAATACCGAAGCCATCAAGCAGCGTCCCCCCGGTCGAGAACACCCAGAGCCATCGCTGGGTGGGGGTCAGCGGCGACCCGTCCAACAGCAGCGTCAGGCGTTGTTGTAACGTGATTTCAGCCAATGTTACCGCTTCTTAGGCCGGCCCGCCTTCTCCCCATCCTCGGCCTGATGATATTCGCGTCGAATTTCGGCCAGGTTCACGGTTGGTTTGGGAAACTGCATCCGCATCGCTTCCATCTGCCGGACAATGATCTGCGAAATAGCCAGATCGCGAAGCCACTTGTGATTTGAAGGAATGATGAACCAAGGGGCGTGATCGGTGCTCGTTTTGGTAAGCACATCCTCGAATGCCTTGATGTAGTCTCCCCAATACTCGCGTTCCTTATAGTCCGATTCACTGATCTTCCACTGACGGGTTGGGTCATCCAGTCGCTTCTTGAACCGGTCTAATTGTTCCTGTTTCGAAATGTACAGGAAAAATTTGAGAATTGTTGTGTTGTTTTCCGTGACGATTAGCTGTTCGAAATCGTTGATTTGATCATAGCGTTTCGACCAGACTTTTTCCGGCACCAAACCGTGAACTCTTACTACCAGTACATCTTCATAATGGGAGCGATTGAAAATTGCGACTGATCCTTTCGCGGGAACATGCGGATGCACGCGCCAGAGAAAATCGTGCGCCAGCTCCTTCGCTGTAGGTTCCTTGAAGTTAACAGCCACACAACCCGACGGATTCATTCCAGTGAGAACGTGGCGGACGACGCCATCTTTGCCTGCGGCGTCGAGGCCTTGCAACACAATGAGAAGCGAATGCTTGTTCTCCGCATACATCAGATATTGCAGGTCCTCCATTTTCTGACGATTCTCCTGAATTTCAGGCAAAGCTGATTTGTGTGACTCATGCTTGCCATGATAGCCGGGATCGAAATGCTTTAACCGGATCTTCGAGCTCGGTTTCACGATAAGTTTCTTTACGTAGTTGGGCATGATTGTTCTTCTCGTTGACTTACCGACTAGGCTTTTGGCTACCTACCGTGGGAACTCTAAGGGGTTGGAAAAGCGAGCTTTTCCATGAGCGACCCGGATCCAGAACTCCGTAGAGTCCCAGCTTCACGATGTCCTGCGCGATCATCCAAACCAAGTTATATCCCCACACAAAGCCGATGATTCCCCAGGGAAGCGACGGCACGAGCCAGCCCTGGCCACACATGAATACCGCAGCGATTTGGGTCGCGACAATTGCAAAGAACAGCTTGGGGCTTGGGTATGGTGACTTCCAGAAGGGGCCTCTTGTGCGAGTCACGAACAACATCAGGTGCCCGCCAGCGACGAGTTGTAGGAACATCATCGTCTGGAGTTGCGGATGGTGGAGGTGGCGAAGCGTGTCGCCCAAGTAGAGCAGGCCAAAGCTTTGAATAACTCCAAGTAGCCCTAGGACTGACGAAATTACCAACACACGATCCAACTCCCATTTTACCGGCTGAGGCGGCACGCTGGCATTGTCAAAGGCGATAGTCATTATCGGAACGTCGTCTAGGAGAGCAAGCGCGATAAGCATAATCGCGGTCAGAGGAAAAAAATGGTAGTAGATCGACGCTAGCACCACGAAGACCATGATTGCGATGGTCATGGCGATTCGGTATAACACGTAGCTCATCATCCTCTCGAAGATACGCCTCGCTTCCGCGATGCCTTCGATGATGACCGACAGACCGGGTGCGGTCAGAATTAAAGCTGCTGCCGCTCGAGCTGCTTCGGTTGCTCCGGAAACAGCAATGCCCACATCCGCTTGCTTGAGAGCTGGAGCATCGTTAACACCATCGCCCGTCATCCCGACGATGTGGCCGTTCTCCTGTAGTATTTTGACGATCGCGTATTTATGTTCCGGGAAGACCTGAGCGAATCCATCGGCGTCCTCGATTTTCTCAGCAGCGTCCAACGGGATTTGCCCTTTTGTAACATCCCCTGGGAAGAGTTCCGTTGCCGGCTGGATATTTGTGCCCATGTCTAGCTCTAGTGCGATCTGCCGCGCAATGGCGACATTATCGCCAGTAACCATCTTTACCTTAACGCCGTAGGCGTGAGCCTTTGCTATGGTGCTCTTGGAATCCGGTCGGGGCGGATCAAGCAGCGGCAAAATTCCTTGGAACACCCACGGGCCATCGGCCTGGGCAACGGCGACGCCGATAGTTCGGTAACCGCGACTGGCCAGAATGTTCACGAGCTGGCTGGCTTTCTCGAGGTCGGGACCGGAGAGCTTCGCCAGCGCGAGAATCACTTGCGGCGCGCCTTTGGTAACTCGAAAAACTTTGCCAGACGCATCTTTGATCGTGGCCTCAGTTCGCTTGTCCACGGGATCGAACGGAACATATTTTTCCTGCTGATAAGTCTTGAGGATGGATGGGTCTTTCAGGCCTGCCAGTACTGCGAGATCAATCGGGTCGTTGTCCGCCGCGCGCGAAGCTAGTGACGCCATCAGAATCAATGTTGCGGCATCGGTTCCAGTCCAAGGTTCTGCTTCACCAAGGGTCAGTTTGTTCTCAGTCAACGTGCCGGTCTTATCGGAACAGAGTACGTCGACACCCGCTAGTTCCTCGATTGACTCCAGGCGGGAAACGATTGCCTTGCTCCTGGCAAGCATCCGTGCGCCCAAAGCCATTGTCACCATGAGTACGGCGGGCATTGCTACCGGCACCGATGCCACCAAAAGGATGAGAACGATTTCGGCGAGTCTTAATAGAACAGCCCGGTCGTAATGGCCTCGCATGTCGAAAAGACGGCTGGCCACCAGAATCACCACCAGAACCAGCGCTAGGATAATCAGGAAGTTGCCGATCTTCATTACCGCTCTCTGGAAGTGGGAAACGCTTCCGGCGGTGGCGACCAATTTTGCCGTCCGCCCGAAAAACGTGTTCGCCCCAGTCGCAGTAATCACTGCGACCATTTCTCCCTGTTTGACGACGGAGCCCGAGTACGCGTCCTCGCCAGATGTTTTGGTGACTGGCAGCGATTCTCCAGTGAGCGCCGATTGATCGATGCTGATGTAGTTGCCTTCGATCAGCTTACAATCGGCAGGGACAACGTCGCCAAGGTACAGGCGAATAACATCACCAGGCACCAGCGTTCGCGCATCGACTTCCTGCCATTTTCCATCCCGAAGCACACGTGCTTTTAGAGCGAGGGAACTCTTTAAGGCGTCGAGCGCGTTGGCAGCTTCGTGTTCCTCCCAGAAACCTAACAAGGCGTTAAATAACAGGAGTGACGCGATGATAGTGAAATCGCCCCAATCTCTTACGATGAACGCCATCAGGGCGGCGGCCTCGATCATCCATGGGATGGGGCCCCAGAAGTATGCGAGGAAAGCAGAAAGCGCGCTTTTCTTTTCTTCCGCCAGCGCGTTCGGCCCGTACTTGCTCAGACGTTCCTGTAACTGGGCGGAGTCTAATCCCGTCTTCGGATCCGTCCCAAGCTTCGCCACAATTTCCGCAGTGGTGGAATTAGCGGACCCGGCGAAGTCTGATGCTGGCATGAACAACTCCTCGGCTCATTCGTAGGAGGACGTGATAACTTGTCGCGCCCATCGAAACTAGGAAAAAATGACGAAAGGAGAGATGGCGAACGGGCACTTTGCGGCAACGAACAGACCATCTATAGCGCTTTGTAATCAACAGTGATCGTGCGGTAAACGAGGTTGTCGTGTTGCGCTGAAAAATAGAAGAGCTCTAGCATCGTCGCGCCGACCATCCACTGATAGCCAACCAGCGTTTGAATCACGTCCGTGTCATTGTCGCGAGAACGTGAAACCAGTTTTCCCGTTCCGTACTTCTCGTCGAAATATTTGCGAATCTCACCCATCCGCTGGTTGTAACGTTCGATCGACCAATCGGCGTATTCGTATTGTAGCTCCACCGCGACAAGCGCTCGCTGCTTAAAAGTAAAGACCGTCCGCTTCAATCCAGGATGAACGAGGCCCTCCACTGTCCAGACTTCGCGGGTTTGTTTTTTTTCCCGCGACGTGATTTTGGCTTTCGCACCGTGCAAAACGTCCTCCACCCGCCGCATCGAGTCGTTCCAGCGAAAGCCGAACGGTGGCACTAGCTCATCAACCGGAAATGCATACGGAGCAGAAAGAAAAAAGGCGATCAGGATAGATAGAAGAAATCGGCGCATTGCCGGCCGGTTGGAATTGCCGACACAGTTGGCCTGCGACCTTGTCATTTCCGCGGGCGTGGGCTGCATTTTGATTTGCTGAGCGATCCGTGTGGGGCTCTGCGGGCGGGAAAATTGCGCGCGCATGCCATTCCGGTCAACTCAGGAGTGTCGCACAGGACGCGATTAATCAGATTAGTTCTCAGCTGCGATCACTGATCGATAGCAATCGCGTGTCGCGCCAAAATCGCCGCGAACAATCATTCTTCTGTTTTCCCTCGAACACGCGAGTTCAATTTTTTAGTCAAGAAAATTTTTTGTCGCGATGAAAAATAAAATTCATTTTTTTCTTGTCGATTTCAAAACCGATTTCTAGTCTCAAGCCCGCTGGCGAGGACGGGAACAAAGCGCATGTGAATAAGTTGTGAACATTTCTGAGAAACTTTTACCAGCGAGAATGACCGACACCAAAAGTTCCCCAAAAAAACAATCGAGCGCGCGTGCGGCGCAGCTTGCAGCCGGAGTAACCTCGGAGCGTGCGTATGAGCGTTTTCCCTCGTATTTACGCACTTTTGACATTTTTCTTCAGCATTCCCACGGTGGATCAGGTAAGGAAATAGCTCCATCTTACACCGGTTTTTCGGAGCAATTTCCCATGGTCTCGGTCACTGTGGCATTTGTGTAACACTGTTAACAAGTTTGCTATGGACAAGAGATGTGCGCAGCTGTGGCAGCGATTATCGGCCGCGCTCAAGCCACAGATTAGCGCCGACAGTTTCAAACGCTGGTTTTCTGGTGTCGAGTTGATCGAGGCCAAAGACAAATCGTTAACGTTTGGCGTTCCAAATAACATTTACCAGTTCTGGATAGAGAGTAACTATATGCCGGCGTTGCAGACTGCGATCGTCACCACGTTTGGCAGCCCACGTTCGGTAGAGTTTTGCTTTCCATCCGGACCTGGCACGCCAACATCCGTGGCTGACCCGACGCCGCTGGAAGAAGTTTTGCAGGCCGCACCGAGCAACCCAAAACCGGGCGCAACAGTGCCCGGACTCAACCCACGGAACACATTCGAATCTTTCGTGGTCGGGCCGAACAACGAAATTGCGCATGCGGCGAGTCTTGCCGTCGCGCAGGCGCCGGCGCGCACGTACAACCCCCTCTTTGTGTACGGCGGAGTGGGTCTTGGCAAGACCCATTTGATGCAGGCCATCGGGCAATACGTGTGGGGGAAGAAGAAAAACATGAAGGTGATCTATGTCTCGAGCGAACTCTTCATTAATGAGTTCATCGATGCCATTCAGCACAGTAATCTGGTCAAGTTCCGGAAGCGCTATCGCCAGGCCGATCTTCTTCTAATTGACGACATCCAATTTCTGGGCGGCAAGGAGCGGTCCCAGGAGGAATTCTTTCACACATTCAATACGCTTTTCGACGGGCACAAACAGATCGTGCTGTCCAGCGATCGCCCGGCCTCGGGAATCGCAAATCTCGAACACCGCCTGGTTTCGCGATTTGAATGGGGACTTACGGCCGAGCTTCAGCCACCAGACATCGAGACGCGCCTGGCGATCCTGCGAAAAAAAGCGCACACCATGCAGATCAAGTTGCGGGATGATATTTTCCAGTTCCTCGCCAGCCGCATTCGCACAAATGTGCGCCGTCTGGAAGGCGCGCTCATGCGGGTAGCCTCCTTTGCATCACTCAGTGGCAAGGAGCTCACGCAGGAAGCTATCGAGCATTTGCTGAAGGACATTTTGCAGGAAGAAGGTCGGCATTCCATCACGATCGAACAAATTCAGCGACGCGTGGCTGAACATTTCGATGTGCGGGTGGCCGATATGACCAGCAAGCGGCGCCCGGCCAGCATCGCCTTTCCGCGACAGGTGGCAATGTATCTGGCGCGCGAGCTTACCAAGGCGTCTTTGAATGAAATTGGCGAGGCCTTTGGCGGGCGCGACCACGGAACCGTGTTGCACGCGTGCAAACTGGTAAAGAAACGGATGGGGGAGCAGGATAATATTCGGCAGACGATATCGTTCATCGACAGTTCTCTGCAAAGATAAGGCGGTTCATCCGAACGGCAGTGGCGATTGAGGTCAATCGCCGGTTACGTGTCGTTATTGCCGCAGAGAGATTGCGGCTTGCCGAACAAAATCGAAGGCCTTACATCTTAAGCGCTTCCGTTCATCATGAAATTTAGCGTTACGAAAGAAAAACTGCTCGAGGGTCTACAACAGGTCCAAAACGTCGTCAGCACCCGCACAACACTCCCAATCCTTTCCAATGTTTTGCTGCAGGCCGATGAAGACGAAATCCATCTTACCACAACCGATCTTGATGTCGGCGTGCGCGGCAGTTGCGAAGCGCACGTAGACAAAACGGGAGCGACTACTCTCCCGGCGCGACGCCTTTTCAATATCGTTCGCGAACTGCCTTCGAGTGAAATTCAGGTCGATGTGGATGGAAAAAATGCCGCTTCGATACGCAGCGGTCAAAGCTTCTTCAAAATTCTCGGGCTGCCCGAAGACGAATTTCCGCCGTTGCCAAAATTCGAGGAGGCGAAAGTTGTCACGATTCGGCAGAAAGATTTGCGCGATGGTGTGCGCAAAACTTCCTATGCCATATCGACCGACGAGACTCGCTACGTGCTCAACGGTGTTCTGTTTAGTTTCAGGGACAATAAGCTGACGCTGGTTGCAACGGACGGGCGCCGGCTGGCCATGGCGGAAATCGAGCTGGAATTCCCGCGCAGCCACGAAGCAGACCTGATTGTTCCGACCAAAGCGGTGACGGAATTGCAACGCCTGCTCACCGATGAGGGCGATGTCAAAGTGAGCATGGGGAGCGGCCAGATCGCATTTGATCTTCACAAAACGCTGCTGGTCTCGAAATTGATCGAAGGTAATTATCCAAACTACCGGCAAGTCATTCCAGCTGAAGCGAAGGAGCGAATAAAACTCGAGCGCGAAATGTTTCTGAACTCTTTACGGCGGGTCTCGCTGTTGGCCAGCGACAAATCACATTCGATCAAACTGAATTTCAGCAAGAACAACATCGACATCACTGCAAACACCCCAGAGGTGGGTGAGGCGAAGGAATCGCTCGCCGTCGCCTACAAAGGCCGCGAGTTTTCCATCGCATTTAATCCGGAGTTTCTCATGGCGCCACTGCGAGCACTGACTGAGGACGAAGTGTTCCTCGACCTGATTGACGAGATGAGCCCGGGTGTTTTGAAAATTCAGACGCCGTTCCTGTATGTCCTGATGCCGATGCGCATCAGCTCGTGACCCGAACGTCTCGGGCGGCAATAGAGCGGCTAGTTTACGAGGCCCGCCGCGGCGGCATCGCCGATTGTACCATCATCAGTTCGGTCACGTTCTCCGGCGTTAGTAAACCGACCAGCCGCTTCATCCGATCCAACACCGGCACTGCCGGGCAATTACACTCCTGCATTATGCGGAATGCGTCTTCGAAGCGTGTGCCTGTTGTTACAGTGGGAATATCGCGCCGCATCACGTCGCCCACGCGCAGCGTAGGGTCGTTCTTACGCAACGCACCGATGAGATCCTGACGCGTCAACAAACCGACGACGCTGCCGGTTTCATCTATGACTGGAAAATCGTGCTGCGAAGTCGCAAGCAATGCGTCCACTGCTTCTTGCAGCGTGGCATCTTCGGAAAGCGTCCGGAACTCACGCACCATGGCGCTGGAGACTGGAAAGCGCCGTGACACATCTTTCATCTGCGCCAGAGCTGCTTCTTGCGACGCGCCAATGTAAACGAAAAGCGCGATGAAGATCAGGAATGGGTTCCAAAGCAGCCCGAGAAAACCAAAGACGAAGGCGAATCC
>QHMR01000137.1 GCA_003217875.1 Verrucomicrobiota bacterium
GGAGTGCTACAACACGTTGCAGTAACTCGTCGCGGCTACCCTGTAATAGATATCCAGGGGGAATGGTGCTTGCGAAGGAGTTCGCAAAGATAACAACCTTGACGCCAGGCCGGAGTTGATACTGTGGGCCGCCCTCTAACATTGGTGTTTTGTCGTCGTAACTCGAATATTCGACAGTAGCTTCACGAGCGTTCCCGGCACCTCGCGCCACCGCTAAGACGTCAATAAGTGCCCGTGATTTGATATCGAACTTGGTTCGTGTCAGCAGGCGCACTTCTTTAACAGAGCCCACGTAAACGACGGCCGCCTTTCTCCGGACAGCTTCTATAAAGCTGCGCATATTGGCGGCCATCACTTGGCTTGTACCAATCGACGTCAGGAGGCATACCAACGCTATTGTCTGCGGTACGAAGCTCTTTCTGCACATACTACCTTTATTGCATGCTGCGGAATACTCCATCTAATCCGCGATGTTAAAATGGGTTAGTGCCCAGCGCGATCAAAAAACTCGTGAAATCGCCGCCCAATTTGATCACCGGTTGTCTTTATTCACCATGATTCGCCCTCACGGCTAGCTCTACAACACCTCGGAGCCGAATTCACCATCGCTGACACGGGTACGAATTTTCATCTTTGGCCGGACTGCTGCGATTGTGCGGATAATTTTCCCGTGCTCGTTCATGGTGATGCTGTAGCCGCGGCGTAACGTCGCATCTGGACCAAGGACGCGCAGAATTCCTTCGATGCTCTGGAAACGGTGCCGTGCGTTTTCGAGTAATCGCGGCGGACATGAAATCAATCGCCGATGCAAATCGGCAAAACGATTGCGGCGCATCGTGAGCTCGCGCGCAGGGCTGCGTGCTTGTAGCGCAGCTGTGATATGGAGGAGCACGCGCCTGTAGCCTTCGACCTTATGCGTAAGGCAGCGCTGCAAAATCTCGCGAGTGTGATCCAGCCGTTGCTGTGCGTCGCGTACCCGGTTCAATAACTGGTGCGCAAGTGCGCGCGTGCAGCCATCGAGCCGCCGCTCGAGATCGGCAACGTCGGGCACAATCAATTCGGCGGCAGCACTTGGCGTAGGCGCGCGTAGGTCTGCGACGAAATCGCAAATGGTGAAATCGATTTCATGACCGACTGCCGAGATAACCGGCAGGGCCGAATGGAATACGGCGCGTGCGACAATCTCTTCGTTGAATTCCCATAAATCTTCAATGCTGCCACCTCCGCGTGTGACTACGATGAGATCGACTGGCGCAAATGCTTGATTAGGCAAAGCGAGTTCGCGAATGGCGACGGCGATCTCCTGCGCTGCGCCGGTTCCCTGCACGCGCACAGGGTTAATCACAATCTGCAACCACGGCGCTCGTCGGCGCAGCACGTTCAGCATGTCGCGAATCGCTGCGCCGGTCCGCGAGGTCACGATCCCAATTCGTCGTGGAAATTTCGGCAACGGCCGTTTGCGTTCTGGCGCGAACAATCCTTCCGCTTCGAGTTTGCGTTTCAGCGCTTCGAATTTTGCCTGGAGCAGGCCGACTCCGCGCGGCTGAAGAATTTGGACATTGAACTGGTATTGCCCGCGTGCTTCGAACACCGTGACAGTGCCGTAGGCCTGCACTTGCGCTCCATCGATAAGCGGTTGTCGCGGCGGCAACATGGTATCGCGCCAGATCACGCACGCGATCTGGGCGCGCTGGTCTTTGAGCGTGAAATACTGATGCCCACTCGGATGCAGTTTGTAATTTGAAATTTCGCCCTGTACCCAGACTGCGCCGAATTTTGTTTCGAGCACGCCGCGAATGCTTCGCGTCAGCTCGGAGACACTGAACACTTTAGAGCTCTGCTGGAAAAAATCCGCCGCGAAATGCTTTTCCATCGATTGAATTAACCACAGAGTTTACAGAGAACACAGAATTGCTCTGATTAAAGTCTGGAACTCTCCGCGATCTTCGTGCCCTCGGTGGTCAGAGGGCGCCGCTACAAGGCATTCCACACCAGATAACGATCGTTCTTGACAGTTTCGCTGGCGTGGAGATGGTCGCGAGTTCATGAAAATTCGCGTCGTCTTCCGTGTCATCATTTGTGGATTGGTCCTTGCCTTTGTTGGTCGGGCAGGAGGGGATCCACCTGCCCAACAGCATTCCCAGCGGGTATTCAAGGTGGGCGTGCTCGTGTCGTTAACAGGATCGTGGTCGTCTCTCGGGCAAAACACGGTTGCAGCGCTGCAGATTGCCGAAGAGCAAATCGAAGCGGAAGCGATTCGTCAACACGGCGGATATCGGTTCCACTTTTTTGTTCGCGACACGCAACTTGATCCCTCACAGGCACTCGATGCAATTACGGATCTCGATCGGCGCGGCGTGAAAATTGTCATCGGGCCGCAATCCAGCGCCGAGGTCGCCATGATTAAACCGTATGCGGACGCGCACAATATCCTTGTAATAAGTCAGGGCAGCACGGCTTCTTCGCTCGCCATCCCTGGAGATAACATCTTTCGTTTTTGCCCAAACGACACACGCGAAGCGGAGGCTATCGTTGCGTTGCTGTGGCATGATGGAATTCGCACGATCGTTCCGCTTTGGCGAAATGACACCGGTAACAACGGCTTGCACGATTCCGTTCAGGCCGCTTTCCAGTTGCAGGGCGGCATAGTCGAAGCCGGCTATCGATATGAGCCAACGACTAGCGACTTTTCCGTGGCTACCGCCTCGGTCGCGTCACAGATTGAAAACCTAATCGGCGGCGGGACAGACCCTTCGACGATTGGCGTGTATCTGGCCGCTTTCGATGAGGTCGTGGGTGTATTTCATAGCGCACAAGGGAACACAACGCTCTTAAACACTGCGTGGTACGGCAGCGATGGAGTCGCGCTTTCTGCCGTTTTGCCGGCTGATTCGACAGCCGCTGCCTTTGCAGTCAACGTCGGCTATCCCAATCCAATCTTTGGACTCGATGACGCGCTGCAAAATGAGTGGCAGCCGATCGCCGATGCGATCGAAGCACGCACGGGCATCACGCCGGATGCATTTGCGCTGTCTGCTTACGACGCGCTGTTCGTCCTGCAGCGCGCGCTGGAAGATGTGGGCGACTTGAGAAATTTCGCTAGTTTCAAAGCGGCATTTGTTGATGAAGCCAACGCCTACGAGGGCGTGACTGGCTCGACAGCACTCGATGCTGCCGGAGACCGACTGAACAGTGATTTCGATTTTTGGTCGGTGCGACCCCAGGGTGGCGGCTACGGCTGGGTGCGTATCGGGGCTTATATTGACGGCGTGCTCACGCTATTCTGAGCACCCATCCATTTACACGTTCCAGCTTGCGGTGGTTGTAGAGGCGCTTGTACCAAGCGCGTTTGCGGACGGTGAGTTTGATCTGACTCTCGTGTCTTATTTTCTTTTCGCGTACCAGGATCGGCTAGGATACGAATTCCACCGAGATTCCATCTTTGAAATCATGCGTGTGACCCGAGGCGAAGCACGCATTTATCCGACAGTGACGTTCGAAGCTCAATCGAGCGAGTATGTGCCAATGCTGCGATCCGATCTCGCGCTCCAGCACTTTGCATTCACAGAAGTAAAAACCGATTTTGAATTTCTGGTGAATTCCAATTCCTTCCTACGCGTGACGCGCGATTGAATCCCTCTGGAATTACGAATCATGATTCGCGGAATAGCTCGGCTTGCGCTCCAGTGGGTGGTTTAAGTCCGAGCTTGCGATAGGCGTTCGCTGTGGCTACCCGGCCCTGCGGCGTGCGTTTGATGTAACCTTCCATGATCAGATACGGCTCGTTTACTTCTTCGATTGTTCCTGCTTCTTCGCCAATTGCGACTGCGAGCGAATTCAATCCGACGGGACCGCCGTTAAATTTGTGAATCAACGTTTCAATGATGCGCTTGTCCCACTGGTCGAACCCGTCGCGGTCGATCTCCAGCATCGCAAGAGCGCGATCGGCTAGTTCTGCGGTGATTTTCCCTTCGGCTTTTACCTGCACATAATCGCGTACCCACCGCAAAAGGTTGTTTGCGGTTCGCGGCGTGCCGCGTGAGCGCGCGCCGATCTCTGCTGCACCCGCGGCATCAATTTCCACGCCGAGCAAACGCGCGCTGCGCATGATAATTTTCTGCATTTGGTCGGCATTGTAGTAATCGAGCCGCGCGGTCATACCGAAGCGCGACCGAAGGGGCGCGCTTACCATCCCAGCGCGCGTGGTCGCGCCAATCAATGTGAACTTTGGCAAATTAAGGCGCAGACTTCGCGCTTGCGGCCCCTGGTCGATGATGATGTCCAGCCGGTAATCCTCCATCGCCGGGTAAAGATATTCCTCGATCGCCGGTTGCAGCCGATGGATTTCATCGATGAAAAGCACGTCGCCTTTTTCCAGGCTGGTCAAGAGACCGGCAAGTTCACCAGCCTTCTCAATCACCGGACCACTGGTGTTTTTGATGTTCACATTCATCGCGTTCGCGATGATGTAAGCCAAGGTCGTCTTGCCGAGACCGGACGGGCCACTCAACAGAATGTGTTCCAGAACGTCGCCTCGTCTCTTGGCCGCTTCCACCATCAGTTCCAGGCGCTCGCGCACCTTTACCTGACCGTTGAACTCGCTGAAGGCCGGCGGTCGCAGCGAAATTTCAAATGCCACATCGGGTTCAGGCGGTTTCATTGGGATATTGGTAATTCTGTAGGGGAGCTGTCAGCTTCCCAATAACAAAACACGGGAGGCTAGCGGCGTCTCCAACAGTTTGCGCGGTATCGGTCATCAATCATTCCAAATTTTTTGTGAGGACGAGCTCCGTGCCGCGGCGTTTGTGTATGTAATCGACTTCATCAAAGGCATTGCGAATGAGAAACAAGCCGAGACCGCCCGGTTTGATCATGTCGTGAGAGCGACCTTTCATTTCGTGAGGAAGAACCTGTTCGCCCCAATCGCGGACGCGCATGCGCACGCATTTGCGGAGTCCCTCCATTCGCAGTGAGATGAGTTGATCGTCGCGCAAACGGTAAGCATATCGGATAACGTTCGTGCAGGCTTCGTCCACGCCGAGTACCATCAGCAGACGCTCTTTTTCGGAGAACGGGTAACCGTCGAGAAAATCGCGTACGCAGTTGCGTAGCAGAGCAAGGTTCGCAGTATGACTGCTGAACTCGACGTGTCTCCTCTTCATTGCAATCCGCAAAAAGGTGAGCGGATTCGGACGGGCATTCAAGCACAGAGCGTTTTTTGGAGGCGGATACGTCCGCCCTTTGAAAGCGGCGATACGTCACCGTAATCCAAAACGGGATGGACAGCGTGCGAAACCGCTGTTCAATTTTGCGGCATGTGGCGACTCATTATTGCGCTGTTGCTCTTGAGTACAGGGCAGATTTGGGCGCAGGAGAACGCCACTGCGTACGAGGCATTGCGTGTGGTGGGCACGCAACTCGGTCGCGGCGCTTTGAATCACATTGTGTCGATTACTGGTGTGAAAGGCCACCCGCAACCCGAGAAATGGAAAATTATTTTGGAAAGCCCAGGGGGTAGCGGTGTGCGCGAGCTGGAGGTTGCTGACGGAAAGATTGATTCCGACCAGACACCGGATCGCTCGACAGCCGGTTCTACCGAAGGCGCAATGATCAATGTTTCACGGTTGAACCTGGATTCGAGTGGCGCATTTGCGGTAGCAAGCCACACAGCGGACGCGTCGCATACGCGGTTTGCGACAGCGGATTACGCGTTGCGCACAGACGAGCGCGGCGAACCGATCTGGGTCGTTACTCTTTTGAACAGATCGTTGCGACCAGTCGGCACGATATACATCGGTGCGAATCGCGGCACCGTGAAGAGAACCGAGGGAATGTTTGCTGGCGCGACCATGGAGGACGTTGAGAACGATTATGACCAGGGAGAAAGAAGCGGCGTCATCAGCGATGTGAAAAAAAGCATCAAGCACGCGTTTCACAGGACCCAGGATGAAGCGCGAGGTATGTTCGAGCGCGTGAAACGCTCGTTTTCCGATTTTATTAACCGTGAGTAGCAACACGAAGTGAACGGCACGTCCAATGTTTGGCCGGCTCTGCCTTTTGCAGAGTGGAAAGATACCGCCATTACTCTGCACATGTGGACGCAGATTGTCGGCAAGATTCGCCTGACCCTGACTCCATGGACGAACCATTCCTGGCATGTCACGCTGTACGTCACCTCTCGTGGGCTGACGACTTCACCGATCCCGCACAGTGTTTGCACGTTCGAGATCCAGTTTGATTTCATTAATCACCAACTGCTCGTCGATAAAAGCGATGGCGCCCGGCGAAAACTCGAACTGAAACCGCAGTCAGTTGCAGACTTTTACCGGACGTTGATGAGAACTCTCGAGGATCTCGATCTGCCCGTGACTATCAACACCATGCCTAACGAGATTGAGAATCCTGTTCCGCTGGATCAGGATGAAGAGCACCATTCCTACGACCCTGAATACGCGAATCGATTCTGGCGCGTTCTCGTGCAAAGCGATCGTGTGTTTAAGGAATTCCGCTCGCGTTTTTGTGGAAAGTGCAGTCCGGTGCATTTTTTCTGGGGCAGCTTTGATCTCGCCGTAACGCGTTTCTCCGGCCGGCCCGCGCCGCCGCATCCTGGTGGGGTCCCGCATCTGCCGGACGCGATTACGCGTGAGGCTTACTCGCAGGAAGTAAGCAGCCTCGGTTTCTGGCCTGGTAACGCGGCCATGCCGACACCTGTTTTCTACTCGTACGCATATCCAGAACCACCGGGATTCGCAGGAGCGAAGGTTCAGCCACCGGAGGTTTATTATGAGTCCAAGCTGCGCGAGTACATCTTGCCATACGACGCGGTGCGCACCGCTGAAAAGTCGGATGAAGTACTGCTTGATTTCGCGCAGAGCGCCTACGACGCCGCGTCAAAGCTCGGGAAATGGGACCGGGATGCGCTGGAGGAAAAGAAACCAGCCTTGCATTCGCCTCGGCAACATTCGTAATTAGCAAGATGAATCCCGGTTGCGCAGCCGAACAACACGCCTGGCGTGAAGTGAAAGACGGATGGCGCCCGCTGTACGGCGATGTGGACAAAATTGGAGTCGCGATCGAATGGCACGACTTTCGCACCGATCACTCCTTTAATTGGGGACGCACGTTTCACCGGCAGAGCTTGGAGTTTTGTTTGAACCTCAGCGGGCACGGCGCCGTAGGCGAGGACGGCGGCTCGCGGAGCGATTACCTGCCAGGCAACTCCGGCTACTACGCCATCGCCGATGAACCGCTGCCGGCGTCGCGCCGTGCACATGATCATCATCAATTCGTCACGCTCGAATTCTCGCGGGAACATTTGCAAAAACAATTCGTGCGGAACGAGGCCGATCTTGAGCCGGAGATTCGTCGCATTGTGTTTGGAGACGAAGGGGAGAACGTGGTCGCTCCTGCGCGTCCGATGACAATCCAGCAACGCGGCGTGGTTGCGAGTTTGGC
Organism: Verrucomicrobiota bacterium; assembly: GCA_003217875.1. GTDB lineage: Bacteria > Verrucomicrobiota > Verrucomicrobiia > Chthoniobacterales > UBA10450 > Udaeobacter. The sequence continues at coordinate 7,456 of QHMR01000137.1, forward strand.
GGAACCTCCGGTCGCGAAAGCAGCACAAGTCCTTTGGTACGAGAGCAAGGCGCTGGAGCTCATGGCGCATTTTCTCTTTGCGCCGAAGGATCCGGAATTTTTCTGTATGCGGCAAAAACGCGTCGCCCGTGAGCGGGTGGAGCGAACGAAGGAACTGCTCGCGCGCGATCTGGCTAATCCTCCGACGCTGGAAGTGATCGGCCAAGAGGTGGGCTGCAGTCCGTTTTATATAAGCAGGATTTTTTCCCGCGAAGTTGGTCTGACCATTCCGCAATATTTGCGTAACCTGCGCATGGAACGCGCGGCCGAATTATTGCGGACGGGGCGCTACAATGTCACTGAGGCAGCTACAGAAGTCGGTTACTCAAGTCTGAGCCACTTCAGCAAAGCCTTTTGCGAGACCATCGGTTGCTGCCCGGTGCTTTATCCGGCGGTCAAGAATGTCATCTTGGACCGGTGATGTTGTGGCGGCGCTTGTGCCAAGCGCCGATTTAAAAAAGCTCGGCGGCTGGCACAGCCGCCGCTACAACTTTGGTTCGGCACTTAGATATCATTTTCGGCCTCAACTAAGTGAAAATCACTCGCGCCCTAATTTCCGTTTCCGACAAAACTGACGTGGCTGCGTTCGCGCGCGCGCTCGAGCGGCAGGGCGTAGACATCATTTCCACAGGGGGAACGGCGGATCTCCTGAGAAAAGAAAAAATTCCGGTGCGCGAGATTTCCAAATTCACTGCGTTTCCCGAAGTTCTTGACGGTCGGGTCAAGACTTTGCATCCGCGAGTACATGGCGGGCTGCTTTACAAACGGGGCAACGCGAAGCACGAAGCCGAAGCCCGCGAATGCGGCTTTGAGCCGATCGACCTGGTGGTGGTCAATCTTTATCCGTTCGAAGCCACAATTGCGAAGCGAGGCGTCACGCTGGGTGAAGCAATCGAAAACATTGATATCGGGGGACCATCTATGATTCGCAGCGCAGCGAAAAACTACGAATCAGTCACGGTAGTTGTCGATCTCGCAGATTACGATGCCGTGCTCGAAAACATGCGTGATAACAAAGGAGAAACGACGCTAAAATTGCGCGAGCGCCTTGCTATTAAAGCATTTGCCAGAACGGCGGAATATGATCGCACGATCAGCAGTTTCCTGAATAAAGAGCAGGCAACCGACGCCTCGTTTTCACTGACGCTTCCATTGGCGATGCGATTGCGTTACGGGGAAAATCCGCACCAGACCGGCGCGCTCTACGGCGATTTCGACAAATATTTCGAAAAACTTCATGGGAAGGAACTCTCGTTTAACAACATTCTGGACATTAGCGCGGCCACAAACTTGATTGGCGAATTCGAAGAGCCAACCGTCGCGATCTTGAAGCATACGAACCCATGCGGAGTGGGTTCGGATAACGATCTTCGCAAGGCATGGGACAAGGCGTTTGCTACGGATAAACAAGCGCCCTTCGGCGGAATCATCATTTGCAACCGACCCCTTGATGAGCCATTGGCGCGGGCGATCAGTGAAATTTTCAGTGAAGTAATTATCGCGCCTGATTTCCAGCCCGAGGCGCGTGCTATCCTGCAAAAGAAAAAGAGCCTGCGCTTGATTCGATTATTGACCCTGCCAGCAGAGGCAAAACCTGCGTTTGATGTGCGCTCGGTCTGTGGCGGATTGCTGGTTCAGGACCCTGACGTTGCGGAGGAAATAAAACAAAACGTCGTGACAAAAAGGCAACCGACCAAAACAGAAGTCAAAGCGATGTTGTTCGGAGCGCGAGTGGTCAAACACGTGAAATCGAATGCGATCGTTTACGCCAAGGCAGACCGGACACTCGGCATAGGCGCCGGGCAGATGTCGCGCGTCGACGCGTCGCGTATTGCGATTTGGAAAGCCAAAGAAGCCGGGCTTTTACTCAAAGGCAGCGCTGTCGCCAGCGATGCTTTTTTCCCGTTCCCCGATGGTTTGATCGCCGCGGCAGAAGCTGGCGCGACGTGTGCGATTCAACCCGGCGGCTCAGTTCGTGACGAAGAAGTGATCGCAGCTGCTAACGAGCGCGACATGGCGATGATTTTCACTGGCGTTCGCCACTTTCGCCACTAAGAATCCGCGCCGTGGGACAGATGTCTCAATCGGTTCAGGCACCGCGCGTTCTGAATATCGAAGATTTGCGCCGCGCGGCGAAGCGCCGGCTTCCGCGCGTCGTGTTTGATTACATCGATGGCGGCGCGGAAGACGAATGGACGTTGCGCGCTAACTCTCGCGCATTTGAGGCAGTGACATTGCGTCCGCGGTGCGCTGTGGCAGTGCCGTCATGCGATCTGCGAACCGTCGTGCTTGGTGCATCTCTCCCGATGCCTCTGATTCTTGCACCCGTAGGTAGCAGCCGGCTCATCCATCCGCGCGGAGAAGAAGCTGCCGCGCACGCCGCGGGTGCGGCCGGAATTCCTTATGTGCTTTCAACCTTTTCCGGCTGCCTTCTGGAAGATGTCGCTGCTGCATCGAGTGCACCGCTGTGGTACCAGCTTTACCTTGCAGGAGGCCGCGATTGCGCGCTGCCGGCGCTCGACCGAGCGAAAGCCGCAGGGTTTTCTGCGCTAGTTGTTACAATCGACACCGCGGTGGCCGGCATGCGCGAGCGCGATTTTCGAAATGGCGTCAAGGAACTTCTGGGCGGCAAAATGCGATCGATGCTGCCGTTTGTGAGCCAGTTGCTCGTAAAACCTCGCTGGCTCGCCGGCTTTTTCGCGGATGGCGGACTGATGAAATTCCCAAACATCGTCGTTCCCGGGAAGGGGCCGATGTTGTACGCCGATGTTACTGCCGCTCTCGAGCAGTCCGTCGTGACTTGGGAGGATCTCGAGTGGATTCGCGAGGCGTGGACCGGACCCATCGTGATAAAAGGCATTCACACGGCAGAGGACGCCCGCCGCGCAGTTGACGAAGGAGCGGATGCGCTGGTCGTTTCCAATCACGGTGGCAGGCAGCTCGATCGCGTTGCGCCGTCTCTTCAGATGTTGCCTGAAGTTGTGGCAGCCGTCGGCGATCGCATCGAAGTCCTGTTCGATGGTGGCATTCGCCGCGGCAGCGACATCATCAAAGCGCTGTGCTTAGGGGCTCGAGCCGTGCTGGTCGGACGCGCGTACGCCTACGGGCTCGGCGCCGCAGGTGAGGCAGGGGTTGCGCGAGCAATCGAGATTTTGCGCGCCGATCTCGTCCGCACGCTGAAATTGCTTGGCTGCGCGTCAGTCGGGGAACTGGCTCGATCGTACATCGATGTCCCGCGAGACTGGCTCGCAAAATGACCCGCCTCCGCGCGAGGCTGCGGCGGGCAGGCGAATGACGAATGTCGAAGGAATCACAAATGATGCTGTAGCGTCCGCTGTCCTCAGCGGATAACGCTTTCACACCGAGTGAGCTGGGGGCAGCGCGCGCCACAGCAATTCTGTCTTCTGCATTGTTTCGTGATTCGTCGTTAGCGTTTCGTCATTTGATGCAGCGTTTTCACGCGCCTGATCGCGACGAGAGTCGCCACAGCCATATGGAAAGAATGACGGCGACGATCAGCGCGACCCAGCTTAGGCCCATCGGAATGGTGTGGGTCCCAACCGTGACTGCGGCGTGATTAATTAGCCGCAGCAGATGACCGATGGCAAAAATACCAAAGATAACGCTGGCAACGCGTAATCCAGTTGCTGGTGAGTTCATGTTTCGATTCTTGTGTTTGAGCGTCGGTTTGTCAGTAAAAATTGGCGCACTCTATAGCGCACTTCTGCGGAAAGATGCCGCCTGCACCACGATACCGACGATCGCGACCCCGATGAACACGATCGTTGATCCTGATGGCGGAAGAACTATCGCACTTTGGATCAAGTGTGCGCCAATGAGTGAGGAGACGACGATGAGAGCCCAGTCAAACAAAGTGAGCAGGAGAATTGCGCCGACCACTCCGCCGACCACAAAAATGACCGTAGAGTACTGGACATAATGAACAAAAAATGCAGTGGCGATTGCACCGGCGAGTTTGCCGCCCGCTAAAAAGCCGAAGACGGCAATCGCAACTTTCTGCAGGAATAGCGCGAGCAACGCTCCAATTAAGCCAAGAACGATGGCGACGGTAAGTTGCAGAAGCGCGGATGGCTCATTAACGAGATGCGGCGCCAGTTCGACGCCCGCCACGAATCCCACAGCTGCCACGCACAGCCAGAAGAGTTTTCGCCCGAACAACAAAATCACAATACCGATCAGCGCGCCGACAAGCGGAACAGTGAACTGCATCGAATGAATTTGAGTGGCCATGGTTGTAGAGGCGTTTGTACCAAACGCCTGTTTATTTGATTTCGGTGCTTGACACAAGCACCGCTACACCTCGTGCAAATTCCGTATCGCAGTGGCAAGATTCAGATCCGGTTGGTGGGATTTGAACCCACGGCCTGTCGCGGCGGCGACCGCTCTACCACAGTTTATTATCGGGCTGGTGGGATTTGAACCCACGGCCTCCTGGTCCCGAACCAGGCGCTCTACCAAGCTGAGCCACAGCCCGAAAACGATTACTACCTACTCTAGCATGCCACGCCGAACGCGCCCCTTACTTCGCGTATTTCGCGGCGCATGGCAAGCAGGTTCCAAACACCGCTGTGACGGAGTGTTCTTCAGTTGTAACGCCTGACCCTGGGACAGCGGTTTGTAGTTCTGTTGGTGATTGTCAATTCAGCCGTTGGCGGGCACTTTGGAGAACGACCGAACGCGTCACAGACGGCAAACCGTTTCAATTCAATGCCGAAAAACCCTTGCCGGAACTTAATCGAACGTTTGCCTTGGCAATTCTACTATTGGAGCGGTGTCACCATACTCTTCGCTTATGCTGCTTGGCAAAGATTTGCGGTTCCACTCGACCCAGTCGCTGACCCCGATACTTGGGGCTATTTGTCGCCAGCGCTGCGCGAACTGACTGGCGGCGCGTTTGGCCATACATCAGGACGCAACTTTCTCTATCCAGGATTTCTATATCTGCTGCTGCGCGCATTTGGTGATTTTCGTGCCATTACGGTGGCTCAACACTTCCTCGGACTTTTAGCTGGCGGCGTGTTGTTGCTCACGTGGCGGCGAACGCGTTGTTTCGTAGCAAATCCACGGGTTAGTCTCGGCAGTTACCACGTGTTGGGGCTGCTGGCTGCGGCGATTTTTCTTTTAGCGAGCGAACCGATTCGCCTTGAAACGCAACTTCGTCCCGAGGGCGTGTGCGCTTTTTTGCTCAGCATCAATCTTTACGTTGTTATTCAGTTCGTGGCCTGTTGTTTCATAGAGGATCACAGATTGTCTGCAGCAGTTTACGGTGTCGCGGCCGTGTTTACTTCGATCCTGTTGGCTTCAACGGCCGTATTGTCGTTACCAGAGCATTTTCTCAGCCACAATGACAAGGTAAGTCAGACCTTCTTGCCGACCACCTTGTTCGTGATTCACGCCAACCTGATCCGCGATCAAATGTCTGACGACATCCAGCGCAATGCAAAAGTTCCGTATTCTCCCGAATGGCTTGGACGTGTTCACACCACCCTTAGTGCCGAGATTACAAAATCTATTGCCGCCGGGCCATTGCGTTATTCCACACTCGGCTTCGATCCTGATTATCTAATGTTCGACCGAAGCTCAATCGCAGCACAGTTACGCAACGAATTTGGTAACAACCTGTCTGCTCTTTGCGCATTTTATTGGTTCTATTACTGGCGAACGTGGCAGCAACGACCACTCGCCATCGTCGAAAAAATCGGCCGCCAAATGGCGGTCTTTTATACGTCGCAGTGTCCCGCCTACAGCCAGAGGAAACTTTGGATGCTCAACGGCGAATATAGCCGAGGCGTTACGTCCCTCGATCGAAAGCCGTATCGAAAGACTTGGACGGCCTACCCACCTGCCGTGGAGTTTATGCGTCGAACCGAATTGCTGGCGCGAAGCGCGCCGGTTGTTCAACAGCACGGCTATATTCGTAAGCCGCTCGCTGTCCTGGCGGCAACGTACCTGCCATTGCTTTTGATTGCGTTGGCTTTAAGCGCAGTCGTGTTTTTGCGGCAAGAGCGGCGAAGACGCTTGGGATGGTTGGCGGCATTGGTCTTGTTTGTGTACTCATATAATCTGGCGAGTTGCCTCGAGGTAGCAGTCATTCATTCGCTGCAAAATCCCCGCTACCTTACCGTGCAAGTGTTCTTTACTATTCTCGCGCAATTTCTCGCTCTGTGGTTCATCCTCGAGTTTGCATTGGGATTACGAGCTCGTGAAAAAGAATCACTTGCAAACACTGACTCCACGTAAACGCCGTCACTCGCGTACAATCGGTTCTCTCACGCTCCGGATTGAGCAGTGATGCCAAACGAAATCCATTCACACCGAGACCTTTCAGGGTTGACAACGAGGCAGTTCGCTTGGAAAGTCCACACTCGCTTTTTACCATGCTCACCCCGCAACTTACGCCATCCACCCTCCCGGCCAGGATGCCGGTCATTCTTCAATTCCCGACAGAAGCAACCCGCTCCGTTCGTTCCTTGCGCCATATGACGACACAACTTCTTCAAGAAGCAGCCCAGGTGATTCCCAATCAGCAACTCCTGATCAATGTTGTTTCCAAGCGTGTGCGTCAGCTTGGCTTGGGACATCGCCCCCTGGTGGAGACAACGCCGCGGATGTCGTTGACCGATATTGCGCTTAAAGAAATCATTGCTGGCAAGCTAGCTTACGAGTCGCTCGAGAGTTCTTCGGACGGCGCTTAGTCCCTGGCGCAATTTCAGCACGGCAACTCGTGTTTCGCGAGCCGGAGCACAATATGGCGAGCGAATCGATCACCAATCGTAAGGCGCTTCGCGATTATCGCATTCTTGATCGCTACGAAGCTGGGATCGAACTGAAAGGGAGCGAGGTGAAATCGATCCGCGCCGGTAAGGCAAATATTAGCGATGCGTTCGCGCGAATCGAGAACGGCGAAGCTTTCCTGTACAACGCTGACATTCAACCCTACGAACGCGCCAGCCACGAAATTCCTCCCGCAAAACGCATCCGAAAGTTGTTATTGCATCGGCAGGAGATCGATAAGCTTTATGGCGAATCACAGGTGAAAGGCCGCGCGCTTGTCGTTCTCAAGCTCTACTGGAAAAACGGAAAGCTGAAAGCTGAGCTTGGAGTGGGGCAGGGGAAGGTTGCGGGGGATAAACGGGCCGATTTGAAGAAGCGCGCGATGGATCGCGAGACAGCTCGTGAAGTTGCGCGTTTCAATCGAAAACACGGGTAATCGTATTAAGGAGTGACCGCTTTCCAGCCATCACATTTGGCTCGACGGCTCGGAAGCTGCCGTTCCTTGTTCACGGCCGTTCGCTGTGAAGCTTTCGTATCTGATTTAGAGCCCCCGACATGAATATTCGCGTTGTGCTCTCCGTAGGCGCTCTTTTACTTTGCGCCTGGATAATCACGCGGCTTATTCGCACCGTGCGTTATCCGCTGCGCGAAAAGGTTGTCCTGATCACCGGTGGTTCGCGCGGACTCGGACTTGTGCTCGCGCGACATATTTGCGCGCACGGCGGCAACGTTGCTCTCATTGCGCGCGATCATGAGGAATTGGCGCGTGCAAAGGCTGATCTTTCTCCACGCGGTGGCGAGGTCCTCACAATTGAATGCGATTTGCTCGACACCGGACAGATTCAGGTGGCTGTTCGGCGAGTCATCGATCGTTTTGGCAAGATCGACGTCTTGATTAACAACGCCGGAATCATCGAAGTCGGTCCCCTTGAGCATCTGACGCCGGAGGATTTCAATCGCGCCATGTGCCTGCATTTTTGGGCGCCGTACGAATTGATTTCACAGGTCGTTCCGGAAATGCGCATCTGGGGCGGAGGTCGCGTTGTTAACATTTCGTCCATTGGCGGCAAAGTCGCCGTGCCACATATGGCGTCCTACAGCGCGAGCAAATTTGCGCTGACGGGTTTGTCCGACGCGCTTCGGGCCGAGCTGGCCCGAGATAATATTTATGTGACGACGGTGGCGCCCGGATTAATGCGCACTGGCTCACATGTGAATGCAAAATTCAAAGGCAACCACGACAATGAATTTGCCTGGTTCGCTGCTTCCGCCGGAGCGCCGCTCATTTCCATAAGCGCCGATCGCGCGGCGCGGAAAATT
>QHMR01000001.1 GCA_003217875.1 Verrucomicrobiota bacterium
CTTCATAATAGACCGCAATCTGAAGCGGAAGCAGTTTGCTTCCAAGTAATATAGGCGGGACGCTGACAGCGTCCCCTACAGTCTTGAGGAACTCCAGTTCATGTTCGTTGGACATTACAGTGTTGCTTTTGCAGCCAAGAGTGAGAAGAACAGGATTCCGCTCTGGGTTTTGTTCGTCGCTGTCCAGTTTCTTGATTACATCTGGGCGACTCTGGTGCTGCTGGGGATTGAGAAGCTGCGCGTGATCAAAGGTTTCACCGCTGGCAGCATGCTCGACTCGTATTTCCATCCGTATTCGCACAGTTTGATCACCGCAATGGCGTGGTCAGGCGTTGCGGCTCTCCTTTATAAAACCATTTGGCGGGCGAAGGCTTCCAGCTCAGCCGCCGTCATCGTGGGCTTGGCTGTTTTCTCGCATTGGATTCTCGATCTTATTGCACACCCTCGTGACCTCGCGATCTACGACGATACTTGGAAGGTTGGTTTCGGTTTGTGGAATTATCGGGACCCGGAGTTTGCATTGGAAATCGCGCTTCTCGCGGGTGGGATCATTGTTTAACTCGCGCGGAATGTGATGCCGCCAATTCGCAATACGGCGATAATCGGCTTTGGAATCGTTCTGGTTATCGTTTAGATCGGGGACACGTATGTGCCTCGCGCTCCATTAACCGATAAGGCGACTGCCATGGGCGTTTGGATCTTTTATACGCTCTTTGTTCTCGTTGCATTTCTGGTGGAGAAGGTCGGCAGCCGTGGCAGCCGCAGACAAATTAATGTGTCGTGATCGTCATTGTTTTCGGCGTTTCGGGAGCGGGCAAAACTACGATTGGCAAGCTGCTCGCGGACGAACTCGGTTGGCGGTTCTATGAAGCAGATGATTTTCATTCACAGGCCAACATCGAGAAAATGCGGCGTGGTATTCCGCTAACCGATGAGGACAGATGGCCCTGGCTCGACAGCTTGCGTGAGCAGATCAAACGATGCATTGCCCCGGACGCGAATGCTGTGCTAGCCTGCTCTGCATTGAAGCGAGCGTATCGGGAGCATCTGCGCGTCAGCGAAGAAGTGAAATTCGTGTTTCTCCGCGGAGACTGCGCGCTCATCGCAAACCAACTTCGTCAGCGGCGCAATCATTTTATGAATCCGGCGTTGCTGCGAAGTCAGTTTGCAGACTTGGAAGAGCCGGAGCTCGATGAACATGTGTTAACGATCGAGTTGGGGCGCACACCAAAAGAGCTTGTCGAAGAAATTAAGACGAAACTGCATCTGGCGAACAGGCATTAGATTGAGATTCCGCTTTTGAGAGAACCAAGGAACAACTGCTTACGGTCAACAAGAGTGTTCTACTGAGTGCTCGGTTTTCGCGTCAGGATGACTTAAGTTTTCATATCGTGTCACGATGCGATAAATTCGGAAACGCGCGGACGGGCGGCGACTGGCGTCAATAACATGAGGATCGCCGCGGCAAGTGTACAGAACATCAAGATCCCAAATCCGGCGATGAGAGATCCAGTTCGAGTATGCAGATACCCAAACACGTAGGGTCCCGCAAAGCCTGCGACGCTCGCGAGCGCGTTGATCATTCCCACCGCAACCGCGGCTGTGGACTCGCTTAGGATTTCCGTTGGAATAGCCCAGAATGCGGGCAGAAATGCTAGGATCACGCAAATCATACTGAAAAATAGGACGGTCATCAGAGTTGAGCTGGGCAGACTGATGAGACACATGAACCCGGCTGCGGCGATGAAGAGTGGAACCGCGGCGTGCCAGCGTCTTTCGCGACTCCTGTCGGAATGCCATCCGTTAACCAGCATGGCGATGAGCGCCACTGCGTAAGGCACGGCGCCGAGCACGCCGACATGCGCATCTGAAAATCCAGATTGCCTCTTTAGAACAGTCGGGAACCAGAAAATTACAGCGTAGCCTGCGAAGTAATCAAGAAAGGCCGCTGCGGCGAGCAAGAGGACGGGCCGCGAACGCATTGCCTGACCCAGGGTGAACGATTGGCGGTTCGATGGCTTTTCTTCTGCCAGCCTCCGCGAGATCCATTGCCGCTGCTCGGGAGTCAGCCAGGCCGCCTCACTTGGCCAATCCGTTAGAAAGAAAAACGCAGCGATACCTAACAAAATGGCAGGCACACCCTCCAGGAAAAACAACCAACGCCAGCCTTGGACGGCGGACCAGTTGTGACCGAGTATCCAGCCGGCCACGGGTGATCCGATGATCAATGACAGAGGAATCGCAGCCATGAAGTTGCTCGTCGCTTTGGCTCGGTCCTCCTGGATGAACCAGTGGCTCAGATAGACGATGACTCCCGGAAAAAAACCGGCTTCGGCGGCGCCTAACAAAAAGCGTGCCAGGTACAGTTGAGCGGGAGTGTGCACCAGTGCAGTCAGCGCCGTCAGCGATCCCCACACGATCATCGTTGCGGAAATCATCCCGCGTGCGCTCCATCGTTCGACCAGCAACGCGCCAGGGATCTGCAAGGCTACATAGCTGAGGAAGAAAATGCCGATCCCCATGCCAAACACGCGATCGTCGAATCCAAGGTCGCGAGCCATTCCAATCGCGGCATAGGCGACGCTGGTGCGGTCAAGATAGTTGGTGATGTAAAGGACAAAAACAAATGGAAGCAACCGAAGGGCAATGTGGTGCCGTGTGTGGTCGGCAGACCGGGCTGCGCCGGGCGCAATCGCGCGTAAGGGGAGTCCGGCCATTTCAGGTGCCTTCGCGAAATGAGTGTGGGACAGGCCGAGTATATCCGAGTTCCAGAATTGAACTAGGCGAAACATGGCAGAGTGCCAGCCCGCCTTGGCCGCACCCTCGCGGTCAAGGTCTTGCGGACTCTCTATTTCCAATAATCTCGAAACCCAGCATCGCACGTCGAGTGCGATGCGAGAATGATCTTCAGTCGCTATGCCCCTTGCGCGACCATGCCCCAATGAACCCTCCAGAACGAACCACCCCTCTTAGGGCAACAACTTCATCACGCATGCGTTGCGCGAGAGTGGAAAGCCCCACTTCCGCCGCCCTGGCGATCTTCAGTTTCTCCATCGCGGTAGCAGACTCTGGATCAGTTCCGCCAAAATTTCGTACAGTGGGCACTGTGGACCGCCACCGATTAAGGCGTCCACCCGCATTGAAGGTCCGGGCAGACCGGCCGCTAGAAACACCGGATATAGTTCCAAGCCCAATTGTATTTGCGCGCCCGTCGCACTAAGCGTCTGTTTTATCCACGCCAGAGAACGCTCGAAGAGCGGAGCAATGGGCAGGGAGCGGGCGTTCGCCATGTCTAGTTCCTGAAATACAATCAATCCTTCTGGCCGAACATGCCGCATCAACTTGCGAATGGTGTCAACGGGATCCGGATAGTACATCAGTACTAGCCGACCCACGATCGCATCAAACTGTTGATCAAACTCCATTTCCGCCGGGTCGCCTTCAATAAAGTTCACATTTTTCGTTCCCCGCGAATGCGCGCGCGCGTTGGCCCAGTCGACAGCTGTTCGCTCGCGATCTACACCCACTACCTCACCGGTGAGTCCCACCAGATCAGCAGCTAGAACGCAACATCCCCACTACCACAGCCAACATCGAGGACGCGCATACCTCGGCTAATCCCAGCCTGTTCGAATAGCTGACGAGTAAACGGTCCAAAGACCTGGCCCTGACGACTGAGACGCTGGAGTTCCTTCTCGGAATGACCTAACGCATAAAAGGACTGCCGACCTACTGGCGCTTCCATCTCTCACCCTAAATAAACGAAGTGCTGAAAAGAAATCAAAAGGAGACGGGACCTTGCCAGCAATAATTAGATCCACATCGCGCTTTCAGGCTCTTCGCGATTCTTGCGATTGATCTGCATCCGGCGTGTACAGATTGTCGCTCTCGACGTTGAAAACGCGGTTCCAGCGTGCGCGATAATTTTCGAACGCGATTTGTGTGCCAATTGCATTAGCTGTTCTTCGGAAAATTGATTGCGCAAACGCGTATACAATTCGTCGGAGACATTTGACGGCGTATTGGTCATCGCGTCAGCCAGTTCAATCACTAGCCGTTCAGTGTCATTGAAAGGCATCCTATCGTCGCCAAGCACGGCATGAAGTTTTTCATCGCTCAGGCCTGCTTTTCTGCCCACGGCAGAATTGACGTCTATTCAAAAGGCGCAACCAATGCGCGCCGCGGCCGCCCCACACTAGGCTAGGCAACCGCATCTGTATCTTCGCCGGTGTAAAATCTTTTCCGAACATCTTGCGCATCGCGCCGTAGAACCAACGGAGATGCCACGGCGCCTGTTCCTTCTCCAAACCTGAAATTCGAGCCATGACTAAACCATATCGTTCAATGCAGTGCGTTTGGTCTTGATGAAGAGGAAGTTGAACCTACCCATGCACGCATGGCTACTTTCGGCACGTTGTGTTACTTTTTGGTTTGACAAAAGAACTGCTGCGAAAATCGACGTTCGCAATAACATGGCGGACGTTGATCGCACCTTGCTACGCGAGAACCTCAAGCTGACTTTCGAGCAGCGCGCTCAAAAGCATTTACGCGCGTTGCAAATGGTTGAAGAGCTGCGGCGCGCCGGCAAAAAGCTGAGACGGAAGAGCAATGGCCGTTGATCTCGCGCAGATCAACGAAGCTAGGTGTGCGCTGGTTTTCTGAGTGAAACCAGTTTGTTCACGAGCGTGTTAGTGCCTTTTTCTAAAAGCATTCCCCACGCGCTCAGGACAGCCAGAGCCGGGATGCAAATCAAAAGAAACATCCAGATTGGCACTTCGCGGATGCGAAGCCCGAGCCAGATGACATACGGCTGGTGAATGAGATACAGGCCGTACGAATAGACTCCCACGAGTCCGAACAGTTTGGCTGGCGCTGATGAAAGCGAAATGATTCCGGCGATGCCGACGATTTCGAGCATACAACACGTACCCGTCGCGAAGTCGCAGAAGATGTATGGGTACAGTCCGTGATAAAGCTGAAGTGCCGCCGGATAGAGGATTAGTCCGACGACGAACCCCGGTCCGCGAAGTAGAAACCATTCGACACGCGCGCTCGATTGGCGGTGCCACATAGCGAGCGACATTCCGAGCGCGAACTCAGGTACTCGACAAATCGCGAAACCGCCGAGGACCCACAATCCGTTTTGTGGCCAGACAACTAGTAATATGTAGCGAGCGAAAAATCCGGCGGCACATGCGATGATGAGAAACCACCATGGTCCAAGACGGCGCGCCATCCAGAAGAGCAGGGGAAAGATCAAATAAAACTGGATCAGCATTGCGAAATACCACCATGCCGCATTGAGGTACATGAAGTTCATCTGGATATCGATGAACCTAAGACCGAGCAGGCTCAGGATGATTCGGTCATCCACCGGTTCGAGATGCGCGACGAAAGGTGAAATGAGATAAACCAAATGCGCGACCCAGTACATCGGATAAAGCCGCACAAAGCGTGCACGATACCAGCCGCCCCATGCGACAGGGCCCGATTCGACGCGTCGCATCGTTGATTGCATGAGGGTCCAACCACTTAGGATGATGAAGACCCCAACGGCATGGAAACCGAGTCCTGATACTTTAAACCAGATCAATCTGAGAATGGTCAGAGCGCTCGCTGCGAGATTGCTCCAGTCGGACGGCGGAAGAACGCCGTATTGGAAATAGGTCCTAAAAAAATGAAAGTAAGCAACGACAAGAATTGCCAACCCCTTTGAGATGTCAACCCAAAGGAGCCGTTTCATCGGATCGGATTAGCAGCCTCAAACTGCCTTAGTCAAGAACTAGAACTCGCCCCGTAAATAGCGCTGTCCTGTTGAGCGAAGCGAAACAACTCTAGTCTATTTCCGTTGCGTGCCGATCCAGAGCTGATCTGAGATTCGCCGTTTCCTCAGAATGATATTAAGACTAGCGTCGTAATTGACTGTCATCGCGTGGCTCGCTAGACGGACATCGTGTCTCTAAAAAACGCCGCTGATCCTGCACTTGAGCGCGGTCGTCTGCGTGTTGTTATCGCGACAATCGCCATCAACGTTGTTGTAGTCTCACTGCTCACGTTCGCGCCGTGGTCGGATTGGCGCACCGGGGCGGCGCTCAATCTTGTCGATAATTGTCTGCTCCTCGGTTTTGTACTCGCAAAGCGAGATGCATTGCTCGCGCGATTTCTCGTGTTCGGACTGGTAGTTGGAATCGCCGAGCTTCCCGCTGATGCGTGGCTCGTCGATTACACGCGCACCTTGGATTACTCGATCGGTGGCGGACCGATGATCTGGCGGTCGCCGCTCTGGATGCCGCTGGCGTGGGAAGTTGTGGCGGTGCAATTCGGATACATAGGCCTGCGATTGTGGGAGCGTTTTGGCAAGCTCGGTTTGCTCATCATCGCGGTACTCGGCGCGATCAACATTCCGTTCTACGAAGAAATGGCCCGAAGGATTCACTGGTGGCAATACACCGGTTGCCGAATGATCTCGTTCACGCCCTGGTACATCATTCTCGGCGAATTCGGCATCGCGCTTGTGTTCGCTTTGCTTGCCCGAATCTTGCGGCGCAGTTCATGGCGCATGGCCATTATTGCTGGTTTCTTTGGTGCAATATCCATTTTCGGTTGCTACGCCGTCGCATTTTTGCTGACTGATCAGTTTGTTAAATTGTGAAGCGCATCGTTTCGCTCTTGCCCGCCGCCACGGAGATTGCAGCTACGCTTGGGCTGATGGACCAAGTGATCGGCGTTTCGCATGAGTGCGATTTTCCGGCGGAAGCAAATCGGCGTCCGCGCGTCACACGTTGTCCGGTGCATAATGCTGGACTTACGAGCCGCGAGATGGACGAATGGGTGCGTCGCGCGCTGCGCGAGAACGGCACAATTTACAGCATTGACGAACCGCTTCTGCGCAGCCTTCGGCCCGATGTGATCCTCACCCAAAAATTATGCGACGTGTGTGCCGTTGGTTACGACACTGTCGCTCGGCTCGCGGAAACTTTGTCAGGCCCACCACAGGTAGTGAATCTCGAGCCATCGAGCTTATCGGATATTTTCGGTGACATTCAGCGTGTAGCCAAAGTCTGTGACGTTTCCGATCGCGCGAACGAAGTCATCACCCAATTATCCGATCGGATCGAAGCAGTGCGGAGCCGCGCAAATCGCATTGCCCATCGGCCGCGTTGCTTCTTGATGGAATGGGTCGACCCCCCGTTTTGCTCTGGTCATTGGGGACCGGAGCTCGTGGAAATTGCTGGCGGATACGACCCTTTAGGCCGCAAACAGCAGCCTTCAGTGCAAATCGAGTGGCAACAAGTGCTTGATGCGCGACCTGAATTTATCGTGCTGGCCCTTTGCGGCTATGGCATTAATCGCGCGCGCAGTGATTACGAAATTCTCCGGCGATTTCCCGATTTCGATTCACTTCCGGCGGCGCGCCAGGGTCAAATCTATTTAGTGGACGCGAGCGCGTACTTCGCGCGACCAGGTCCGCGTATCGTCGATAGCGCCGAAATTCTCGCTGGAATCTTGCATCCGGAAGAATTTCCCGAATTCGTTTCACGCGGGCGTGACGACCCGCGCGTTGTCCGCATCGGCTGAAACAAATCTCGCCGGGCGGTGATCGATCGAAAGCCTCTGGAGGCAGCCGTGTCGGCTGCAAAGTCCGTTGATCGGGGGCGACACGCCGACCACAGGCTACCTACTCGGCGCTTCTTTTCGCGGATTCGGCCTGATGCTCCGGCCAGACGGCGACGAGTGCCAGGGCGACAAGGATTCCCACTGAGACTTCGAAGAAGCGATGAAGCGCAACGATCCATGCGGCGTTCGAACGCGGAATGAGCACGATGATTCCAAGGGTGATGCTCGCGTAACGATACGCAGTTTTCTCCATGCGAAATGCAGCGCACAAAAGTCCCAGCACAAATACCGCGGCTGCGAAGACAAAAAGATTTTCGGGAAACCAGGTCGCCAGGAACGCTCCAGCGAGAGCACCCAGCGCGGTAGCGGCAATGCGTTCGACCGAAATTAGAAGTGTCGCACCGAGCGTTGATTGCATTACGACAAGGGTGGCGATTGCAGCCCAATAGGCTTCGGGTAATCCGAACAGACGCGCGACTGCGAGCGATATAGTCGCCGCAATGGCGGTTCGAATTGAATGTACAACTGACGGAAGATTTTCCGGCTCCCATTTCCAAAGTTTCACAAGAACGATTTTTCACAGCCGTCCCAAGACGGCAACATCAATCCCCTGGTTGAACGTAAATCTGCGTGAAGCAATGAAATCTGTAGGGCACGTTGTTATATGCGGATCAGTGAAATGAATTGGATGATGGTGGAAGAGTATCTGAAGCGCGACGATCGCGCGGTGTTGCCCCTAGGCAGCACGGAACAACATGCTTACCTGAGCCTGAGCGTGGACAGCATTTTGGCTAAACGCCTCGCCATTGAAGCAGCGCAGCCTTTGGGCGTACCGGTGTTTCCCGTGCTGGCGTACGGGATCACGCCATACTTTCGGGCGTTCCCAGGAACGATCACGCTGCGAGTCGAAACATATATGTCGATCCTGCGTGACATACTCGACGCGGTGGCGGAGCAGGGATTCAGACGAATCCTGATAGTCAATGGTCATGGCGGAAACACGCCTGCACAAGGATTCATCGGTGAATGGACGGCCGATCATCCCGCCATCGCCTCGCACGCATCGTGGATGGAAAATTTTCCCTGGACGCGTTTGGCAAAGGTCGAGTTGCCGCGTGAACAGAAGCCAATGAGCGATGTGGAAAAGTTGCGCCGACTCGATCCAAAATCGCTGCGCGAATATCTCAAGGACGGAAACTACGGCGGTTTATATCAACGCGACGACGAAGAGATGATGAAAATCTGGCGTACAGGCGTAGAAGAAACACGTGTGTTGCTCACTGAAGCATGGGATTGAAACAAAAGCGGCGAAATATCGCCGCACTGCAAAGCGCTTCGCGCGAAACTCCGATTTCTTATTTACGCCCGAAGGCCTCGCGCAGTGCGTCCTTAGCGCGTTCGAGAACGCGCTTTCGCTTCTGTGGGAGATTTTTGCCGGCGCGATTGATGTAGAAATTCAGCATCGACATCGCCGATTGATACGGCTTCGCTTTGCGTCGCTTGCTGTGCTCGGCAGACCGTTTCAGCGAGAGAGCAATCTTGTGTGGATCTTTTGATTTGAACACATCGGGCTTGAGATCCAGCGCGTTGCTATGCTTGGTGACCCGCGCCGGCCAGCGTTTGGTCTTACTCGATCTTTTCGTCCTGGCGTTCATAGGCTGCCGAAATAAAGACGATAGACTTTCATAATCATTCGTAGAGTTGCTTCCGTTGACCGGAAAGTGACCGAAACCCCGGCCTACTATCGTTCGCGCCCTGAATCGTCAGCGCGTCTATTTTCTTATTGGGCGAACTTGTTCAACCGGGCCTCGTCCGGAAATCGACAGCAACAAGGTTCCGACGAGAGCAATTGTCGCTGCTAACGCCAGTTCGGCCGGGTGACTGAGCGAAATGTGTCGAGAGCGCTCAATGAGAGAAAGCCCACCGATCGTCATCAGAGCCAGGACCACAAACACAGCGACCGCTTTTGCAAGTTTCAGGAGCTTTTTACCGCGGAGGTGACTGCCCACGCCGGAAACAATGAGGTGAATCACGACAACAATTCCGAGCAGCTGCCAGCCGGCGAATTTAACATTGTCATTTAGGAAAACTCCGACGGCAATGAGCGCGACAGCGACCAGATAAAGCAGTCCGAGCCAATGGCGGAAAAATAAGCTGGCAAGACTTTGTGGAACGGCGACAGCGATGACATACCAAAGAATGGTGCCGACTCGCGCCGTCCAGCTGCTCACGCGCTTGCCGGGTTCGAATTGATATTTGTTCGACAGACCCGTGAACATGTCGCCGGTGATGTTGGTCGATCGCGAAATGTATTCCAGCGCGCGCTGCGGGTGAAGTTGTCGATCCAAAGTTTGTGGCCTGCTCAATGCCGTTTTCTGAACATCATTAAGGCGTCCGGCGTTTTGGGCAAGGACTTGCCCGACAAGGTCTTTCAGATTCTTCTCGCTCGGTCCCTGCGATTTGGTGTGCGCGAGCGCGTGGCTGAGTAACCGGCAAACCGCATCGCCATTTCCTTCCTCAATTTCTTGTTTGAAGATACCGAGGTGCGCCTCGTTGATCAGATTTTTGCGAAGTTCGCGGTCGCTTTTTTCCGGCAATAACGCGCTAATGATCCGCTCAGCCCCATCGAGACGCCCCCAGAGCATGTCATTTCGTCGCCACGACTCATCGAGAAAGGCGCCGAATGACATCAGCGTACGGCCCGCTAATTTTGTGGCATCGCTACCGCTGTCGCGTTCGTCTACGAGATTCTTGGCGTCTTCAGGACTGACTCGAAACACACCGACAACGTTTGCTTCACCTGCGCCGGTGCCATATTGAATCGGATAAGTGACAAGATCGTAATAAACAAAGTTTGCGTCGTAGTGCTTCAGGCAAACCCGTGCCACTGATGTTCCCGGACTCGAGGTCGCGGGCGGAATCTCGACCGACTCGTGTTGTTTAAGCCCACGGCAAATAATTGTCGCGAGCATCGACAATGTGGGACCTCGGTTGCCGCCCTCTAGAATTTCGTTGGCCTTGGTTTCTCGCGCAGCACCAGGATCGCAATTCAGAATCGCCTCCAAGTCAGGCCAGCCAATCTGAAGGTTGCGGATCTCATCATACAATTCCTTCCCGGATCCGACCTCGTGGTTGCGAAGGTTCTCTTCGGCCAGGCGTGCCTCCTTCAGCGCCGGCGCAACTTCATCTTTCTTGAGGCGATTTAGTTCGTTTTGAAAATCGGTGCCGTGTCGATCGATCAATTCCCGTACCGTAAGATTTGCTGGCCAATCGCTGGCATGAGTGCGAACAGCTTCCAGCAAGTTCGCCGCATCTGCATTGAGGTCGATGAGCTTGTTTATCCGGCGGTTCAGAAAACCCAATCTGCGGATGCGGTATCGAATATCAAAGTTCAGCAAAAATTCATTTTCAGCTTTTTTATTGCGATCATCGGGACCTTTCCGGTCGGCAGCTTGTAACGGGTGGTATTCGCTTCGTCGCCACGCGCTGACCAGTTCACGAATGGCAGTCGTCGCATCGGAAGCGGGATCGTGACCAGCGGCGCGCGCAATCAGGTCGGCCAACACGCCGGTTAATTCGGCGACCTTCAATCGGTGGTAAGCGCCGTAGCTTACGCCGTAATGGTCGATCATTTGATTGAGTCCTTGGGTCTTAAACT
>QHMR01000138.1 GCA_003217875.1 Verrucomicrobiota bacterium
CCGATTAAATTTTTGCCGGCACGCGTGTCCACTCCCGTTTTCCCGCCAATCGAGCTGTCCACCATCGCGAGCAGCGTGGTTGGAATCTGGACATGCAGAATTCCGCGGTGGTAAATCGCCGCCACGAATCCCGAAATATCGCCAATCATCCCGCCGCCGAGACCGACGACGAACGATTGTCGGTCCAGTCCCGCCGCGACCATCTGATCGCAAATCGCAGTGGCTTGCTTCAGTGTTTTGGATTGTTCTCCTGCCGGAATCGTGATCAGCGTCTGGCGAACGCCCGCTGATGCCAGGCTTTTTTTCACCCGCTCAGCGAACAGTGGCGCGACGTTACTGTCGGAAACAATGGCGCACGTTTCATGCGCCAAATGCTTGCGCACGTATGTCCCGACCTCGTCGAGCAAACCCGCGTTGACCAGCGCCGGGTAGCGACCTACACCGCTACGAATTTCCACGGCGCTTCATGAACCAGGCTAAGGAGACCAACGGAACGGCGCGTCCGGGTCATTCCCCGGATCTGAGATGTTAGTAAACGCCGGGCCCGTTCCGCTGCTCCAAAGCATGTTTTCAACGTGCCAGTCCGCGCACAGCGCGTTAATTTTTGCGCGGTTGTTGTTTGTGCCGCCTGTTGCGTTACCTCCGGGCACACTGGTTGCCTGGCCACCACCGATTCCTTTAACCGTGACGTTCGAGCTGGCAACGAGGTTCGCCTGGCTTGTGGTGTTGGCGATACCCTGAAAAGTCACCTTGGTTCCAAATGCCTGGGCGGGGGCGAAAACTATAAAGGTGGTCGGCTTCGAAATTCTGTCGGCAGATATGCCGACGACACCTGCGGTCCCATTGATTCCATAGCTAAGTGCAGAGGTCGCACTCTTGCTTGAAACCGTTCTGGGACTAACCGGCTTGTCGAATGGAGATATGAAGACATTCCATGAAGAGATGTACTTAGAAGCAGCGGGATTGTCAGCATTATACAACTGCGACATCCATGAGCCGGTTGTAGAAAACAGGACGCCGTTGTTGTCATTCATGTACATCTGCGTACCAGCGCCAAGCTGGCGAAGATTGCTCAAGTCTTTTGTCACTTTCGCGCGCTCATAAGCACTATTTAAGGCTGGAACGGCGATTCCGAGCAGGATGCCGATCGTCGCGATTACGACGAGCAACTCGATCAAGGTGAAGGCGCGTTCAACAGGGGGAGGGGAACTCTTGGTCATGGACTTTGTGGTTAGGAGCGCATGATATCGCTCTTGAGCCGCGAGCGAAAGCGAAAAAGAGGGCAAAAGCAAGATTGCTTGACAATACGTTGGCCATTTTGTGTACGTAGATCATGCCAGATCAAGAACCTATTCCACCTCCGCCTCCGCCTCCGCCAAGTGCCGAACCCGAGCCGGCCCCGAAATCCACATCGACTGGTTTGCCTTCGAACGTGGCTGCGGCGATTGCCTGTATTCCGCTCATCGGCGGCATCATCTTTTACATTCTGGAAAAGCACGACAGTTTTGTGCGCTTCTATGCGATGCAGTCGATCATCTTTGGCGGCGCGTGGATACTCTTTGCAGTGGTTTACTCAGTTGCTCACATGATTTTAACCCCCATTCCGGCAATTGGCTTGTTCTTCGCCATTGTCTTGTGGGTCATTTGGGCATTGGTCGGCCTTGCATTCCTTGTTCTGTTCATCGTGACAGTCGTAAAAGCGTTTACGGGCGTCCGCTGGGAAATTCCGTACATCGGACCGATGGCGCGCCAGCAGATGGAAAAAGCGTGATGTGCTGTAGCTTCTCCCCTTTGCGAAGCGTCACGTCGAATTGTTAAGCAGGCTGAGCGCCTCGCCCGCCTACGCGGCGGCTTCTACAGAAGTCAGCTTTCTGCCAACAACTTCACGATCACCTCAGTCAAAACTAGTTCGTGATCTAGTTGGGTGGTAACCAATTGAACGTTTGCGGTCAGACACGCCCGCATGGCGTCAATTAGTTGGTCGGTCTTGAAATGCTGCGCGTGCTGCGCGGCGATTCCCAGCGCGTAGGCATTGATCGAACCGTCTTTCTTACGCGGCAAATGTTCGGTCGCTTTTGCCGGCAAGCGATTGATTGCAGAGATAAACTGGAATGGCGAATGCGCACGCGGAAGGCGATGTCTTTCCATTAAATCTTTTGCGAGCAGCAAATTACGAATCGTCGGGACAATTGCAGCCAACAAAATACCGATAGCGCTTTCCCCCTGATCCAATAAGCGTCGAACAAGCGTGAGCGCGAGCTCGAGATCACGCATCGCCAGGGCGTTGCTCAATTCGAAAATGATGCCTGCGCGCGAGAGGGGCACGATTTTTCGAACAAGATCGACATGAACTGCGCGATCTTTTTCCAGGAAAATGTCGATCTTCTCCAGCTCGTTCTCGATCTGACGCGTGTCGCCTCCCGTGAGCAACACAAAGAGGTCGAGCGCGTCATCATCAAATTGGAGTTTTCGTTTTTTCGCGCGCCGTCGAACGATTTCAGTCGCTTCCTCTTCCCAACCGGCGCGACCCGAGTCGATCCGGTCAAAAACCTGCAGCTCTGCTCGTTTGACCAGCGCCTTGTAGAACCCGCGGCGCTTGTCAACTTCGGTGGCGCTGATCAGAAATGTAATCTCGGAACCGAAACCCCGCCCGAGTAGTTCGGATAATTCTTCCAGTGCCGACTGCACCGCGGTCGAGCGCGCCTTTGGGTCGTCGCCGAGGAAATTCACGTTCTTCAGCCAAACGACTTTTGTGCTGCCGAAAAACGGCAACGTTTGCAACGCATCGATCGTGGAGCTAACTCTTGCGGCGGCCTGTTCGGCGTTGTCTGCGGCGCCATCGATCGTTTCCAGTCCAAAGTCACCTGCGCCTGACGGCGTTAGGTTACTCGCCAGCTCTGCGGCCACCCGTTTCACCTCAGCTTCGTCCGAGCCGACGATTGCGTAGATGTTTGCGTTTGCTGCTTTTGTTTTGGTTTTCACCATTTGCAGCTTTTTCTCGCATGTGCTGCGAAGATCGACAAGGTGGATCGACTTCTCCGAAGATGATGTAAAGAAATTCGAGCTTGGCGGCCTAAACAACGCGTTGAGGATAACGCGTTCCACTACACGCGCGAGCGACGACGCCCCGCATTGCGCGAGTATTTTATTGGCCGTCGTTTTGGTTCGATTTTATCAATTCCGGCGCCGCTTTTCACTTCCATGATCTGGTCGCGTAACAACGCTGCGCGCTCGAATTCCAGGTTTGCCGAAGCCTGTTGCATTTCCTCCTCAAGTTCGCGGAGTAATTCCGTCAGATTGAAATCGCCCCCAGCTTCGCGGATTACCGACGATTCAATTTCGCGCCCACGCAAGATTGTGTGCAGGCTCTCCTGTACAGCCCGCCGGACTGTTTGCGGCGTGATTCCGTGTTTTTCGTTGTATTCCATCTGCTTGGCGCGCCGATATTCGGAGATCGACATGAGCGCCTCCATACTTTGAGTAACGATGTCGGCGAAGAGCACCACTTCGCCGTTCACGTGACGCGCGGCGCGGCCTGCCGTCTGGATGAGCGAAGTCTGGCTGCGCAAAAATCCTTCCTTATCCGCGTCCAAAATACAGACGAGCGAAACTTCAGGGAGATCGAGACCTTCGCGGAGCAAATTGATTCCGACCAGGATGTCAAAATCCGCCGCGCGCAATCCTCGTAAAATTTCGACCCGCTCGATCGCATCGATGTCGCTGTGCAAGTACCGCACTTTCAATCCAACATCGCGCAGATAATCGGCGAGATCCTCCGCTGTTCGTTTCGTCAGCGTTGTCACCAGAATCCGCTCGCCCTTTTCCACACGCTGACGGCACAGCTCAATCGTTTCGTCGATCTGATTCTTGAGCGGCTTGAGAGTAATTTTTGGATCGAGAAGTCCGGTAGGACGAATAATCTGCTCGACGATGAGCGGCGCACCCGGCGTGTGCGCATCGAATTTTTCAGGCGGTTCGTCAGTGCGGGAAACGTGGACTTCTGAATTGGACGTTCGGCGTTGAGCCTTGAGCATTGAGCGTTTTCCGCCGGGCAACACAAAGGGCACCAATTCCTCCTCGCCAATCCGCTGTCGCCGATGCGGGATGTATCCATTATTTCCAACGACGCTATTTTGAATTTCAAATTCTGCCGGTGTCGCGCTTACATAGATGATCTGGTTCGTGACCTTCATAAATTCGTCGAAATTGAGCGGACGATTATCGAGCGCACTCGGCAGGCGAAAGCCGTAATTTACCAGCACGGTCTTGCGGGAGCGGTCACCTTCATACATGCCGCCGATTTGCGGGACGGTGGCGTGCGACTCATCAATCACCACCAGAAAATCCTTCGGGAAAAAGTCGATGATCGTGTACGGCTTGGAACCCGGCGGACGTCCCGACAAATGGCGCGAGTAATTTTCAATCCCGTTGCAGAACCCCATTTCCTGCAACATCTCCAGATCGTATTCCGTGCGCATCCGCAACCGTTGCGCTTCCAGCAATTTGTTTTGTGACTCGAGTTCGACGATGCGTTGCTCGAGTTCCTCACGGATCGTGCGTAGCGCTCGATTGAGCTTGTCCGCCGGCGTCACGAACTGTTTCGCCGGATAAAACGTAATCACGGCGAGCGATTCGTGCGCCTGACCCGTCAAGGGATCAAACCGCCTGATCGCATCAATTTCGTCGCCAAAAAACTCAAGCCGAATGCCTTCCTCATCGGCGCTTCCTGGATAGACTTCCACGACGTCGCCTCGAACGCGGAACCTGCCGCGTGTGAAATTGACGTCGTTGCGTTCGTACAACATATCGATCAAACGACCCAGCACCGCCTCGCGCGAGATGTGTTGACCGCGTTTGACCGTGAGCAGCATGTTAAGGTAATCCTCTGGCGAAGTGATGCCGTAGATGCAGGAAACGCTGGCGACGACGATCGTGTCGCGGCGTGAAAGCAGCGCGCTTGTCGCCGCAAGCCGCAATCGCTCGATCTCCTCGTTTATCGAAGAGTCCTTCTCGATGTAAGTGTCGGAGCGAGGGATGTACGCCTCGGGCTGGTAATAATCGAAGTAGCTGACGAAATATTCGACTGCGTTGCGCGGAAAGAATTGTTTGAACTCGGAGTAAAGCTGGGCCGCGAGCGTCTTGTTGTGCGAAATGACAAGCGTAGGCCGGTCCAGCTTATGGATCACGTTCGCGACGGTAAAAGTTTTTCCCGAACCCGTGACACCGAGCAGCGTCTGATGGCGGTTGCCGGCCTCGACGGACTTCAAAAGCTTCGCTATTGCCTGTCCCTGGTCGCCGCGCGGTCTGTAATTAGATTCGAGCTGAAACGGCATCCGACAATTTAGCACAAGATCGGCAGCACAATCTCGACGTACACGAGCAAACCCTCGTCCGTTTTCCCGCTGTTAGGCAAGATCGACAATAAGCGGGAACAATGAATCCAAACCGATTCTTAGCTAAGCTAAAGGGGCGCAATGTTTATTGCCCCGCCGTGGGTGACCACGAGGCATGTCCTCAAGCTACTGCGCAGATGATTTCTAAGGAATCGGGTTGAGGTTGGCGTGGCAAATCCATTGCCAGTCGCGTGCTCCTTTTTTCCAGACACTCAAGCGTGGAGTCGGCTTTGTCGGCAATTGCTCGAGGTCGATCGTCTCCTGCACCGAAATCATGTAGGTAACCACAACGTTGTCGCCGCTCATGGTCGACTTAAAATCGTTAAACTCTACCCGGCCAACGTTCAGGTTTTTGATCAAAGATATTTCGCTGGCCCGGTCGCGCGCTCCATCCTGATGAACGGACTGAAAACCTTCAGCGATTTTACTTTCTACCACCTCCCAATTTTTTGCCTTGATGTCTTCCCACATCTGTTTTTCCATTTTTTCGCCGTCGTTGCTCGTTGGGTTCATTTTAGATCGATACTAGCCGGTCGTTGTTGCTGTCAACCGCCAAATGTGTTGGTTGCCAATCGTGCACGAAATACGAATTTCGGGTGGCTGACTAAGCAGTGAATCTCAAGAAATTTTTTGCGGAGCTAAAGCGGAGGAAAGTTTACACCGTCGCGGTGACGTACGCCGTCGTGGGTTGGCTTCTGATCCAGGTGGTCACTCAGGTTTTCCCGCCTTTCGAGATTCCGAACTGGGCCGAGCGCCTCGTCATCGTAGCCATCGTCCTGGGTTTTCCGGTCGCGCTCGTTTTTGCCTGGATCTACGATTTCACGCGTCATGGAATTGTTCGCACAGAAGACGCGCAACCGGAGGCGAAGCTCGATATAATTGAGCCCGCGAACTCAACCGAAAAATCGATCGCCGTTTTGCCTTTCAGCGATTTGAGTCCGCAAAGGGACCACGCCTATTTCGGAGAAGGTATCGCGGAGGAACTTCTCGGAGCGTTGGCCAAAGTTGATGGCTTGCGAGTGGCGGCGCGGCGCTCTTCGTTTTGGTTTAAGGACAGGGAAACCGAACTCGCCGAAATCGCGGCGAAACTAAACGTCGACCATGTGCTTGAGGGCAGTGTTCGGCGCGACGGCAATCGTGTACGCGTCACGGCGGAACTGATCGACGCGTGTGATGGATTTACGATCTGGTCGGAGACCTATGAACGCGAAATGCATGGAATTTTCGCGCTACAGGATGAGATAACGCGCTCCATCGTTGATACCCTGAAACTCAAGCTGGCGATCTCTCCGCCGCGTCCATCTCGCAGCACAGCTGCCTACGATGCTTATCTTGAGGGCCTCTTTTATTCCGACAAGAGCACCGAGCCCGAATTGCGGAAGAGCCTGGAATTTTTCCAGCGGGCGCTTGAACAGGATCCAAAGTTCAGTCGTGCGTGGACGGGGATCGCAAAGGCGTGGTTGTGGCTGGCGGATGCCTTTGTACCCCCGCTCGAAGCTTACCCGAAAGTTCGCGACGCCGCCGTGCATGCGTTACAACTGAACGACCAGGAGGCCGAAGCGCACGTCTACCTTGCAGAGACCAAACGCATACTGGATTGGGACCTCGACGGCGCGGAAGCGGAATTCAATCGGGCGGTGGAGATCGAACCAAATTCGACGCCGTCGAATTACTTCATTGCTGCGTTCTATGCGGTGCGCGGCGATCGCGATAAAGCCCTGACTTATTTGCAACGCACGTCGAAAATCGATCCGGCATCACTTTGGGTGAACAACTTTGCCTGTGAGCTTTATCGTTACTTTGGTCTTTACGATGAGGCGATCGCGGCCGGAGAGCGCGCACTCCAGCTTGATCCGACATTTGCCCATTATGGCGAGCCGGCGCTCGCAGCATTGTATCGTGAGATGCGGCGGTTCGATGAAGCAATTGCACTCTACGAAAAGACACGAGAGTTCAACGGCAGGCCAGGGTTTGGTTTGGCGATCACTTACGCTCGCATGAACCGCCGCGAGGAGGCGCTGAACACTCTCAATGCAGCTATCGCAGGCTGGGGTTATCGGCCGGGTGACGCCATTGCGCACGTGCATGTAACGCTTGGAGCGCATGACGAAGCAATTCGCGACCTCGAGCGCGCTTGCGAACAGCGCTCGTCCTCCTTGCACGGCGTTGGGATCGCCCCGGAATTTGTGCCACTTCGTTCAGACAAACGTTTCAGCTCGATTCTCCAAAGAATCGGACTCGAACCGGAGAAAATCTTTGCAGCGACAAGAGCGTCGTGAACTATTCGCCAAGTCTTCTGGTTTGTTTCGTTCAATCCGTCACAGTAAGACCGTGAGGCACTACAGAGCCGGAATAGAAAGGCGGAAATGATGATCAAACGTGCGATGCCTTTCTTATGACAATGCAACAAAGAACAACAGGCATTGCAAAGGCGGCGCTTTCTTTCCTCGCATTACTGGTGCTCACTCATCGTGCGTGCGCCCAGAATGCTTCCAAGGTAGATATCCCCGGTTACGGGGACAAATATTCCGTGTTCGTAAAGCAGCTCGAAGCAGGTCAGACTAATATTAACTACACGGAATTTAGGCAAAGCTTCTTAGAGAGCGAGCAGTTCAGAGCTTCCAGTAATCAGAAACCCGATCTCGGCGCGTTGAGGAAGACAATGCACGAGCTGATGAAAACCTCAAACTATGCCGAGGTCATCGAGGTCGCAAACAAGATGCTGAATATCGACTACACCGACATGGAGGCACACAAAGTCCTGCGGCAGACTTACAAGATTCTCGGTGATGCCGCTAACGCAAAGAAGTATCACGACATTGAATTCGGCCTATTGAATTCAATCGTAAAGAAAGGAGACGGGAAGACCTGCCAAACGGGTTGGCCGGTCACCCAAATCGCAGAGGAGTACTTCATTCTGGACATGCTCGGCGCGAAACTTGTGAAGCAAACCCTGGATAATACCAGCGGTCTTTGCGACAAGATGGAGGTTCAAACTGCCGAAGGCAGAAAAACGTACTACTTTGAGGTCAGCAAGATTTTCGAAGGGTACAACAAACGGGGAATTCATTAACATGCGAAGGGTTGCCGGCTAACCAAGCGCTGCAGCCAGGTTATCCAGCGCGCCTGATCTTGTCTCTCGTTAGACTTTAGATCGAGGATTCTCTCGCGAAGGTTATTGTACGATCACGTCTCGTCCGTGGCCGTGGGAACGCACTCCGTATTTGGATAAATCCTGCTGCGCTACATGCATTCCGAAGAGCAAGACCGCAATCAGGCCGAAATAGAGTATCGACATTATCCAACGCTGGGAAGATGTAACTTCGAAGTAACGCTGTTCTTCCTCCGTTCGTTTGCGGAATAGAGAGTAGATTCGCGGCAATGACAAAAGCACAATCAACCAGATAATAAAATTCGGATACCTCCACCCGAACCAAAGAAGCAGGGCGAGCCCGGGCACCCAAAGCCAGCGAGATAACGCGGTCACGATACGTCCGCCGTCGAGCATTCCTACCGGCGTCAGGTTAAACAGATTCAGGAAATATCCGAACCACGCGAGCGCAATGAATATTGGCGCGGCGAACACTTCACCGAGGAAGTTGCAGACCAACGCGCCCAAGCTCCCGAGCATTGGGCCACCGATCCCGACGCATGCTTCGATCCAGGCATTGCGCGGCGCTTCCTTCAGCGCGATGAACGCGCCCATGAATGGAATAAAAACAGGCGCACCGACCTTGAGCCCAAATTTTTTAGCGACAAGCAAATGGCCGCTTTCATGTACGAGTAAGAGAAGGACAAAACCGAGCGCGAACTGCCACCCCCATAGCTGGGTGTAGACCCAGATCATGAGCAGCATAGTGCCGCCGGACTTCAGCAATATCGGAAGAAATTTCAGGAGCGGCAGAAGAACGAACTTGAGCTTCGCGAAAAACTTTGCTACGACGACGCCTACTACCGCAATTGGGCCCAGAGCCTTTCTAATTCGGCTCCAGGCGGTCTCAGTTTTTGGCGCCTCGTACTCTGTTTGTTCGGTTTGCAGATTCATGGCTTTGTTGCAGCGTCGCCGTTTGAAAAGCTTTTAATGGCTGAGTTCCTCAAATGCCTCGCCAAGACGATGGAGAACATCGCGAGGCAATAACGATTGCTCGCTTTGACCGTTATTGAAAATGGCGATTTCCGCGGCGCGTCCGCATAACCACGCACCTACGCGCGCCGCATCGTAGAGAGACAGGCCTTGTCCGACCAAACCGGCGCAGACACCTGTGAGAACATCGCCCATTCCCCCAGTAGCCATCCCCGGATTTCCTGTTGTGTTATAGCTCAATGGGCGATCCCGTTCGGCCACAATCGTGCGACTGCCTTTGAACAAAAGTGTCACTGGAAAACGATTGCAGAATTTTGTCGCTGTCTCGGCGCGCGACTCTTTATGATTTGGGAGAAGCCGTTTCATCTCACCGGGATGCGGCGTGAGCAGTCGTTCGCCTTTGCAACCTCTGAGCACTGAGATTTTTTCTGAGAGTATGTTGAGTCCGTCGGCGTCGACCACCATTGGTTGCTTTGCTTTTTCAATCAGTTCGAGAACCTCGTCTGCATGTGATTTACCAAGGCCGGGTCCCAAGGCCCAGGTATCAGTTTTTTGCCTGACCAGGTCGCGGTAAGACTGGACCGGCTTGACCATCGCTTCCATCGGCGCGGCGCCAGCAACTATTTCGTAGATTTCTTCGGGCACAAAAAGTTCCACCAAACCTGCGCCTGCCCGCAACGCGCCCTGCGACGTCATCAGGGCAGCGCCGACGAATCCCTTGGAGCCAGCTACGATACCAATGCGTCCAAATTGATTCTTGTACGCACTGTATTTCCGTCTCGGGAGTAACCCGTGAAAAGCCGGCGGGCTAACGATGATTTGCTTCGCCTTCTTGTCCGGCGAATGCAGATCGGGCAGCGGTACAACTTCAAGCCTGCCGACAAAGTTCAGCGCGCCATCCGCGATCAGACCCGCCTTTGCAAATCCGATGGTGACCGTAAAATCGGCAGTTACACAGTCACGATCTACTTTCCCTGAGTCGCCATCGAGGCCTGTTGGTAGGTCGACCGCAAACACATAGGCGCCATTCTTGGCCCGGAGCTGATTGATGGAACGGCAGGCGGCTCGTATCGGCTCGCGTAGCGGCGGCCTCGCGCCCACCCCAAGCAGACCATCCAGAATAACCAAGGGAGCGGCCCTGCCCAGGTACGCCTCTGCCGCAATTCGTTCCTGCGCGGCAGATAACTCGTCCGCGACTTCTGCCCAAAGCTCGAGAAGAGTAATGCCGAGATCGGTAGCGCCGCTGACGGATGTCGTCCCCAAAATCTCAGGTGGCCGGCGCCGCAAACTTTCAAGCTTCTTGCGCATCAGTTCGCTGCAATCCTCTTGCTTGAAAGCAAGCCGGACTTCGATTTTCCATCCACGCCGTCGTAACACTTCCGCAGCAACCAGCGCATCCCCCGCGTTATGGCCTTTTCCGGCGAACACAATGCATTTGCCGGGCTTCGCGAAAAACTTCGTGACTGCCCGTGCGACACCGGCGCCTGCCTGGTCCATGAGCGCTTCGACTTGTACCCCCTTAGCGAACGCGGCCTCTTCCGCGGCTCGCATCTGTGCCGAAGTCAAGATCGGCAGGTCCAAATCAGCCCTCCCGGTCTGTTGAGCCCGAACGTGCTTCTGAGCCGGCTGGTTTTGATGAGCTTTTTTTCTTTCGCGCGCTTTTTTTGTGCGAACGCTTGGACTTGGAGTGTTTAGATGACGTCACCTTCGTTTGATCCATGTACGGTTGCAGAGGGATGGTCTCACTCGTCGCCACTCGAGTGGTGGACATGGCACTGCCAACGGAATTGCGTCCTCGGACTCCAGCTGCAATTTCTTCTGCGAGTTTTTGCCGATACGAAGCACTTTGGGCGTATGCAGCTTCGGTTGGGTTGGTAAGGAAGCCGCATTCCACGAGCACTGCTGGAACGCTTGTTCTTCGCAAGACGTAATAGCCGCGCCGGCGCACGCCGCGATTAGCCGAAGGCGCGCCGCCAGTCACAAAATAGTGAATAGCTGAGGCGAGCGGTAGACTGTCGCGGCTGTAAAAATATGTTTCGATGCCGCTCGCACCCGCCCGTTTTGTTGCGTTGAAGTGGATACAGACGAAGATCGCGTTGCCGTAGGAATTGGCGATTGCAACGCGGGTCCCCAATGGGACAAAGACGTCGCTATCCCGGGTCATTACGACGCGGTACCCGCTGGCGGCCAGAACATTTCTAAGACGCTGCGCCACGTCGAGTGTCATTTCTTTTTCCGCGACGCTCTGGCCGGGAATTCCGCCGCGATCATGACCTCCGTGCCCCGCATCGATGACTACGGTAATGGGCGCGCTGCTGCTCGCAGAGCTGCGACCGGTCTGCGCTGCAGAAGAATTGTCCGACGCAACTAGTGTGATCACCAAACTTGCGAGAGAGACCTGACGTTGGAAGAAAACTGTTCCCATTATTAATCCTCGTTAGGCAAACCGGGCGGGCGAGCGGAAAGTTTCGGTGCCGTACTGCGCGAGCTCTGCGCTGGCGCTTCAATCACGCCGCCGCGGACTGCTACTTCGCCATTTGCCGAATGGGCAAGACGAGGCCGGGTTTTGGTTTCCATGAACGACGAGTGTTCCAGCAGTTGGCCATTCAAGCCGATTCGTGAATAGGACCAGGCGCGCGGCGCTGCGCAATGTAAGACATGCAATTGATTGGAGCGGTCGATCTCCGCCTGCGGTTGTTCGAAGGTGATGGTTCGACCTAACGAATAAGTCGCATACACAATTCCCGTGTCCTTATCCTGCACGCGCACGTATAAAGACGTATGATCTGGGAATCGATTGGTAAGCAGCGAGTACGTGCGCACCTCCCCGGAGGCGGCAACGCCGGTTGGAATTCCCACTGTCTCCTGCCAGATCGGTCGCGCGTCGGTCACTTCGAAAACCCGTGTTCCAGAGTAAAAAAATTTTCCCAAATCCGCGAAATGAACGTGCGTGCGGACATGATAGGCGCCGAAATCGTGCACGGGATAGAGCGGGCCGAGATCAATCTGTCGCGTGACTCGCTGGCCGGCTTCAATTTTCAGAGGCGGCTGCGCATTTTCACTGTTGAGCGGCGCTATCGGCTGACCCTCGTTTCCCGTTATCTCGAACCCGAGCCATGATTGCCTGTCGCTGTCGTGAAGCTCAATATCGCGCCCGGCTAAATTGGTAATTGCAAG
>QHMR01000002.1 GCA_003217875.1 Verrucomicrobiota bacterium
TGTGCGCGATGATGCAGAAATTGCGCGTAAACTCAATCGCCATGGGAGCGGCACTATGCGAGCGCGCGCATCCGCGGTCAATCGGGAGCCCACGCCCGAGCAGGGACTTTAATGTCCGGCTCTTTAGGCACGCTGGTGTTCTTGACGACGGTGTGAGCGTTTCGCACTCTGTCTCAAATGGCTCTGGTACCAGAATGGGGCATCGAACTGGGGAGATATTTCAAAGCGGTGCTCGTTTGGTGGGTCAAGACTGTCGGCGGTAGTATCGTCGCGTTTTTTCAGATATTTTACGCTCTCAACTATAAGCAGGCTCCGCCCGTGATCTCATGGTGCCTTTTGGGAGTTTGCTTTACCGTGGCAGGCTTTTTGGCATGGCGGGATGAGTACAAGAGAGCTGAGCGACTTCAGAGCAGAATGAAATCGAGAATCCGGGTGTCATGTGGGAAATCAGTAAATCAGAGCGTGGTCTCAGCTGATGGTGAAATGTGGTATCGCGCGAGGCTTGATCTAGAGGGCTACACTCCTATCCCAGATATTGAGGCAACCGTAACCGAATTATGGGAAGATGGAAAAAGAGTTCTCCTACAGGAATGTCTAACTCTCACGATGTACCCAGGAATACTCAAACAAGAGGCCGACTTTAGAACTTTAAATGAGGGAAAACCTGAATTTGTGGATGTAATTCGGGTAGCCGATGGGATGGCCATCTTTCCGCTCAAGTTTTACCCTAGGGCCGTGGCTCATGGTACCCTCTTAACGCCAAAGCATACTTATCGAATTATTGTAGCGATATACAGTCACGCCAATCGAACGGACATTTGCACGTTCGAGTTCGAATGGACTGGCGACCCAGATACATCTGACATTCGGCTGATGAGTGTTACACCGCCGTCCGATGCGGAGGCTCAGGATGAACTATAAGTTGATGTCATACGTTTACGAAATTCGCCCGTACAAAGATCATCGCGGCGTCGATCTCATCAGCGAGGCTTTGCCATTCGGTCGCCTGTGGTACTGCGAGCCGAATGCAGTCAGCAACGCAATCGACTACGCGAAGTTCCGCAGCCGATTACATCGTGCTGTCATTCGCGTTTTCGATGAAGCGGGCAACGTAATCGAAACGCACCAGCACACTGGCGAGTTCAAAGAGCCGTGAGTTTTTTTGTATCTGCTTCGCCTTCTAAGTCCGCAAACATATTGCGGCTGAACAAGATGGTTTCGTGCGCATCAGTGCCCTGCTCGGACGCTGCCGCCGTTTCCACCCAGCGCAGACGCTTCCGGCGTTTCTGCACCGTCTCGAATCTCCGCGGCAGCTTCGCATTGCCGAATTGATCGTCATAGAGGTTCACGACCGCGACGCGCATTCTATGCTTCACTTCGCACGAACCAAGATCGTGCAGGAGCGGTCGCCACTTCTCGTATTCTTCCAGATCTTCGGCGACGTGTTTGGATAGAAGAATGTGCCCGGCGTCGCCACAATCCATCACCCGTTTGGCGATGTTGATTCCAGCGCCCGTGGCGAGGATGTTCCTTGAGAGCGCAGCTGATCTCTACCGCGCATTGCGCAGGCGCTTCCGGACTTGTGTAGAAGACTAATGCTATGCCGTCGCCGGTCGGGATTTTAAGCAAACGGCTTGCGGCTTCGGCTCGTTGAAACTGTTCGGAGGCGCGAACGATCCGGTTCAGTTCCTCAACCGCCGCGTGCTGGTCGTTAATCGAAAGCTTCGAATAGCCAACGATGTCGGTGAACAAAACATGAGCGATTTCGAGCTGGATCTCTTTCTTGATCTCAACGGACATCTTGTCGGCGATCATTTCTCGTACGTCGCGCGATGGGATTCTGCCTCTTTTGCTCTCCACACGGCAATGACAAAGTGATATGAACTCCTCAAGCGGTGGCAGCGTATTGACCAAACGACGAAAATGCGACACTTCGACCTGTGTGTTTCAATAATTGGAGGAATGGCGGCGGCGCTGGTGTCAATGGATGCAAATG
Organism: Verrucomicrobiota bacterium; assembly: GCA_003217875.1. Lineage (GTDB taxonomy): Bacteria > Verrucomicrobiota > Verrucomicrobiia > Chthoniobacterales > UBA10450 > Udaeobacter. Next base: position 1,997 of record QHMR01000002.1, read on the forward strand.
CCAGCGGACCTTTTGTTGATGTCCGATCCGTTGATCCCACGATCATCGTTGAGTTGCGTTACGCGGCCCGAAATAACCTCGTTGGCCAGCCGCTTTATCCCCTCGGAACACGCGCACTCGCTCGTCCCGAAGTCGCCTCAGCTTTGGCTGTGGCCCAGAGCGTTCTGCGGCGTTATCAATATGGCCTCAAAATCTGGGATGCGTATCGGCCGGCAGCAGTGCAGGCTAAGCTTTGGCAGGCGTCACACAACAGTGATTACGTTGCCAATCCCGAAATCGGCGTCGGCTCGCTGCATAGTTGGGGTATCGCCGTCGACGCCACCCTGGTCGACTCCCATGGGAATCGCGACGTCCGCATGCCAACGGACTTTGACGAGTTTACTCCCGCTGCAATGTGGCCTTACATGGGTTCGTCTTTCGAAATAGGCGGACATGTGCGTTTGCTGAATTACGCTATGCACAAGGCTGGTTTTTGGGGCTTGCGCACTGAATGGTGGCATTTCACGATCGCTGATTGGCAAAAATACTTGCCGCCTGAAAAAGCAAAGAGTGCCGCACAAGTTTTAGGAACTCACTGGGAAGGCGGATTGTGATCGGAATCCAGCAGATTGCGAAGACGGTTACCCGACTCCTACTGCTCTGCTTGCCAGATCGTCCAACGCTACAATCCCGGCGACTTGTTTCTCGCGCGTGAGGACGGGCAACCGGCGAACGCGTCTTTGCCGCATGAGCTGTTCAGCCTCTTTGATGTCCTGGTCCTCGAAGCAACAAATAAGGTCGGAACTCATGTAATTGCGCACGGGCGCCGTGTTGGGGTCATGCCCGTAAGCGGTGGCCCGGATGGTAATATAGCGATCGGTCACCATCCCCACGAGACGTTGGCCCTCGCAGACTGGCAACGCGCCCAGGTCGAGTGAACGCATCTTTTGCGCTGCTTCGCTGACAGAGGTTTCCGGTCTGATGACCTCCACGTCTCTCGTCATGATTTCCCGAAGTTGCATCCCGACTCCGCGATTTCTTCCCCCTTTTTTTCGACTCTGGCAAATTCATTATGTTCAATCTCATGGAGAAATTGCGTACCAAGGGGCGCTGCAGAGATCGCAGCCGGTCACATGATGCTGTGATTCGCGTTTACGATGCCACTGGCAATGTGACCGAGATGCACCAGCACGCGGGCGGTTTCAAGGAGTGGTAGATTCCCGTTTTGCGGACTTGCTCCCGTGCAGCGTTCACTGATATTCCCTCTACAGGGGAAAGAAATAGATTGCACGGTCCAATCTAATTCTAATTAGATGCTAACGCGCCCTTACATCCTCGCGACTATAGCAGTCGTCGCAGCAGCGCCGTGTTTAGCAGCTCAGCCAGCAGATCATGACGGCTCGACGAAAGCGAAAGCCATTCCTTTGAAGGAGCGTGGCATCAAAGCAGTCGCAGAGGAGATGGCCTGGATGCTGAAGTTGTATAACTACAGTCCTGTCCTCGCGACGCACGATGCTGTCGCTGATGCCAGTAGCAAAGTCAAAGCAGGCAAGAAGTCCGTGAACGCTCCAGCGCCCTGGGGGCACGGCAGTCTAGATCATAACGGACATCTGATTAGTTACTGGTGGTTTGTGACGCCGCGCGGCAAGAAAGAAATTTATTTCGACACGGGGATATCCAGCAATGTTCCAGGAGAAGTGGCGGAGCAGGACTCAGCTCGCGCCCAGTACATGCGACGGATGGCGTCAGTGAAGCTACAATGAGACATCCAACCAAGCGATAAAGCCAACGGCCCTATTGCGGTGCAATTCCAGCGTGTTTGCACGACACCCTGCCGTGGCTTATCTCTCTCTCGTTAGGCCTATGGACCCCTCACCTGCACCATTACGAGCCGATGCACTCCCGTATATTGAACGCCTGATCGACGCCTGGTTGGAGAGACGTGCCATAGGTCCACTGCGCTGGATTCTCAGCGGCGCGTATCCTGGCCTCTATCATACAGACCAGTGGCTTACTGTTCTCGACGCGCTTAAGACCATTAAGGGACTTTGCCATGAGCAGCTCACGCCAGGAGAGAAAGGATTGGCTTCGGGCCGCGCTTGGGATACCGCAAGAGATCTTTGAACCGTTGGAGGTGGTTAATGCACCGAAAAGAACGCGCGACGCGTAACTAGGTGATGGAGCCGACCGCGAGCTGCTGTGAAGTCCCAAGACAGGATCTTATTCGGTCACGCAACCACTCTCTGAGGGAGTAGAAGAACCGCTCAGGGCGACGCCTCTACCAGCAGCTTCTCCCGCAACTCGATTAGCTTTCGCCTCTGTTCTTCCGTGATGACAACAGCTTGCTGCATGGTTGCAGTTGCGCTGACGTTAATGCTAGCATCCCGGCGATAGTCGGCACTAAGTTTGAAGATGATCAGAATTTCGGGCGCAAGGGGGTTGCTTCTTTTTCCATTACTACTGCGCTCGGGAGAAATGTCTCGGTCCGATTCGCTCGCGAATCTGGAAGTTCAAACCGGATCGCTTCGCGGGAAAAAATCACTGGCGAGCCGTGGAATGGCGGTCTCGGCTTGCGAGCCGGTTACACGGTCTTTCTTTTCCATTCTTTCCAATCTGCGACCGTCGCTTCGGCCATCGCCTCGGCGGACTGACGCAGCCATTTCAGTTTGTGGCTACGCAAATCCGCTCGGATTCGCGCGCTCGCGCCACGGGTGCCTAGATGCACATTGGCCAGTTCCAATCCCATCGTCCACAGCAATCTCTGCTCATCGCTCCAGCGCGGTATCTGCCTCAGTTCGATCCGGCTGCAGTACGCTGAAAGCCGCCTCAGAATCCACGCACCCTGCGTCTGCAGGAATGGATCATGTGCCCGCACTGCGCGTCGTACGCATTCATCGTAATAAATCTGCCTGTTGCCCGCGGTACTCGCGGCCCACAACCATGCCGACGGCACTAAAGCCTTCGCCTCGCGCGCAACTTTTCCCCCGCGCCACTCTGCCAGAGCGGTGAAGCGGGGACGGCCGAGGCTGCCCAAACCCGGCTGCCGATACACCATGCGCAACTCCAGTCTCGTCTCCGGCAGCGCCGCTTCGAGCAGCGACCGTACCTCCGTTGGAACGTCGCGTACCACGGGCCGAGCGGCCAGCTTCCGCCAGAACTGCGTGGGATCACGCAACCGGCTCGTCACCGCGTCGCGCAGCCAGCGGTTGTGTTCCGAGAGCACCACCGCCCGACCACCATCTTCGAGCCCCGCGGCGTAACCTTCCGAGATCACCCTGCAGGCGGCCCCGCGACCAACCGCCAGATCGTCCGCTTCAATCGCTAGCCACGCGCTCGTGGCGAGTCGTACCAGATCGTTCGTGTAAGGGAGCGGGCATGCCTCATCGAAATCGTTGATGCCCCAGACCAGTCGGCCCTCGGCGTCGCGCCAAGTGCCGTAATTCTCGACGTGCAAATCTCCAACCCCCAAAACCTTTGGCGCGCGCGCGAGTTTCGGAAACAGCGCGGGAAACAACTGCGCCCAGCGATAAAACGTCGCACGCAGAAACGAAAAACCGTCCTCCGCCATCAACTTGTGTTTCGCCTGCAGGCCCGGTCTAACGACTCGAACCTGGCTCGCGAGCCACGCCTCATAGTCACGCGTTGCACGAACAATGCTATGCGCTGAATTCATCACAATTCTCCTTGGAAAAAGCAATCATAGGAATGGATCTGCGAGGCTCTGATTCACTGCGAATCAGATATATCACTTTGTCGTTGCCGTGTGGAGAGCAAAAGAGGCACAACCCGAAGCATGAGAACATTTTCTCTTTTGATTTGTACCTTTGCGCTCGTGTGTGTTTGGTTTTCGCAGCGTTTGGGTTAAGGGGTCAGAGCTAACTATCGACACTCGGCACCTTCTGAGTACCGATGCGGCCATGCCGAGACCGCTGCGCATTCAATACGTTGGAGCGCGTTATCATGCGATGAGCCGAGGCGATCGGCGCGAAGCGATCCACTACGATGATGCGGATCGAGTGGAGTTGCTGCGTCAGGCAAACGCCGATGAGTCATCAATGGATTGCAAATCGGTTAAGAATGGAAAGTGCCAGCTATGTTTCAAATTTGGTTCGTGTCGATAGTAAGCTATGACCCCCATCATTCATCATCATCATACTTGCAAATGAGACCGAACATTGTCGCCATTACGTGAGATGAATTGAACCTGCGTTACCGGCAGGACGGGTAACGGTGTTACTGGTCTGATCCAGCGCGACACTTGTCTAACACGATGCTCAAGCCAGGAGGCTTGATATTGTATGGTAGATCATCTCCTGCTTTCCAAGGCGGCGAAACTGGCCATCCATTAAGACGCTTATCTATCGTAATCTCGTTTTCTGTCGGCGGGTCTGAAGCGTATTGAATAACGGTAACTATGCGGAATTCGGTTGTATGTTCAGTCAGCTTGAAGCAGACCAGGTATGAGCTGCGATCGCGCTCTGCTCCGGCGCCTGGACTGGTGATTACAACGTTAAAGAGATAAAAAGGCAAATCTTTGTCTACAATGTCTACGTTCTCGAAACGCGCTGAGAAGGGATGCGACACACCATCCCACACCAAGAATTGGGCTTGTCTGCGTGCGATATTATCGTTGTTAGCAACATCAAAAAGCCAGTCGAGACTTCCAGCGTGCGTTTGGAATGTGGCAACCGTTAGTGCGGTCAGTATAACGGTGAGCTGTCGCATAAGAGTTGCTAGGGCTCTAATCCGCTTGGCATCTCTCGTGACCGCCCGATAAAAGCGGAATCATGGAAATTCATTTTCCCATATCACTTCCTTGATTGCAATGTCGAGGAGAAAAGGCGCAGAATCCGCCGGCTGAACTGGGAAGCTACGTTGGCGATCCTCGCGCTGTCGGCATCCATTGCACTTGCTGACGACTTCAAAACTATTAGGGGCAAAAAATACAAGAATGCTACGATCAGCCGAGTCGAATCTGACGGGATTGTCGTGAGGACAAAATCGGGAATCGTCAAACTCTACTTCACCGAATTACCTAAAGAAGTTCAGGAACGATTTCACTACGATGCTTCTCAAGCCAGCGCTGCTGCGACGCCGCATCAAACCCCGATGAATGTAGCAAAACCAACAGACCAAGCCGGGTCAACAGGGCAACGAGCTATAGAGAAACTGCAAAGAGACAATTTGCTGCGGCTAGATTGTACCGACCCCGACGCTAAAGCCTGGATCGCCCCTGCGGCTTGGATAAGTTGCGATGCGCAGGAAAAGGAGAACGTCACTAAGACTTTAGCGTTCTATTGTCATCCGCAGTGTCCGTCGATTTGGATTCTCGACAAGCAGTCGGGTCGGAAACTTGCCAGCTACGGTCCCTTTCGGAGATTCGAGGTTTACTAGAAACACTCAGCGGGCTGCTATAGCTCGCGCTTTCACGAAAGCGCGCACGGAGCGTTCGATCTGTTTTGGCGTCGTAGCCCAATCGCAAACACTGATTCGGATGACCGCTCTTCCATGCCAGGTTGAGCCGCCGCACCAGCATTCACCGGAACTCTGGATGTTCTGTAGCGTCGCCCTCGTGAGGGCGTCGTCAGCACATGAGGTGAGCACCTGGTTAAAAACAACATCGTTGTGGATCTGAAACCCTTGCTCGGATAGAAGCCGGGCAAAGCTTCGCGCATTTTCGCAAAGCTGTTCGATCAAACGTCGGACTCCTTGCCGGCCTAAGGTCTTGAGAACGGCCCAAAGTTCTATCACACGCGCCCGAGCGGACATCGACGGCCGAAAATTCATGCTGTCACGGTGTTCGCTCCACTTAAAATAGGAAGCCGAAGCCTTGAACGCGCTCATTAATGCTTCGCGACGCCGGCAAAGAATGATACCGCTGTCGTAGGGAACATTGAGGGTCTTGTGTGCGTCGAGCGACCAGGAGTCGGCCATTTCAATGCCGTCGCAAGTTTTGCGCATCGATGGCAGCACGCGCGCCCAAAGGCCGAATGCGCCGTCGACATGAACCCACGAACCCGAAGCGTGCGCGTGTTCGCAAAGTGGGCCGACGGGATCGATCGCTCCGGAATTTACGTTGCCGGCCTGGGTGATGACTAACGCCGCTTCGTCCAGTTTCGGCATTTGATCGGCTCGCATGCGTCCCTCGTCGTCCACTGGAACAAGTTCGACGTTTTCAGATCCGAGTCCGAGCATCGAAATCGACTTGTGGACCGCTGCGTGCGCATCGTCGCTGGCGAGGACACGAATTTTCGGCGCACCGTAAAGGCCCTTGCGGGCAACGTCCCAGCCGCGTCGACGAAGCAATTCGTTGCGACCGGCACACAGGCCTGAGAAATTGGCAATCGTTGTTCCGGATACAAAACCGGCCGCGGTTTCTTCGGGGAAACCAAGCAACGAGACGATCCAACGTTCGCAGACTTCTTCGAGACGCGAATTGATCGGCGACATGACGTAATGGGCAGTGTTCTGGTCCCAGACATCGGCCATCCACCTGGCGGCGAGCCCGACCGGAAGAATTCCGCCGTTCACGAAACCGAAGTATCGACCGCCTGTTTGAGTGACGACAGCAGGCGCGCCGATTTCCTGGAGCTGATCGAGAATCAGGAATGGGTCGCTCGGATTTTCGGGAAGCGATTCGACCAGGGCATGCATCGCCCGCAGCGATTTTTCGCCGGGAAAAACCGGACGCTCTTCAAGACTGTCGATGTACTCCCCGGCAAACTGCCGCGCCTTATCGAGCAACAATGGAAGCTTTTCACGATCTGCGACTCGACTCACGGACGTCTGTTCGTTTGCTGTCATATCGTCGAAAATAGGTTGTCGTATCGACAGCGTCCAATTCGCCCGCTTGCTCGTGTGGCTCAGTCACTTTTTCATTGCCGTGTAGAGCGTAAAAGAACACAATCCGCCACATCAAATCCTGGGAAATCATCGCAGACAGGCTTAGCAAGGCCGGATGGAGCTTGGGCTACGTCTCAGCCGTTGATTCTCGGAAGCGAACGATCTGGATTGCTGACGCACAGCGCGACGATTCAAATTATCCGGCGTTGGGAAGCACAATAATTCACGCGTGATGACATTCGCGATGCCTTTTGCTTCCAAGGCTTGGAGATAGATGTGATATGACCTGAATGGCGACAGCCGTTTCAACCATTCAAACTTTGCTTGTCGTGTTGGGAGAAAAGAATTTAATCGGAGAAATGTTAAATGTTTCGATGTGACCCATCTTGACTCTTGCCGGTTGGACGTCTCGATGAATTGGACAGAATTCCCGGTCGATGGTCGGCGGTCTTGCGCAGGGCTAATTTCCTTTGACGCGATAGAATGCTCCTGCTAGACGATAAGGGTGACTTTTCGCTCCCTCTTACAGATGGTAATCATGGCTTTTCTTGTCACGGG
>QHMR01000003.1 GCA_003217875.1 Verrucomicrobiota bacterium
CTTTCTCCCCCGATCACGCGCGCCTCAATGATGCCGGACGCGTTGCCGTCGTCAAAGACGCCCACGTTGGCATGGAACCAGATCTCCGCCGGTTCGCCTCCGATGGTTCCCACATTGACGTGCGGCTTGGTACGCGTGAAAGCCTCCTTTGCAGCGATGGCGGAACTAGGCGCGCAGACCGAGAAGAAGACCGTGAGTGCGAGAATAGCAATGACGTTGTTTCGTAGGGTTATTGTTCTCATAGATTGACGGAATTTTTCCCGCCTAATCCGCGATGTTACCAAGAGACACACCCCAAGCGCGAGGAAAAAACTTTCGCTATTGCTTGAAATTGCCGCTTCCTGGTATCGCGTAAGCACGTTTTCCCGCGTCATCGTAAGCGATCGAACACATATTCGGACTGGGACAGTCATATCGCGGTTAATTTTCTGACGCGTCGCGTTCTTCGATCGGGAGTAGGCTGAGCATTCGTTCGAAGTCCGAATCATGGCAGCCCAGCCGTTTCGAAGCGCTGACGACGTCAGAAAAGTTCGCGGCGTTTGTAAACGCACGCGTCGAGGCCCCGTCAATCCGAGAGCTTCCTGGCGAAGCGATCACGCACGCAGTATCATGATGGAGTGTATTTTTTTCGGCTTGCGGCGACTCCGTTTAAACTTTGCTGACTTTGGCGCCTTTCGCTTCTTTGTTTTGGCTGATTTTTTCGATACTGGCATGGTGTGTGTTTGCTATCGCTTAATTCTAGCCAAATGTTCCGCATTTCGGATGCGCAATGATTCGCGCGTGACTCGTTCAAGTTCAAGAAAGGCTGTCAGCTTTTCGTCTGCAGTGGCAAATCACGTCACCATGGTCCCTGGAATTCTCAAACGAAATGCCGTTCTGATTGTCTAAACGCCTCGCTGAGGTTGGGGATTACGATTCGCAAGAACCGCTCAACTCTCAGTTTCAGTAGCAACCCAGCCAAGAAAGTTAGCTCCAAATGAAAATCACAAAGAAACTACAAATCGTCGCGCTCGCTGCGCTATCGCTCGGCATCGCAAGCCTGTGCTCTGCACAGAGCGATGCTCCTTATACCGAAGGTCCGGTCTGGAACGTCACGATGGTCAAAACTAAGACGGGCATGACCGACGAATACCTCAAAGGCCTCGCCAAGACTTTGAAGACCTCGCTTGAGGAAGCGAAGAAGCAGAATCTAGTCGTCGATTACAAGATCCTGCTCGGCAATGCCGCCACACCGCAGGACTTCGACATCCTTGTGATGGTGGAATCGAAGAACATGGCCGCGCAGGATAACGCGCGCGAAAAGTTCGATCCGATCGCCAGAAAAGTCGTGGGCACAACCGATCAACAGCAGTCGTTGGCAGTGAAACGCCTCGATATTCGCGAGATCGTTGGCACGAAGCTCATGCGCGAAATTACGCTGAAGTAATCCCGCGTGCTCGATTAATTCCGGGGATCTGATACCACCGCCGGTGAGGAATCGCTCATCGTCGACGGCCATCGTAGCGGCATTCACAGCTTTCGATTCGTGTCGTTGAACGGGATAATGCGCTCGAATCCAAAACCCGAATCTCACCTGAGAGAAAGCTGGCGCGGCACTGAGCATAATCGATTGCCTGATTTTTCTGTGGAAACACAGGCTCGACGCCGGACGCCTCAAAAACCTTCCAGCCCCAACGGTGCGGTCTGATTTCAATGACTATCATCGCTAATCGACATGAAACGGTGGGTGGAGCTACGGCGCCGCCTTTTCTATCCAGGCACTACGAAACGTCTCGCCACTGTCATCGCTCAAAAGCTGTAGTCTTGCCTCCGCTCCCTCGCCATAGACTACGGCACCCTCCGGATTCAAATCCCCGAGATCGCCATCGAGCGACGCCGGCGCATCCGCGCTTTTGCCACTCCACCCGAAGAGCCTAGATGGTTGTGCTCCCTCCGCTTTGCGGTCCCTGAAGTCTCCGGCGACGATAATGAACTCTTCTCGCCAGCGAGCCATGTCGCGGATCCCGAGGCCGCGGAGGTCGAGCCGAATGGGGTCGCCGAGCATCGGCGATGCGCCCGAATCGATGACGGCCGCGGGATTTTTCAGCGGCACGAGCAGCGCCTTGCCGTCCGGCACGGGATTACGAAAGCCGATTACCAATGACTCGCCGTCTGCGCAGAGCGATTCGATGTTCAACCCGCCCGGCTCTTCCGGCTTTTTCCCGGCGGCTTCGTCGAGCTTAAAGGACTTCAGCCTGTCGTCATCAAACAACGCCTTCTCCAAGCCTTTGAACGGCTTGCCGACCAACTCCAGCTTTGTCTCCTCGCCGACGCCGGTCACCTTCGTGGCGAAAAGCACCTGCCGACTCGGTTGGACTTTGCCCTTCTTCGCGCTGCGGCTATGCGATCCGATCCAATAGATGCGATCTCCAATCCGCGCTGCCCCTTCGAGATCGCATTCCTTGAATTCTCCGTTGTCTTTCGGAAAACCGAGCAACTGGTTCAGATCAAGCAGCACTTTCGGCTTGCCGTCCGTGTCGCTCGGGTAAAGCCGCAGGAGATTGTCCTCATCGCAAGCGTCGATGAAATGGTTCGTGCCGGATGCCACACCTGCAGACCCATCGGGCGCTCCAGGATGCTTCACGGGTTGGGACAGTTGAAAATCAGCGCTCCAAACAATCTCCGCGAGGCTGGTCATTAGAGCAAGAATCAATCGAGTTTTCATCATTAGTGGCATCTTCAAGCGCGTGCGCGATTTTCAGGGCGAGAGCCTGCACGTTTTATGTCATTCGGCATTTGAAAAAAGCGGCACACAACCCTTTGGCGAAAAATCGCCGCGGTCGGCTGTAACGGTCGCAAGCAAATTGTTCCGAATCGTTCGACTGCCCATCGGGGCACCGGTTCGCTGCAGCGCCCTTGTTAGGCGTCACCCTTATCTGTTGGCGCATTGGAGTGGCTGGGAGATTCTACAACGGACGCGATTTCACCTGCGCAAGAAACAAGATCGTGGTTCCCACATTATCGCACCAACGTCCTTTCAACTAACGATACGTAGCCAGCATCATCAGGCGGCAAAGGATAGCCGTGGTCCTGTCGCCATCGGTCGGCAGCGTCAATATAATCCCTACCCTGCTCTGGATCGATATTAGGACCGTGTTTGACGTACTTCAAAAAAGACAGCCAATCTTTTTCTGGCACGTATCCCGGCGATATTCCCTCAAATGGATGATCGTATCCCGCCCCATGGATTAGATTGCAAACTTCGGCAACTTCCTCATTAGATTCCAGCCTGTGTCCCTCCGCTCGAGATAGTGCGTGAAAGGGCAACAAGACCGAACCGTGCTGTTTTAGGACCGCAGCGCTTCGTTCAAAACAGCCCTCGACAGCCTTGGCGCGTTCGTCCTGCTTCGCGTCGGTTAGCGTGTCCAGCTCCCTTCGAATCTGCATATAAATTGGATAGGGAGAAACGAACCACCGGACGAGAAATACGCCCGCTCCGGCCAGCAACGGAACCATAACTAGGATAAACGCGTTCATTCGATCTGAAATGTGGTCGTGAAACGAGCGCGGAGAAAACCACAGAAGAACGGCTAGCGTCGCTCCAACAATGAGAGATACCCACCCGCAAACTCCGCCTGTCCCTTTTGAGGCCCATTTGCATCTTTCTGAAAGGTAAGTGAGAAA
>QHMR01000004.1 GCA_003217875.1 Verrucomicrobiota bacterium
ATTGTGGCACACGGCACCGATTTGAACGAGAACAGCGCCGTTGCGGCGAAACGCGAAGCGGAAAAGATCAGAGCGTTGGGAAAATACGCGACTGTGCTGAACGTGTACATGGAGGAACCGCCGCTAGTGTCCGACTGGCAGAAATTGACTGAGACTTCGAACGTTGTAGTGGTCCCATTTGTCATTTCTGATGGCTTACACAGTTACGAGGACATTCCGGTTTTGCTCGGGATTGTAGCCGCGGGCGTTGAGCGCGGCCGGCCGGGGTCAGCGCCCCCGGCTACAGCGCGCGGCGAGATTTTCCGCCATAATCCATACCACATCGACGGTCGCTCCCTGTTTTATGCGCCATCGATCGGTACCGATCCCGGTCTTGCCGATATCATCCTCGAGCAAGCGTCTAACGCAAAAAGTTGAAAATCGTGCTCGCGCTCGGTTTCTTTTGCGCCAGATTGTTTCCCCGCGAATGAAGGAAACCACTTGCAAAAAGCTGCAGGAGATCGGGGGATTTGCGCTGGCCGGCGGGTGCACCCGAAAACGAATGAAGCAACTCGTGGAGATGATTCGCGTCGCTCGAGGCTATAGGTGGGTCGGCGTTTACAAGATCATCAAGGACGAGTTCGTGATTCTGGCAGAAACGGGTAACGAACCGGCCACGTATCCGCGCTTTCCTGTTACCCAAGGCTTATGCGGTGCGGCACTGGATTCAGGCGAGCCGATCATCGTCGGGGATGTACATAAAGATCCACGATATCTGCCCACGTTTCACACGACGCGCTCAGAAATTGTTGTTCCCATAAGGAATGACCATCGGCACATTCTTGGAATGATGGACGTGGAGAGTGATCAATTGAACGCGTTCGGAGAAGAAGACCGACAATTTATAGAGCGCGCAGGCGGTTTGATCGGACACTGCCTGCATTAGCAGATGCGTGGCACAGACATCTTGTCCGCCACGTTTTAGCGCCAAAGGCGCGGCATTCAGCTCGGAGCCTGGGACAGCGTCCCAGGACTCATTAAAGCTGACATAGCACCTTTGGTGCTAAACACGTATCTTGTGTCGCTTGAGCGATATGCCGGACTCCATCGAAAAGCTGCTCAAAGCCGCGCTGACTGCGCCATTCTATTTCGGTGAAATTTTTGTTCAAAAAACAACGAGCGGTCGCTTTGTCCTGTCGCACCGCGATGATGAATCGGTGGATCATTTGCAGACATTTCGAAACGCACAAGACGCGATCGAAATTGCAAAATACGACGACTCGGGAAATTATCGCCCGCTCAAGACCGCGCCCAACTTACGTCACGGGTGGCGGCTGGAGCTCGACACGTTGGAAGAACTGAGATGCGCGCTGGATTATTTTTATCCGGGCAGGCTGGCAATCTTCGCTGCCTGGAAACGCGACCAGCTGCAAACCACGCCCTTGCGCGAGACGTTGGATCGGCAGTCAGGGATGTATCGCGTGGCGGCAAAAATTTCCGATTCGCAGATCGATGATCTCGTCGCGGACTTCTGCCGATCCAATGGCGGATGTCTGCGAACCATCTTGTGGAAACGAGATGCGCGAGGGACCTCTCCATCCACGAAGCTGCCGGATGAAAAGTTTGATCCCCGCTACGATCAGGCCGGCATGCTGGGCCGGCCGGGATCGACGATCCCGGCTACAGTACCGCTGCTTTGCCAGGAAGCGTGCAACCTGCTGGTCGCCGAATGCCGGAAAGTAGTGAAAGGCGAATGATTCTTCGTGCGCGAATCGTCATTACGATGGATGGACCGCCCATTGACAATGGCGCGGTCGCCCTTTCCGGAAATAAAGTTGTCGATGTCGGAAAATTTGATGAGATCAAAATGCGCAACGGCGGTGAAATCGTCGATGTTGGCGAGCAAGCGCTCTTGCCCGGACTGATCAACGCACATTGCCACCTCGATTACACCTGCCTGCGCGGCGAAATCCCGGCGCAAAAATCTTTTACCGATTGGATTCGTGCGATCAACGCGAAGAAGGCAAAGCTTTCGTCAAAAGACTATCTCACGTCGATCGACGAAGGCTTCGCTGAGGCCAAAAGATTTGGCACGACCACGATTGCGAATCTTACAGCGTTTCCAGATTTGATTCCGCAGATAGAGGCGCCCATTCGCACGTGGTGGTTTGCGGAGTTGATCGATGTGCGCGCGCCGGAGCACGAGAACGAAATTGTCGATCGTGCGCTCGAATCACTGCAACCTGCGCATAACTCGGGGTTAGCGCCACATGCATTGTTTACGGCGTCAGCAGATTTGTATCGTCGGTGCCAGGAAATTGCGCCACAGCGGAATATTTTGTTGACCACGCATTTGGCGGAATCTTACGAAGAGATGGAGATGTTCCACGACGCGTCCGGGCCCCTGTACGAATTCATGAAGAACATCGGACGACCGATGGAGGACTGCGGGAATGAAACGCCGCTGGAGCGGTTCCTGGATTTAATTGGTAGCGGCCGTTTACCGAACCGCCCGCGGGCGATTGAGGTCAATCGCCCCTACCTGCCTTGGATCGTTGCGCATTTAAATGAACTGGCAGAGAGCGACTTCGAGCTGCTGGAAAGATCAAAGAGACAATTCCACATCGTGAATTGCCCACGCAGTCACGACTATTTCAAACACAGCCACTTCCCTTTCGAGCGGCTGCGCTCTTTGGGATTCAACATTTGCCTGGGTACCGATAGTCTCGCGAGTAACGAGGACCTGAGCTTGTTCGCTGAGATGCGGGCGTTTCAGCGCCGTGAGCCTGCGATTTCACCTGAGGAAATTGTTAAAATGGTAACGCTCAATCCCGCGATGGCCTTGCATCAGGAAAAGATGATCGGACGAATTCGGCCAGGATTTTGCGCCGATCTCGTAGCGGTGCAATGCAGTGAACACGACAAACCTTTTGAGCAAATCGTAGGGTTCGACGGCTCGATCGACTGGATAATGGTGAACGGAAAGATGTAGTGGCGCGTCCCGCTTACGACCGAGCTGGAGAGCGGTCGGCGGTTTCCTCCAAAAAAGAGCGGCCTACAGCGCATGGCTTGCGCCGAATTGCTTGCTGGTTGCCTGGCGCGCCTTAAACTCGGCATATGGCCGGCCAGGGAATGCAGCAGACACAGAATCTCGCCCTGCAGCAAGTTCTGTCGCCGCAGCTGCAACAAAGCCTGTTGATTCTCCAGACGCCGTTGCTTGAGCTGCGCAACCTCGTGCAACAGGAAATGGAGACTAACCCAGTACTCGAGGAATTGCCGGACCTGCCTGCGCCCGACGAACCCAGCGAGGCTGAAGCTTCCGCAGAGGAAAATTTCGATAACGAATTCCAGAAGCTCGCGAGTCTGGATGAGGAATGGCGTGATTACATGGCGCAGTCAGCGAGCTATGGCGCGGCTGGCTCTCGCGGTTCGCGGGAAGCGCAAGATAAGCGCCAGTTTTTTTTCGATTCCATTCCTGTGCAGGAAACGCTTCACCAAAACTTGATCGGGCAACTGAATCAGAGCCTGCTCAGTGCCACTGATCGCAAAGCTGCGGAGCTCATCGTTGGCAATATCGATGATAACGGATTTCTCCAAAGCACGCCGGAGGAAATGGCGCTGAACTCTGGTATTCCAAAGGAAGATTTCGAGAAGATGCTGGCTCTGATCCAAACTTTTTATCCGGCGGGCGTCGGCGCGCATGATTTGCGCGAGTGCTTGCTCATTCAGTTACGGCGAGCAGGGAAGGAGCGCAGCCTCGAGTACAAGGTTGTGTCCGAGCACATGGAAGATTTGGGCAGGCGACGCTTTCCGGAAATCGCGCGCCGGATGGGAATCAGCGTTGATGACGTGCAAAAGGCTGCCGACAACATTGCGCGGCTAAATCCTCGCCCTGGTCAGGTTTTCGCTGCAGCGCCGCAAAACTATGTGCTGCCCGACCTGGTGGTGGAAAAGGTGGATGGCGAGTATCAGATCACTTTAAACAATGAGCAGATTCCGCATCTGCGGATCAGCAATCTTTACAAGGACATCATCGCATCTGGCGACGCCCAGAGCAGCGAAGTTAAGAATTACATCCGCGACAAAATCCGGAGCGGAAAATTCCTTATCCGCTCGATCCATCAACGACAGCAAACAATTTTCAACATCGCGCAGCAGATCGTTTTACGGCAGCGCGATTTCCTTGAACATGGCCCCTCGCATCTGAAGCCAATGCGGATGGGAGAGGTTGCCGATGCAGTGGGCGTGCACGAGACCACAGTGAGCCGCGCTGTATCCGGCAAATACATGTCCACACCGCAGGGCGTATTTGAAATGAAATACTTTTTCACGGGCGGCTATGAAACCGCGAGCGGCGAATCGCTCAGCAACATCAGTGTTAAAGAAGCCATTCTCGACTTGGTGAAGCACGAAAATGGCAGCGCGCCATTAAGCGATCACGAGATTGTCGAGATTCTCGGCGAACGCGGCATCCCGATCGCGCGGCGCACGGTCGCCAAATACCGGACCGAGCTGAATATTC
>QHMR01000095.1 GCA_003217875.1 Verrucomicrobiota bacterium
ATTTCACCATCACCGGTCTGCACGGCATGCATGTGCTCGGCGGTGTGCTCGTGTTCATTTACATGTGGCTGCCGGTTAGCAAAAAACTTTACCAGCGCAACCCAGAGCATTTGGCTAATCGCGTCGAGGTAAGCGGCCTGTTCTGGCACTTTGTCGATCTGATCTGGATTTTTGTGTTCCCGCTTTTTTACCTGCTCTGAGCCATGAACAATCCGCCTGATATTTCGCAAGATCCCAAGGAGTACGAGGAGTACGCGCACGGCATACAAAAGCACGTTAGAGGTTATTTGATGGTAGGCGCGCTCCTGCTCACGTTTACTGCCGTCACGGTGGCTCTCTCCTATGTCGATTTCGGAACGCGTAAAGCCAACATCGGCATCGCCATGTTGGTGGCGACGTTGAAAGCGGGCGCCGTGGCTGCGGTCTTCATGCATCTGGCCGCAGAAAAACGGCTCATTTACCGCATCCTGATTTTTACCGGCTTTTTTGTGCTCGGACTTTTCTGGCTTATCTTTTTGGCGTGGTACGACTATCCGGTCTTTCATTAAATGTCGCTTAAAGCTTTCCATATTGTTTTCATCATTTTCTCGACGCTGCTTGCACTCGGGACCGGCGTCTGGTGTATCTGGGTCGACCTGGTGGAGGGCGCGCCGATTTATCTTGCGGGCGCGATCGCGTCGGTTGCCGCTGCGATTGCGCTGATCGTTTACGGCGTCTGGTTCTACAGGAAAATGAAACGGCTGCGGATCATCACATGAAGGCGAAAATTCTATCGGTTTTGATTTTGGGAATTTTGCTTGCGGCTCAGCAAGCGTCGGCGTGTCCGTTTTGCTACGGCGCGAAAGATGGAAAATCGACCGAGCACATGGCGATCGCGATCTGGTTTCTGTTCGGCGCAGTTCTCTCCGTCATCGGTGGGATCGGCGCATTCAGTTTTCATCTGTGGCGCCACGGGCGCATGCCGGTCGAACCTCACCAGGAGATTACCGAGGAAGATCTGAGCAAATATGAGTAGCCTCGCGCTGATCAACGAATTCCTGGGGCAGCCGCCGAACGCCTCCTCGCACGGATATCAGATCGACCACATCCTCGAGTTTTGTCACTGGTTCATGGGCGCGCTGTTTGTTGGTTGGTCGGCGTTTTTTATTTTTGTCCTGATTCGGTTCCGGAAACGACGCCAGCCGGGCGCGGATCACATGGGCGTACGGAGCGGGATTTCAACGCATCTGGAATTCTCCGTCGTCTTGATCGAAGCGGTCCTCCTCCTCGGGTTTGCGATTCCGCTTTGGGCAAAGCGGGTGAATCAGTTTCCGCCAGGCAAAGAGGCGCTGGTCGTCCATGTGATCGCGCAGCAGTTCAGTTTTAATTATCAGCTGCCTGGATCTGATGGACAATTTGGCCGGCGCGATATTCGCTTTGTAAGCAACTCAAATCCGATTGGCCTCGATCCAAACGATCCTGCCGGGAAAGACGATATCGTGACGACTGGCGAACTTCATGTGCCCGTGAATCGCCCAGTGATTGCCGAGCTTTCCTCAAAGGACGTGATCCACGATTTCTTCTTGCCCAGCATGCGGATCGCCGGCGACGCAATCCCCGGTTCACTCATTCCGATCTGGTTTACGCCGATAAAGACCGGGACCGACGAAGTGATTTGCGGCCAGCTTTGCGGTCTTGGGCATTACGGAATGAAAGGCACACTCGTGGTCGATACGCCGCAGGATTACCAAGCGTGGCTGAAAGAGCGCGCCGAACTCTCCGGTGGTACGCAAGGGGCGCCGCCGTCCGGTGCACCCAAACCTCAAAGCGCCGGCGGACAGCCGCAACCCTCACCGGCCGCACCACAGCAGCCGCAGAACAATCCGCCTGCGCAAAACGCCGCGTCGCCGAGTCCGCATCAGCTGTAGCCGCTTCGGCTGCCTGCCACGTCGAAGCTGCGCGAATGCGTATGCGAAGAGCGCTCATCGACCGCAGGGCGAAGGTTACAAATTATCTGCGAAATCCGCGTAATCCGCAGTTAATTTTGATCTGAATGCGATCGGCAACATCGGGAGCTTGGCTGAACCGGTTCGCGTGGCTCACGTTCGTCGCGACGCTCTTGTTGATCTGCAGCGGCGGGATGGTCACCAGCAAGAACGTCGGACTCGCGGTGCCCGATTGGCCGACCACATTCGGCTACAACATGTTCTTATTTCCCGTTTCGAAATGGGTCGGCGGGATTCTGTTCGAGCACACACATCGGTTAATGGGATCGCTCGTTGGCTTTCTCACCGTTATTCTTACGGTGTGGCTCTGGCTCAGCGAAGATCGGAAATGGATGCGCAATCTGGGCTTGATTGCCCTTGGCGGCGTGATCTTGCAGGGAATTCTTGGCGGTCTTCGCGTAACTATGATGAAAGATGAAATCGGAATCTTTCACGCCTGTGTTGCGCAGGCATTTTTCGGGCTGCTGGTCTTCATTGCACTTGTTACGACAACATTTTGGCGATCAATCTCCAACTTGATTGTCGATTTTAAAAAGTTTGCGCCGCTTAAAACGCTCGCGATTGCAACCACGATTGCGATTTATGTGCAGCTCGCTCTCGGCGCGACGATGCGCCATGAACACCGGAATTTGGCGGTCCTCGATTTTCCGACGGCAAACGGCGCATGGATACCCGACACGAGTGTGGCGGCGCTTGCAAAGATTAACGCGTGGCGCGACGCGCGTGGTTTAGCAGATGTGACAGCATTCCAAATCTGGTTGCACATGGCGCACCGGTTCCTCGCGTTTATCATCGCCATTGCTGTAGTTGCCTTTTGTCTTCGCGTTTGGAGAGATGCGCCCCGCTTTCCTGCGCTGAAGCGATTGTCGATCTTGTGGGTCGTGTTGGTCGTTTGTCAGATTACGCTTGGCGCCTGGATAGTCTGGAGCAATAAGGCAGCCGACGTCGCGACAGCGCATGTCGCGCTCGGCGCGATCATGCTATCTTTTGGCGTGAGCATTTCTGCGATTTGCTGGCGAATTTCACAAGGACAAGTTGATAGGGTGCGACAGTACAAGTCCGGCTCGGACCCGCGTACGCTGCAGGGCGACCGCGCCTCCGCATGAAAACGGCCGCGCTTGGAAATCCCAATCTTGCGCCGTCGCGCAATCGGTTCCTTGCCGATCTGGCCGTGCTCGTCAAAGCGCGATTGACACTGCTTGTTCTGGTTACAACCGCGGTTGGTTTTTACCTCGGATCGGAATCGCCGATCGACTACATGGCGCTGTTTCACGTTGTTTTTGGAACCGCCGCTGCAGCCGCCGGGGCTGCTGCGCTCAATCAATGGTGGGAACGCACCGCCGACGCGATGATGCGCCGTACAAAAATGCGTCCGATACCGGCCGGCCGAATGCGACCGCTGCAAGCATTGCTCCTTGGCGTCGTGCTGTCGATTTTTGGAGTCGGGTATTTGGCAATTGTTTGCAATCTGCTTAGTGCGGCGCTGACAGCGATAACGATCGGAATTTACATTCTTGCTTACACGCCGATGAAGCGCGCCAACACTGCCAACACGGCGGTCGGTGCAATTCCCGGCGCGATTCCGCCGATGATCGGCTGGGCGGCTGCGCGGGGAAATATTGGCGCAGGCGCGTGGAGTCTCTTCGCGATCGTTTTTTTGTGGCAGTTACCGCATTTTTTCGCCATCGCGTGGATGTTCCGCGAAGACTATTCGCGGGCAGGATTTCGCATGATTTCGAGTGATGACCGCAGTGGCGAGCGCAGCGCCAGCCAGAGCGTCTTCTTCTGCATCCTGCTGCTGGTGATCGCAGGTCTGCCGACGTTTCTTGGAATTGCCAATTTTGTTTACCTTGCAATCGAGCTTTTGCTCGGCGGTTTGTTCACTGCTGTTGCCATGCGTTTTTTAAGGATGCGCACGCCAAGCGCAGCGCGCTCATTATTCATCGCGTCGATTGTTTATCTTCCATTGCTACTCGGCGCACTCGTTCTGACGAAATCATGAATACAACCTTTGTGACAACAGATCGTACGCCGACACGCAGTGGCATTGCTTGGAAGGTGACGTTGATTCTGATCCCGCTGATCACGCTCGGACTCTTGCTTTGGCTACGTCACCTGGAAGTGAACGCGCTCCGGCAGCGTACTATTTCTTCTTACGGCACGGTACCTTCATTTCAGTTTACAAATCAGAATGGGCAGCCCTTTGGCTTAGCGCAATTAGCCGGCAAAATTTGGATCGCCGATTTTATTTATACGACCTGCCCGGGACCGTGTCCGATGATCAGCAGCCGAATGAGCGAACTGCAAAAGCCGCTGGAAAAAACCGAAGTCCATCTGGTCTCGTTCAGTGTCGATCCGGAGAAAGATACACCCGCGATTCTGCGCAGTTACGCCGAGAGATTGCAGGCTGAGCCGGGCCGCTGTGATTTTCTCACGGGCCCAAAATCCGCGATCTACAAACTTTCCCATGACGGGTTCAAACTCGCCGTCTCAGATGGCAGTGACGCTCAAGGAATTCCCGTGCACAGCACGCGCATGGTGCTGGTCGATCGACATGGTGCAATCCGCGGCTATTACGATGCGACAGAGCCCGAGGCGGTAACCAAACTGGTCGCGGACACCAATCATCTTCTGCGCGAGCAGCCGAAATGATTGTAGAGGCGCTGCGCCGCGGCGAGCGCTTTTCGACGGTCACAGACCGTCGCTACAGAAATTCGGATCACCCTACCGGCTCTAGCCCTGCGCTTGGACCCTCGTCGCAAACCATTCGCAGATACTCGCGATATTCGTTCTTCGGTAATCCGTCAATGATCTTGGCGAGATCGGATTGGGTGATAAAACCCATGCGGAGTGCGACCTCCTCCAGGCAGGCGATTTTCAAACCCTGTCGATGTTCGATCGTGGCGATGTAATTGCTCGCCTCAAGCAACGCGGTGGTGGTGCCGGTATCGAGCCACGCCATGCCGCGGCTCAACAACTTCACGTGCAGCTCGCTGCGTTGAAGATAAAGCAAATTCAAATCCGTGATTTCGAGCTCGCCTCGTGTTGATGGCCGCAACGTGCGACAAAGATCGACCACCTGGTCGTCGTAAACGTAAAGCCCAGGGACAGCGAAAGGACTCTTCGGCTGCCTGGGTTTCTCTTCCAGGCTGACGGCTTTGCCTTCCGCGTCGAACTCGACCACCCCGTAGCGCTCCGGGTCGCGAACTTGATAGCCGAAAATGCATGCGCCCCGCTCGATGGCCAGCGCATCGCGATAGAAATCGAGTTTTCCATAGAAAATGTTGTCGCCAAGGATAAGCGATGCGCCCGACTCGCCGATAAATTTCGCGCCGATTAAGAAAGCTTGGGCGATTCCTTCGGGCTTCGGTTGCGCAGCGTAATCGATGCGAATACCGAGTTGCGCCCCATCGGCCAAATAATCCTGCAGCATCGGCAAATCTTTTGGTGTCGAGATGATGAGAACCTCACGCAGCCCGCCGAGCATCAAGGTCGCCAATGGATAGCAGATCATCGGTTTGTCGTAAATCGGCAGAAGCTGTTTGCAGACGATCTTCGTCAGCGGAAAAAGCCGTGTTCCTGCGCCACCCGCGAGAAGAATGGCCTTTTTCATTTTGGAATTTGGATTTTCGATTTTCGATCGCTGGAGCTCCAGCGCAAAAGCAACTCCGCCCATCCCTGCCAGAAACGCGCTCCTGTGGTCAAATCGATCCTGGTCTTGCGAGTGATCAGCCCGAGTGCCTTCCGCGGAGCAGAACGAAATGTCGTCTTATCAAGAAGGAATGAATTGCCGTTGTAGGGCGTTTCTGTGAAGCGCCGGGACCGTTCCGATGGGGCGTCTGACACAGGCGGCCTACAATGGCATTGCTCGAGCAGTTTGCGATCACTCAAACGGCCGCCCACACATTCAGACAATGCGTCCTGGATCCAGTTTCGCGGTGGTTCCGGGCGCGGCTCAATCGTGGCGCTCACCGTAACATTGAGAAGTCTTTTTAAGATGAGCGCACAGACGAGCGCGCGCGAACTGGTCGCGTGGACGTGCGACACGTCTCTTCCCCGAAGCAGTCTTTTTAATGCGAGCGCAAAACGCGCCTGGCGCAAAAAAATGCCGCCTGGCACCCGGTTCGTCTGCTGTGCTCGTTCCTCTTCCAATTCTTGCGCGAGTACAGGATTCGCCCGCCATTCTGCTTCCAGCACCATCGCATCCGGCAAAAATTCGAGCAACGGCGCCATTTCTTCCATTGCCCGATTGAAGCGGACGCCTGAATTCAGCCCACACACGAACGGAGCGATTGGCACATTGCGTTCTTTCATCTCCGTGATCTCGCGCTCGAGCAGCGGCAAATCACTATCAGGCCAGCGATCGATCAGATACGCGATTTCTGTGGCCGCTTCGCTGCTTGCCACGCCGCAGGTCGGCGCGGAGACCGAAGGCGGGTGCGAAGCGCGGTGCTGACTAGATTTGCCGGAGTTGGCCGGCGCTGTCTCGAAGAGTTTGAGCAGTGGCGTGACTGTCTCTTCAATTCGGAAATGCTGCTCAATTCGCAGACGCCCGCCACGGCCGTACCGCAGGCGCAATTCGCGATCGCATAGTAAATGTTGGAGCGCCTCAGTCAGCGCCGATGTGTCGCCTGAAGAAACTAATAGCCCAGTTTGGCCATCTACGACCAGTTCGGGGATCCCGGCAAGGCGGGTGGAAACAACCGGGCGCGCCGAGGCCATGGCTTCGAGGATTACCGTCGGAAAAACGTCGCTTGCGCCTTGAGCGTCGATTGCAGAAGCGAGCGCGAAAATGTCCGCGGCTTGAAGTTTCTCCAACACCGCCCGTTGCGACAGAGAACCGAGCAAACTGATTCGCGACGATAGATTCAAGCTCTCGATCTTTGCTTGAAGTGTATCGTGCAGGGGCCCATCGCCAACAATATCGCAGACAAAATCGAATCCCCGCCGCGCGAGCTCGCCGCAAGCATCGATGAGATGGTCGAAACCTTTGAATGCGACGAGCCGGCCCACGCTGATGATGCGCGGCACGGCATTGACGGTAGCCGAAACTGGCGTCGGAAAACGTTCGAGATCGATCCCGTTGTAAACGCGGTGAATTTTCGCAGCGGAATCCGGACAGCGCTCGCAAAGAAGCCGGCGGCTGTAATCGGTTTCAGCCGCAACGAACTCCGCTGCGGCGCAAATCTCGCGAAGGAGATCGTCGCTACCGAGATCTTTCATGAAATCCTGCCCGTGCGCGGTGACGCTGAATGAAATCCCGGAAATTTCTTTCAGGAAAAGTGCAGTGTGCGCTGCGCGGTTTGCAAAATGAACGTGCACGTGATCGACAGAATTTCGCGCAAAGAAATCTGCGAAATAGAGAGCATTGCGCGCTCGCTGCTCTGCCTTAATGTCCGGCCCGTATTTGCGCTCATGCTGCTCGACGAGATGACGCGGCCATCTACCAGCTATTTTCGCCTCCTTTTCCGAGATTCGCAGGACTTCCTGTGGCGGTGCGTAATGAATGGGTGCGCGTAAGCCGGCGATATGTTCATGGCGCAGACTGGTAAGGGGTGGATAGACCGAGCCGATCTCAAGTTCGAGGCCGCGCCGCTCCAGCGCCAGCATCTCCGCATCGCAAAATGTTTGCGAAATGACCGGATAGCGAGAGTAAAGATAACCGAGCCGCATCGAGCCGATGATTACGCGCAGCGCGCGAAAATAGCAATGACCTGTAGAGGCAGGCGTGTCGCCTGCTTTTTCCAGAATGCGCAACCGACACGGCTGCCGCCACAATTACGAGAACTGGACGTCCTTGCCCGGATCCATCTCGAAATCCAGCGCCAGGGAATCCTCGGTGTTCGGCTTAATGATTTCTTCCGTGAACTTCACGAAGATCGGGTCTTCGCGAAAGATTGCGTATTTGTCCATCGACTCAAAATCGATGGCGATAAAGAATGGCCAGGGCGACTCCGGATCAATCCGTTTCCCGCACTTGATACTGAGGACCTCCTGAATTTTCAAAAGCTGCATTCGTGCGTTCATCATCATCGCTTCCACGCGGGCTGGGGTGACCTCGGGTTTAAGCTTATAGAGGACGACATGATGAACCATGAGGGTAAAGCTAATAGGCGTTTCCGATGCGGCGCGCAAGTCAGAATACATGCCCGACAGAAGCACGGCTAGTCGCTCGCCATCTGATTCGGAGAGCAAATGAATTATGATATGGCGAACCGGTTTGGATGATCGATGAAGTGGCCGTGAGCCGTTCGCATGCTGCAATCTTGTCGGGCCTCGGAATCTGAATTCGCTGTGATTGCTGCAAGAGAGAATGACGCTAATCTGGGGCATGGACAACGGCTCTGCAGGTGAATCGCGGAGTTTGGTCCATCTGCCAATCTACAGAGAGAGCTCACATCGCCGGGAGACATGATTTCACAAGGAAGCACCGCAAACGTCTCTGCGAAGCTTGAGTATCCCGCGTGCCCCGTATGCGGGAGCGACCAACGTCAGTTTCCGTTTCGTTTGCATCGGCCCTATAGCGTCGCCTGCTGTACGGCATGCGGATTTCATTATCTTTACCCACGGCTTATCGAGAGCGCGATTCAAGAGGCGTATCGCGAATCATCATATTACGAAGGCGGAGCGTGCGGTTACGCGGACGCTAGCTATACCGCCCAGGAATCAGCGTTGCGCGCGACCTTCAAACGCTTGTTGCATAATCTCGCCGGACGTGGGTTGACCAGTGGCGACCTTTTGGAGATCGGCTGCGGCTATGGCTACCTGCTCGATGAGGCACGTCCGTTTTTCGATCGCCGTGTCGGGACAGAATTTTCGGCGCAAGGCGCAGAGATCGCGCGTAAAACAGGCGCCGACGTCTTTGTCGGAGGGATTGAACAGGTTTCGCTTGAGCGCAAATTCGATTGCGTAATCGCAACACAAGTGATCGAGCACGTTTATGAACCATTGACGTTCGTTAGACAGTTAGCCAATCACACGAAGCCCGGCGGCCACATCGTTATCGCTGCGCCAGACATAGGAGGCGCATTGAGAAAGGCCATGGGCCGACGTTGGCCGTCTTTCAAGGCGCCTGAGCATGTGCTTTACTTTGATTTCTGGACGTTAAGCGCGTTGATGCACCAAGCTGGACTAACCAATGTTCGCAGGCTTCCTTACCCACATGCGTTTCCATTGGGTTTGCTCACAGCTAAATTTGGCCTGACGATGCCGCCCCTGCTTGCGCGTCCCAAGGTATGGGTGCCTGCTACCACAGTCGCTGCGTATGGAAGAGTTTCGAACGCATAGCACGGAAGCGCGGCAGCTTCTTTCGGTAGTTATGCCTGTTTTTGGTGAAGGCGCTCATCTGCCTGCCTTTCTTGCGGCAGTGCGCACTTCACTCGACCGCTGCAATCTGTCATACGAACTTCTCCTTGTTGACGATGGCTCCCCCGACGACACTTGGCAGACGATAGCAGTTGAGGCCAAAAGCTGCCACGCCTTGCGTGGTCTACGGCTGAGTCGAAACTTTGGCAAAGAGTCTGCCTTGTGTGCAGGGTTAGAGCACGCTCTAGGTGACGCTGTCATCATCATGGACGCCGATGGACAACATCCACCGTCGCTCATTCCGGATATGGTGCGCCTGTGGCAGAGCTCTGGAGCCGACATTGTGGAAGCGGTTAAGCGCAGACGCGGACGCGAATCGCTGTCGAGTAAACTTGGCGCCCAGTTGTTCTATTTCCTCTTGAACAAACTGTCCGGATTCCACTTTAAAGGCGCATCGGATTTCAAGCTAATGAATCGCAAAGCCGTCGATGCTTGGCTAAAAATGCATGAGCGCAACGTGTTCTTTCGGGGAATGACCGTTTGGATGGGTTTCAACACCGTGCAGATTCCTTTCGAGATAGTGCCACGCTCGGCCGGGCAATCGACATGGTCTGTGTTAAAAAGACTAAAGCTAGCTCTCGTCGGAATAACTGCTTTCTCATCGTTTCCATTGCACCTGGTCACATTTGCGGGCGTGATTTTTCTAGGGTTGTCAGTTTTTTTGGGGCTAGAAACTTTATATCTGAAGCTAACAGGTCAGGCTGTCAGCGGCTTTGCCACTGTGATTCTCTTGGAGCTGATCATCGGAAGCCTCCTAATGATCAGCCTCGGCATCATCGGCGAATACCTGGCTCGCATTTATGAAGAGGTAAAAGGCCGGCCACGATACCTGGTAAAGGAATCAATTGAACCTGATGACCGCTAATCCAAGCCCTCCATTGCGGTGCGGCGGAACCCCAGCTGTGATACTCAAAGAGGAGTGCCGGGCAATGCGGTCACCCATTCCTTAAACTGGCGAATGTTCTTGTTGCCGATCTTCAAGGTGTAAAACATCCTCAGTCTTCTGGCGAAGAGAAACGTAATCGAGTCTTCCGTTCCGAGATGGCGGAGCGATTGGAACATTCTGATTATTCTTTCGGTCTTTGGATCCAGAACAGGAAGAACGCTGTTTTTGGCTTTATTAAAGATTTGAACACGGTAGTCACCCTCCGTGGGCCTGGTAAGAAGGCGAACAGCAAAAAGAGCATGCTAAGCAGCCAGCCGATCGGCTGCCACGGATCTCTTCCAAGCCCATTTCAAGTAATGAGCCGTGGCGCTCAGGGCACAAATCACCAGACTAACAAACGAGAAACCGAGTAGAATAATCCTCGGTTTAACAAGTCCGGATTTTATCTGAGGCAAGTCCACAAGCCTGCGTCCGTCTGCAGAATCATGATGGATTATCCGATGCGACGACTTGCTGTCTGACTATAGATCGATCTCACTTACGCGATTTCCCGCCATGTTTAGCACGTAGAGCTTCCGGTTTGCCAAGACCAGGGCTGATGGCCCTTCGAGTTTATCCGGGGGCTTTGGTGTCAAACGGCCAATCCTCTTTCCATTCAAATCAAAACTGAGCACTGCGTCCATATTGGCGCTTGATGCGTATAATCGGCCCATCTTCGAATCGATTGCCAGATCTTCGAAGCCAGCTGGCTGTCCCCACTCAGGGATCAACCATTTCGTTAGAAACCTACCATCTGAATCAAACACCTGTATTCGTTTGTTACGGGGATCGGCGACATAGACTTTATTGGTCGTGGGATCAACTGCGAGCGAAGTAGGGTCATTGAACTGTCCATCGCCATTTCCGCTACTGCCCCAAACCGCCAGCACTCGCCCATCGGGGCTGAACTTAACAATTCGGGCGTGACCCTGATCAACGACATAAATGGAGTCATCGGGGCCAATGGCGATCCGTCGCGGCCCGTAAAATCCAAGCTCGGGGCCTTTCCACTCGGCGATGAATGTCCCGTCGCGGGCCAGCTTCTGCACGCGGTGATTGTGGGCCACTTCTGCCACGTAAATATTGCCAGCGCGGTCGATGGCGATCCCATTCGGCTCTCCCAATTGCCCATGGCCGCTTCCTTTCGTTCCTATAATGCTCAGAAAGGTGCCGGTCGGCGAGAATTTTTCGATGCGCCCGTTATTCGTGTCGGCGACCAAAATATTTCCGTTGGCATCAACAGCGATTCCCATCGGCGAATCAAATTGTCCCTCGTCGGTTCCTCTGCTGCCTTCGAACATGGTAGTCGCACTTTCAGGCAGGGAGCTGAACTGGGGAGGCGGCGCCCCGGGCGTAGCAGGCAACGCCCTCACGCGGTTCAGGAACTGACGAATGTTTTTGTTACCGATATTTAGGACGTAAAACGTCCTTAGTCTTCCACCAAAGGAAAACGAAATGGTGTCCTCCGTTCCGAAATCGCGAAGCGATTGGAACATTGTGATTATTCTTTCTGTCTTTGGATCTCGTTCCCAGATCAGCTTCAGATCCTTATTGCCGGGAACATAACTGAGAATGGCCTTTTTATTCGCGTTCCATACATCCAGCTCGCTCATTACCCCGAAAAATGGCAACTCGGAACAAAAAGAGAGGATTTTACCGTCATCATAATCATGCAAGAATAGATGAATGATTGAATACGCGTCATTCTGGCAGATCAATGTTTCATACGGAGCATCGGGGATGCCTTTAATGCGGTTGAACTCATCACGTTCCAGCCGCGGGGGTTCGGGGTGTTGTTGGCCGGCTACGACATGTTTTAAGAACCGTGACACAGCGACCTGATGTTG
Organism: Verrucomicrobiota bacterium; assembly: GCA_003217875.1. Taxonomy (GTDB): domain Bacteria; phylum Verrucomicrobiota; class Verrucomicrobiia; order Chthoniobacterales; family UBA10450; genus Udaeobacter. The sequence goes on from QHMR01000095.1 coordinate 12,123, forward strand.
CGCATAGTGGTGGATCGAAAGCGGGCTCTTCGTCTTGCTATAGATATATCGAATCGAAGGACCCAAGCCTTTCAACAGTATTAAGCCTGCCAGAACGCCGAGCAGAATTTGCACGCTTGGCCACGACCGAAGCTTCAACAGCCTAGCAAGCGTGAAGCTCATCAGGATGATCCAGAATGGGATTGCAAGCAACAGCCGCTGCTCAACGGCAACTCCCCCTGTAACAAATACTCCTACGACTGGAAGCGTTGCCAGCAGCACGACCTCAAAACGCTTCTGCCAAAGAGCTAGCACAAAGCCGGGCAGTAAAAGCCAGTAGTACGGCAACGGAATAGGCAAAAAATCCGGAAACAAAAGCCGAGGCCAAAAATGGGCAGCAAAAAAACAGTTCCAGAGCCCA
>QHMR01000096.1 GCA_003217875.1 Verrucomicrobiota bacterium
CACAACCAAAACATCACGCGTTTTTTTGACGCGCTAAACCCGGAGATCGCTGGAACCGTAATTGCACCCGATCGAGCGGATACGTTGATAAGAGTCAAGGAGAGTTTGGATGGTGGTTACTTCGTCGGCATGTTAGGCGACCGCGTCTCCGGCGGCGACAAGACGACCCAATGTCAGTTCCTCGGTACGCCGGCGACATTCCCAGCCGGTCCCGTCCTGCTTGCTGCCATGATGCATTGCCCCGTCATCTTGTTTGTTGGCCTGTATCGCGGTGGGAACCGTTACGAAATCTATTTTGAACATTTTGCCGACGAGATCGTTATGGACCGTGATCGTCGGGCCGAAAGCATCCAGCTTTGGACGCAGCGTTACGCCAGGCGCCTGGAACATTATGCGCGCCTTGCGCCTTACAACTGGTTTAACTTCTATCCGTTTTGGGACTAACGACCTCTTATGTGAGCGAATGACGGACGCCGAAACAAGCCCCGTCGATCATATTCTGATAGCAATGGCTAACGACCTGCCGATTAACAAAGCCGAAATTCGCACACTGATCCCCCACTCCGGTCTGATGTGCCTGTTAGACGAGGTTACGCAGTGGGACGATCGATCGATTGTGTGCATCACTAACACCCATCGCGATCCGGGTAATCCATTGCTACGCGAGGGGCGCTTGTCAGCGTTGCATGCTTTCGAATACGGCGCGCAAGCTGCGGCAGTGCATGGAGGATTGCGAGCCCGCTCAGTGGGTACTACGGCCGCTCCGGGTTATCTGGCCGCATTGCGAGACGGACGCTTACACATAGCTCGATTGGATCACATCCACTTGCCGCTTCGGATTTGTGCGATGCGTCTTTTCGGCGATCGCGCCAATACGGTGTATGAATGCCTTGTCTCGGCCGCCAGCATCCTTGTAGCAGAGGGACGTATCATCATCATGGAACGCACGTGATGGTAGTCACCTCGAACACGGCTCACAGAGCGGCGGCTACAACCTTTACATTACGATCCCGCCATCGACGCACAGCACCTGGCCGGTGATGTAGGCGGCTTCTGCAGATGCCAGGAATGCCACCGCACTCGCAATGTCGTCGGGTGTGCCGGTTCTTCCGAGCGGGATTTTAGCATGAATCGTGTTCTTAATTTCGTCGGAAAGTCCGGCGGTCATGTCCGTAGTAACAAAGCCGGGCGCTACGGCGTTGACCGTAATATTACGACTCGCCAGCTCGCGAGCTAGCGATTTGGTAAAGCCGATCAAGCCCGCTTTGCTCGCTGCGTAATTCGTCTGGCCGGCGTTGCCCATGAGTCCAATCACCGAGCTGATGTTGATGATACGGCCGCTACGTTGTTTGGTCATGGTGCGAATGATCGCCTGAACAAGACTAAACGCGCCTCGCAGATTTGTATTGATGACTGAATCCCAATCTTCCAGCGACATCCGCATCGCGAGCGCGTCACGCGTCACTCCTGCGTTGTTAACCAGGATGTCGACCCTGCCAAATTCATCGAGAATTCGGGCCCCCACTTTTTGGACGGCTGCATGATCTGCAACGTCGACCGCATAAGCGTTCGCCGAATCCGCGCGCAACGCGTTAATCTCGTCGGAAACTTTCTTTGCGTTTTCCTCCGTTCGGCTGACACACGCCAAGCGCGCGCCTTCATTCGCGAGCCGTAATGCGATGGAATACCCAATCCCCCGCCCCGCTCCCGTGACGATCGCCACTTTATCTTCAAACCTCATATCGCTTTCCCGTTCTGCGCTAAAGAATAGCGACTTACCTTCAGGCCTGTCGAGGGCAGCGTTTTGCACCAAAGTCCAAACAGCGAGCGCAAAGAGTTAATGAACACGGAATAATAATCCTCTTTGCGTATCGTAGAACAGACGTCCGTTCCACCTGAGATTCTTGAGTGCGCACTGCTGGCCTGAGGGAAACCCTGCTATAGCACCACTCCGTAGCGACGCTGGCGGCGGCCGAATTCTTCTACCGCGCCAAAGAGGTCTTTCTTGGTGAAATCAGGCCATAGCTTTGGCGTGATGTACATCTCGGTATACGAAGTCTGCCAAAGCAGAAAGTTAGAGAGACGCATTTCGCCGGAAGTGCGAATAAGGAGGTCCGGGTCGGGATAGTAGCGCGTGTAGAGATGTTTACTGAACATCTCCACGTCGATCATTGCTCTATCGATGTGACCCAGCTCAATCGCGCGAAGTAAGCTTTTGATGCCGTCGATGATTTCGAGCCGGCCACCATAGCTCAAGGCCAGGATGAGAGTAAGGCCGGTGTTGCCGGCAGTTTGCTCGATGGTTTTATGGAGTTGTTGCTGCGAACTTTGGGGCAAATCAGTTAGTCGGCCGATTGTCTGAAGCCGTACATTCTTTTCAATCAGTTCCGGCGTTTTTTCCTTTAAAAATTTTTCCAGTAAACGCATCAGCGCGATAACCTCGCTTTTCGGGCGCTGCCAGTTTTCAGCGGAGAAAGCGTACAGAGTCAGATATTCCACCTTTAATTCGCCGCAGCCTTCCACACATTCGCGAACCGCCCGAGCGCCGGCTTCGTGGCCCTTGATACGCGGCAGGCCGCGCGTCCTCGCCCATCGGCCATTGCCATCCATGATGATCGCGATGTGACGGGGAACGTTCTTCACGCCGGGAGGACTACCTACAAAACGATTGTCTCACCGCGTGCCGGGCCGACGCTGACCATCGACAATTTTGCTCCGGTTAATTCGGAGATATATCGGACATACTTCCTCGCCGTTGGAGGAAGCTGCGAAAAGCTTCGCGCTGCGTGAGTAGACGCGTTCCAGCCGCGCACCTCTTCATAAACGGGTTCGCAATTAGCCAACTGGCCCGCATCGCACGGCGGAACATCCAGGCGTTTTCCGTGTACCTGATAGGCGACACAAACCCGGATTGGATCGACGTGATCGAGTCCATCCAAGTTCGTGATGGCGATCTCGTCGATTCCGTTGATCATACACGCGTAACGAGTTGCAACGGCGTCGAACCAGCCACATCGGCGCTTGCGTCCCGTTGTCGCGCCAAACTCGCGTCCCAAATTATGCAGCATTTGTGTCAATTGCGCGTCTTCGGTGGGCAAAGCTCCCTCGCCCACGCGCGTGGAGTACGCCTTCATCACGCCTACGACGCGGTCCATCCGATGCGGTGGCACACCGGTGCCTGTGCAGGCGCCGCCCGCCGTCGTGTTTGAAGAAGTCACATAGGGATAAGTGCCGTGGTCGATATCGAGAAAGGTTCCTTGTGCACCTTCAAACAGAATTTCTTTGCCGCGCTCGATGGCACGATGGAGATACACGACCGTATTGGCTACAAAAGGCCGCAATTTTTCGGCGGCTGCCAGATAAGTTTCGTTGACCTCACGAAAACTGATTGGTTTTGCGCCGAGCGCCTGAAGGATTCTGTTGTTCTCGATTACTTTGGCTTGCAATTTCTTCGAGAACACAATCGGGTGCATCAAGTCGGACATCCGCAGACCCGTGCGCGCTGCTTTATCTCCATAGGCCGGTCCTATCCCACGTTTCGTGGTTCCGATCCGGCCCCGACGCAGTTCGCGCTGCTCGTCAAGCATGCGGTGGTACGGCAGAACAAGGTGAGCGCAATCGCTAATGAGGAAGTTCTTATCAATCTTGATTCCCAATTTGTGCAAACCATCGATCTCGGCGACGAGCCCGACCGGATCGATCACGACGCCGTTTCCAATCAGGCAAATCTTGCCGCGCCGGAGGATTCCCGACGGGATCAAATGCAGAACGTACTTCATGCCGCGATAGATCACGGTGTGGCCGGCATTGTTGCCACCCTGACTGCGCACAACAATGTCTGCCTGGGCAGTAAGCACGTCGATGATCTTGCCCTTGCCCTCATCCCCCCATTGCATCCCAATTAAAATTGTATTCGCCATTGAACTTAGAAATGGGCAAAAAATTTTCCCGATGCATCCGGCAGGACACAGTCGGGACTGCCTACAAATGATAAGTTAGCAAGGTCTTCGCGCAACAAATTTCGCGCTTTGTGCTCTTTCGCACTCTTTCTGCAGAGGAAGCTGGCGGCTTTCCCGACAACGTCCCTGTCGGTTAAGGCGCGGGCGTTTGCTCGCTACGAGTTTGCGCTTTTGGCGAGGGAGTAGCACTTGGCTCCTCCCTTCCAGATTCGATCATCGTCGGCCGAATCGGGCCGATCCCTTCCAGCTTGTTACTTCGTGGCTTGGACATGGGTGACGTGCTTCTTTGCTCGACTGGGCTTTCCCTTTTCACTGGCCTGGGAGTTTCGGCAACAGTCGGAACGGGTGCTGGAGCAATCTCTCTGGTGGATTGTGGAAGAGGCCGATTTTCTAGCCCCTCAGCAGCACGCGCTCCGGCCATTCGCATTTGCTCCAGCGTCGGCACTGCGGACCCTGATTTCTCCTGGCGCGACTTGGGTTTGGCTGGTTCCGGCGCCAGCGATTCAGAAGGGCTCTGCTCCGAAGACGGCACTGCTTGCTTGGGAGCCTCTGGTTTCGTCTCGCGAGCAACGATTACCTCCTGCGCATGCAGGTAGGTCGAAAAGATGAAACTGCAGAGTGCCGCGCTAAAAAATGCGTTCCGCATGACGAACCGCAAATAAACAACCGCAACCCATTAGAAAGCCCTCATGAGAATACGTTGCGAGCTTAACCAGTTGGCCGCGTGACTTGGATCACCGGCAAGGGAAACCGCAGCCGCAATTCGTTTTCCAAATAAATCTCCACGTGATGCAATCCGTATTGCTGAAATTGCACGCCGCCAAAATAATGAACGTTCGTTGCATGCCCTTCCATCTCCTTTAACACGAACTCAACCTCAGCCTGCCCGATGACCTGCTGTTCGTCCACACCGACAATGCGGGATTTTTGCCGAAATTTTCCCGCCCCACTGCACCAGCGCGTCCAGATGCAGAGCCGCATATAGTTAATCGGCAACGCCGGCGCCGGGATCACGCTGAGCACGCCTACGAGTGTTTGCATCCCGTTGATTTCGCAGCGGACGTCTTCGCAAAGAACGGCGCTTTGCAGATCTGGAAGAATGACGTCCGTTTCCATGGGTAGTGGATTATACCATCCCGCGCACGAGCAGAATCAATAATCCGATGCCGAGCACAATCCGGTAAAGAGCGAACGGCACAAACCCGCGCGCACGCACCCAGTTCATAAACCAGGCGACCACCGCCAGTGCGACCAAAAACGAAACGACAAAGCCGATTGCGAGCACGATCCATTCGTGAAGATTCATTGCCAAGGGTGCAATATTCGCCTCGTGATGATGCGGCATCACCGTCTTCAAGAAATCGAACCCCGTGGCTACCAGCATCGTGGGCATCGACAGAAAAAAAGAAAATTCGAGCGCCGCCGGACGCGACATGCCGGCAACTTGGCCGGCAGCGATGGTCGACATTGAGCGCGAAGTGCCGGGAAAAATGGCGGAAAGAATTTGCGCTGCGCCAATCCAGACCGCTTGCGGCAGGGTCATTTCCTCCATGTGCATCGTGCGCGGCCGTGTGAAAACGGCGTCAACGATCCACATGATGATTCCACCAATGAGAAGCGCCAGAGCCATAACCCAGAGATTCTCGAGGTTTTTGCCGATCTGTTTTGCAAGAGCCCACGCCGGAACCGCAGTCACAACAAACGCTATCAACGTGAGACTCAATGGATGCGTTAAAATTGTGCGATTGCCGCGTTCACCTTTCGGGAAAGTAGAAACGAACTGCACGATGCAGTGCCAGAAATAAACCGGCAACGCCAGAATGGCGCCGAGCTGAATAACGATTGTGTACATTTTCCAGAAGCCATCGTGAAGATCGATATGAAGCAGCGCTTCGCAGATGCGCAAATGCGCGGTGGAGCTTACCGGAAGAAATTCGGTCACTCCTTCGACGATTCCGAGAAAGATCGATAGCAGGTAATCGTGCATGGGTTGGACCGTCAAAAGTTACATCGTTACAGCGGCGTGGCGCACGCAAATATTGCGTCGTAAAGAACAAATGCGGCACCCTTTGTACCCTCTTAACGATTTAACTGCGTAAGCGCTCCGCGCTTACAGCGCCTCCATTCCCCGTTCGCCGGTTCGGATGCGCACGGCTTCTTCCACTTCAGTTACAAAAATTTTGCCGTCGCCAATTTTCCCAGTCTTTGACGCGCCCAGAATGGCTTCTACCGCTCGTTGCGCGCGATCGTCTGCAATCACGATTTCGAATTTCGTCTTCGGAAGGAAATCCACTGTGTACTCGGTGCCGCGGTAAATTTCACTGTGGCCCTTCTGGCGGCCAAATCCTTTCACTTCACTGAGAGTCATTCCTTCGACGCCTGCGGTCATTAGCGCTTCTTTCACCGGCTCGGTCTTGAATGGCTTGATGATGGCCTCGATTTTCTTCACCGCGCCAAAGTAAAACCAGCGTTCTAAATGGCAAGCAGCGCCCGATGTCCGTAATACCGAGCAATCAGTAGGAGGTTTGTAAACAACAGGCTGACTGGGAATAACACGTTAATTAGCGTGATTGCCGGGAAGCAACCTTCATTGCTGTTTTTCGGGCGAACATCACCGATTGTCTCTCATCAGATTTTGCGTCCGAATTTTTTCTCCAGTTCAGCCAGCGAAATCTGGATCATCGTTGGACGTCCGTGCGGACAGCAGTAAGGCAGATCGCAGTCGAGCAAATCACGGATCATCTTTTCGACTTCAGGGTAACGTAACGGATCGTTGGCTTTAACAGCGTGGCGGCAAACAGTTTTGGCAATCATCTCTTCACCCAGTCGCATCGCCGACGTGCTGTTGCCGGCGCCTTTGAGATCATCAATCACTTTGCGCATAAATTGCACCGGATCTGAGACATTCAGAAAACTCGGAACAGTGTCGATCTTGAACGTCTCTGGACCGAAACTCTCTATTCCAATTCCCATTTTTTGAAGGACCGACAGGTTGCGCTCAATCCAGTCGGCGTCGCGCGGTGGCACGTCGAAGGTCTGCGGCAAAAGTAACTTTTGTGCTGGGACCCCCTGCTCTTCCATTCTTCGCCGCAATTCTTCAAAGAGAATACGCTCATGCGCGGCGTGCTGATCAACCAGGACGAGGCCATCCGCGTTTTCCATTAAGACATAAAGCTTGCTTAGCACACCGATGATCTGGAATTGCTGCTGACTGCGATCGGGTTTGGGTGGAATTGGCGGTGGAGGTTGATCCGTCGTAACCTTCGTGCCGGAGTGAAGGTCTCCGGCTACAGCGGGTCTGGATATAACAGTTGGACCGAGATGTGGTAACTCGCGATGTGACTCCTCGGAACCAGCGATGTCCGGTCGCAGCGTTAAGTCAGGAACAGCTTTCCCGGAAACGGCCGGCGAACTGCCGGGTGCACGAAATTTTTCCTGCGGACCCCGTTGGGATCACGAAAACGCACTTCGCGTTTTGCCGGGTGAACATTTACATCGACAGCCGCTGGATCGAGCTCAAGAAATAGAAATGTAACCGGATACTGCCCTTTCATGAGAGCGGTATGGTAGCCTTCGCGGATACCGGCAATGATGAGGCTGCTTTCAATCGCGCGGCCATTTACGAAGACGAGCTGTTGCGTTCGGGTTTGGCGACTCAGGCCTGCTTGTCCGATAAAGCCGTAAACTCGAATACTCGGTGAAGCGACGTCGATTACCTCGGCCAAGCGCTGCAACAACTCAACACCATACAAATCGCGGATTCGGTCACTGAGCGTCGCCGCGGGTGGTAACTGAAATAATATGCGGTCATCTCTCATTAACGAGAAGCCGATTTGAGGGTGACCTATTGCTTGTAAGTGAATCTGATGCTCGATGTTGCGACTCTCGGTGTTTTCGGAACGAAGAAACTTCCGGCGCGCCGGCAGATTATGGAAAAGCGAGCGCACCTCGACCTGTGTTCCGGGGGCTTCACCGCCGTCGCGCACAGTTTCGAGCTTGCCGCCATTGACAATAATTTCGGTTCCCGCGACCGCGTCGGTTTCGCGCGTGCTCAGGCGAAACCGCGACACGCTGGCGATACTTGGCAACGCTTCGCCACGAAATCCCAGCGTGGCGACCGCTTGAAGATCAGCAGCAGACCGGATTTTACTGGTCGCATGTCGCTCCAGTGAAAGCAGCGCATCATCACGATCCATTCCACAGCCGTCATCGATCACGCGAACTAGTGAAATTCCTCCCCGGCGAATGATGACATCGATTTTCCGGGCGTCGGCGTCGATGCTGTTTTCGATCAGTTCTTTCACCACTGATGCCGGGCGCTCTACTACTTCGCCGGCCGCCACCTGGCTGGCCACAGTCTCAGGAAGCAAACGAATGCGGCTCATTTTGTATCGGAGATTGTAGGTTCCAGATTGCCGATTGCGAAGAAAAACGAATGCGCGGGACGGCGCGGCGCGCGATGGCTACCTCTTTGACTTGCGGGCGCCGAAGCCGTATTTTTTGCAGATGATCAACGTCACGGAAAATGCTGTGCGACAGCTCCAGAGTTTGCTTTCAGAGGCAGCGGAAGATTCGCCGAAGGGCTTGCGAGTGCAGGTCGCCAAAGGCGGTTGTTCCGGTCTGCATTATGAAATGACACTTGACGAAAAACGAGATGGCGACGCGGTGGTAGAGCGTGATGGAATGCAATTTTTTATCGATGGCGATAGCGTTCCTTATGTGCGCGGGGCGACTCTGGATTTTTGCGATGGCTTGACGGACACGGGGTTTCGCGTCCTTAATCCAAACGCGTCGCGCACGTGCGGATGCGGTTCGTCATTCGAAACGGCGCAGTCAGGTTGAAACCGGGGAATCCTCGCGCACAGGACTGATGGACTATGGCACTCACCCATACGATCCGTACGAAGAGCCGTACACGCGTCCACGCCGCCGCATCAATTATTTTGCCTGGACCGTTGCCATTTTGCTTTTGACCGGCTTTGCGCTGGCAGCGTGGCTGGGCAGCTTTTACATCTTTGATCAACCAGAGCGGCCAGACAGTTATCGGATTCTGCAAAGACTGCACAAGATTGAGCCGCCGAAGCGGTTCGAGTTGACTGCTGCGCCGGCAGGCGAATTTCTAAACCCACAACAGCTCTATGAGCGCTACGTGGAGATGGGCGCTGCCGAGCTTGCCAGGGCGAACGCTGAACTGGCACGCAATTACATTCGAAACTATCAGCAGGTGCGCGGCCTGGTGCCGTACGTAGTAGGCAGGTACAGAATCATTGCAACGCGCGAGCTTGGCCCGGGAGATGTGTTTACCTCGGGCATGGTCGCCCTGACGAATGCCATTGATAACGGGGAGCTCGTCATGGAGCACCTCTATCCCGCGAATCCTGAAGCCTTGCCTCTCATGAAGCAGACCCTCACCGTTGGATTGGAAATCAAGCTGGAACGCACGCACGATATTTCCGCGGTGATTCACGCGGAGCGGCTGGTTGATGGCCGCATCATGGTTACGGCTATCCCGTTGCTTTACGGAAGCTATACGGTCACACGTGGTCTGGGGACTTTTCGACTTGAGCCACCGCTTTCTTTGAACCTGGCGGCAGGCTGGCCACTATTTAAGGCGCACGAGCGTGCTGGCGTTGAGCAACGCTACGCAGAATACCGGCAAAAGACCGCAGCAGCACGAGGCGGTCCGGTCCCCGTACCTGGCCTGAGCCCCAGCACAACACCGCCGCCGGCCGAGAATGAATTGGTGCGCGTCGAACAAGCCCGGCCTGTTATAGCGTTTTCGCCCCCGCCTGCCTTGGCAAAGAACGACAAGCTCGTCAAGACAACTCCGGGCTCGAAAGGGAAAAAATCATCGAAGAAACAAAAACTGGAGTCTCTTCACCGGCGCCAGTGGCGAAAGCTCCCGTAGCTGTGACTCAACCTGTAGCCCAGCCTCCGGCTGTTCCGACCGCCACGCCGGTGCCGGTGCTTCCCGCACAGCCCGCTCCGGCTGACAATTCCAACGTAGCTCTGGCGTCAAACGCGGGCGGTGGCAGTTGGAAAACGTTTCCACCTGGCAAGATGCCACTTGGCCGGCTTATCGCCACAGGCGATCTGCGAGACGTCGCTGACCATGGACTCGCGGGCGAACGCGTTTATTTGAAGGGACAATTCGTGGTGAATTTTTCTGACGCGAATAAAGCCGTGTTGCGGCCGCGCACGAAATTAACAGACAAAGTGCTGCACTTCGGCGGCGGTTCATCCGCGCGCATCATCGTAGAATTTCCCGGTGGCTATACCCCTCCAGCGCAGGGCACGGTAGTAAACCGGGATGAGTTGCGGCCTTACGAGATTACCGAAGTGCGCAAACAAGAAGACGGACAGCTAAACGTCTTCGTGCGCGAAATCATGCAGCCGAATTGATCGACACGCCAGCTGTCGTGCCGTAAGAAGTCGTCCTCGCTACTCAGTGCGGGATCGAAGAATCACTTTACCGTCGCGTACCTCAATCGTCCCGATGCCATGAATGTTTCGATAATCGCTGAGGTAATCGTGCAATCGCCTGGAGCGATATTTCCATTTCAAAAGGTCACTCGGCATCTGCTTCCCGTTCACAATTATCCGATTCAACTGCGGATTCTCCAATGATTCCGCACCCTTAAATTCGACCGTAATGTCGCCGTTAAAATAATAGCCTCGACGGCCGATAAGTTCTCCAAAGGGAATACTCGTTTGGAGACGAAGTTGGTCGCCCTCAATTGACACAAAAACTTTGCCGCGCACGTCTCGATTAGTGAGAATGAATGTGTTAATATCGTCCGCTGTTAGTTCAATCTCGGCGGGTTGACGTGCACGCGTCTTCTGTTCGAAATCCTGCCACCGTTCGCGGACACTTTGAATTTGATTATCCGACGCGCTGAATTCAGGCAGGGAAACCGGCGCTTCCGCGATCGAATGCGTTTTCGCCAGCCAATAAATAGCGTGCACTATTGCCGAGTGCCGTTGAAATCCCCAATACACGCCAGCAAAACAAGCGATCGCCAGCACAACCGCAAACACCAAAAGAATAAGGCAGCCCCGGGTGAAACAGCCCAATCCTTTTCGCCGCGGCGGCGCCTCGACCCAACCATTCATAAGAGCGTGATCAGTGGTTGGTGGTCAGTGATCCGATGAAGCTCGTGCCTCGTAATTGGAATTTTCAGATCACCGATCACAGATCACAGATTACCTCCTGCCATTTTTGCCTGAACGTCCATCAATTTGTCATAAAGCGCGTGCAAGCCTTCCGAAAGGACCCGTGTTCCGGCGATGATCGGCATGAAATTCGTATCACCGCTCCAGCGCGGCACGATATGAATATGCAAATGATCGAGAACGCCTGCCCCCGCGCATTCGCCAATATTCAAACCAATGTTAAACCCTTGCGCTCTTGTCGCGGCGCGCAAAAGCGCCTGCGCATGCACGACCAAATTCCAAAGCTCGACGACTTCGTTCTCGCCGAGTGACGAGAGCTCCGCCGTCTTGCGATACGGTACCGCCATCAAATGACCGACCGCGTACGGATAACGATTCATCATCAGAAAACTGTTCTTTCGGCGCGTGATCACAAAATGCTCGGCGTCATTGCTCGCCCGAGCCGCGGCTTCGAGAAAATTCCGGTCGCGCGGCTCCTTTTCGAAATACTCCACCCGCCACGGAGCCCACAACGTCTCCATTTGTTTCCTCGGAAATTCTTCGGTCGCCATTGCCTGAGTTGCTCAGGAGAATAAAAAATCATCCACCGCAAAGTCGAGCGACCATTTCCGATCCTTTCTCCCTTCTTCGAAACAATGGCGCCGACTCATCAATTGGAAGTGATCGAGCGTTTTGGCTTGCTCGGTTCAGGCAGGCCTGACAAAAGACGCACCACTTCTTTGTGCGGTCACCATGAAAACAATATTACTTGACGTTTGTCACTCTAGCGCTGTCGCTGCCGGTGAACAACATCCAGGCGGGCGACCAGCAGGATCTGGAGAAGTTCCAAGGTACTTGGAAGCTGGTTTCCGCGACGCGAGACAGCAAGGCGTTGGCCGACGACAAGGTCAAACAGACCACCATTGTCTTCAAAGGAGATACCTTCCGTTTTCCGGAGCTAGCCGAGTACGCAACCAGCAAAGAGGGAACGATCAAGCTGGACGCTACGAAGACGCCGAAGCAGATGGACGCCACCTCGACCGGCGGAGAAGTTATGCTCGGCATTTACGACTTGGAAGGAAACCGTTACAAGGTTTGCTTCGCCCCGGTAGGCAAGCCACGCCCCAGCGAGTTCGTTTCCACACCTGGGAGTGGCTACATCCTGCAATTTTGGGAGCGCCCAAAGCTTCCGTGATCACCAAGCCTGATCGGTCAGCAATTCGTCAGTCGCTGTCCGGATCCGCTTCGCCTTCAGTGGATGGCTTTGACTGATCTTGTGCCAGCGCGTGCAGGATTTGCCGCCCAATCCCAGTGGCGCGTTGTTTACCGCGGTTAACGAGAATAACAACACCGAGTTTCTGTTGCGGAGCGAAGCCGATGTAGGTCGAGGTGTTTGGCAACCCGCCGTTCTTATCGACGATGGTGAGGTTGCCGGCGCTGACATCTTGCCATGCGAGCCCTTGCTTGAAGTGCGGGTTGACGGTGAACACGGGCTGTTGAGCGAGCGCCATGGCACTCTCCATCGGGCGACGGTCGGGAAGCTCGCCCATGTTCGCGGCCAAAAACGTAGCCATGTCGCGCGACGAAGAATAAATTTGGCCGGCGCCAGGCCACTTGAAAGTGCCCGATTCCTCACCCGGCCGGCCGATCGGCTTGCCCATCTGGCCGTAACCTTGCACGGCGCGGCCAAGCAAGTCGCGCGGCAGAGGCAGTGCGGTCGAGGTGATCCCGAGCGGGACGGTTATCCGTTCGTGCATCAAGGCCGCGAACCGTGTGTTGAAGCGGCGTTCGAGCGCAACCCGCAACAGGACCATTGCAGCATTGGAATAAAGATATTGTTGACCAGGCTCATGCTTCGGGTCCGCCTTCCACGAATTAAGGAAGCGGACAAAATCCGGCCACGTGTAGTTGCCTCGATGCCAGTGCTCATATTGCTGCGGCACGCGCGGCAATCCGGACGTGTGACTAGCAAGCTGTCCCAGCGTTACCCGGCGGATATCATCGCCTCGTTGTAACTCGGTAACGTATTTGGCAACCGGGTCATCGAGGCTGAGCTCGCCCTGTTTAACTGCTTGTGCAAGCAACGTGGTCGCGAACACTTTTCCGACCGAGCCAAGATTAAAGATCGAGTCCTCCGTGACTCGACGATTCTGCGCGTTGTTGGCAAAGCCATAGTTGAAGAACGAGGTCGTGCCATTCATTCGGACCGCCACCGCAACGCCTCCTCCTTTACCATTCTCCGGCAATATCGGTTGAACTTTTTGCGCGACGATCTGTTCAACGTTGACCTGTTGAGCGCGCGCCGCACCCGCAGCCAGGAGAACCCCGATCACAGTCGGAATGAGGATGCTTTTTACAATCATGACCGCGACTCTTCACCGCTTGACCAGCTTGCGCAACGGCGAGCAACGGCACGATTTGCTGGCAGCTTAGCTTGCTCGGTTCGGCACGCCCTGATAAATAAGGAACTCGTGCCTTCCTTTTATCGGCATCTACTCCTTAGACAGAGTGGAAACAACCTTTCGTCGAATCGTAGTTAGATGACGCAGATTAGTACTTATTATGCCGTGGCTTCTTAGGTTTGCGATTGGCTCGCTTCTCTTATTTGTCATCGGCGCAGTGATAATCACATGGGCGTGCATCTCCACCGGGTGGGAAGCGCTCAGCCGTTTCGCGTGGGGTTCGCTCACCGCCGGAACCGGACTAATTGGGAGCGCCTTTTTCTCTATCGTGAGCGTGGTGATTCACCAACCGTGGCGCACATTTTCTCTCGCGCTCTTGAGTGCCTCGGTTTTGCTGTTTGTTCTGCTGCTCGTTTTTGCCAAGTTCGCGTGATGAAACATCGGCTTTTTGTACTCCCGACCGGCTGTTCGTTTCATCTGGTATTCAGTTGATGCAAGCTGACGAGAAACCGTTAACAACTCCGGAACCGATAACCGGTTCGGCGAACAAGCGGGCGCAACGCGAAAACATTCCGTGATGGGTGGTAGAATTGTTTTCTGCGACAAAGCTGAACGAACATGCTGCTCGGTGCCGAGCATCCAACTAGGCACTGCCTTCGGCTTGTTCGTGTACCGACTGTTTCTCATTCTGTTATAGATCGCAGTTAGGTTTAGCGCCCGAGATTTGCTGCCGCAGAAAAAATGATTTTAGCCGCATCAGATTTCGTAACTGCTTTTGAGATCGCCAGAGGCAGTAATGGGGTTTTCGCAGATGAAGTTTTCCGATTGCTCATCGGCGTAGCTGCCCTGATTGGCGGCATGACCGCTTTGGTCCTTAACTGGGAAAACAAGAGTGTAAAAAGCTGGGTGGGCCCTGTGTTCGCTATTGCTTGGGCTTTGTTTTGGCGCTACCTGCACAATTTTCCTTATATGTTTGGACACATTAATGGTCTGGTCAGAGCATATCGGCACGGACAATATCAAGTCGTTGAAGGGCAGGTCCAAGTGCTGCATGAACAGCCGGCGACAGGGCACACCAAGGGAGACATTATCACTGTGAACGGAAAACAATTTGAGGTGAACTACTTTTATTTCACGCCTGCATACCGAAACACGCTTGCTCATGAAGGCGTGTTAGGATCGGGCGTTTATGCGCGCATTTACTACCACAATGGCGAAATTCTTCGCGTCGATGTCTGCAAATGATCACCATAAACATGTCGGTAAGCCTGCCGCGATCGTAGCACGAGTGGTTTTTACACTTATTGCGCTGGCGCTGCCACTGTGTTCGGCACTAAGCAAGCGCATCGCACCTCCGACGGTAACGCCAGTGATTCATGAAGGCGTACGATACGTCGCGCCGACTGACGATGGTCGTCGCGCCTACGTTGAAGTGTGGGATGTACAGACTAACAAGAGGCTTTGGGAGTTAACGGTCTTTACTAACCGCATCGACCCGAAGCTGGAGGAAGACGTTCAGTGGGTTTTCATAAAATCACTGAGTCTTCGAGATGGCATGCTGATGGTGACGTCCGAGCGTGGGAAGACGTATCAAGTTGATCTAAAGACGAAAACCGTAACTCAATTCGATGCAGCGCAGTCGGCAGCGCCCGATGCGGCGGCTCAAGGCCATGAGATTCCTCAGGCGGTGGCGAGAGCCATCACGAATGGTTCGCTCTCGAAGCAGTATGATCTCTCCTTTCGCATGAACCCATTCTATCTGCGTGGAGATTTTAATGGCGACGGTAACACTGACGTAGCCTTTCTAGTGCAGCACCGCTCGACCCGGAAAATCGGAATCGCGATCGTTCATGGCGCGACAGACAAGGTAATTATTCTGGGCGCCGGAGTTGCCATTGGCAACGGTGGGGACGACTTCGAATGGATGGATTCCTGGCGGGTTCTTTCCAAAGACAGTGCGGCTCGAGAAGGTGGTAAAACAAACGCCCCAGATTTCCGCGGCGACGCACTCTTCGTGGAGAAGAGCGAGGCAGCCAGCGCGTTGATCTACTGGAACGGGAAGCGCTATGTTTGGTCCCAGCAAGGCGACTGAGCGAAATGCAGAAAGAAGTGAGTCCAAGAGATGCTATCGCTTTCGTCGAGCGTCATGGAGTGGTGCTCCAGGCCGCGCGCGGTCCAGTGCCGAGCCTGGCGGAGGCCATTGCATGCGAACCAATTCGAGGCAGCTGGTGGGGACACGCTAAAGGCGGGCAAATCTTTCGGGCTGCGCGCGCGGTTTGTGAAAGTCCCGACGTTTTGGTTTGCAAGCTAATTGATAACAAAGTCACGTATGTTCATCGACGGGTTTGGCCGGCTCTCGTAAAGCTTGCGCCGCGCTTTGGAAACGAGCGACTCGCGAAAGTTTGGGACGAACATACAAAGACCGGCACGCACGTGTCGCGACGGATTCCTTTCCCTAAATGGGTGCCAGGCGATGTGATGAAAGCGGCGGAGACGCTCTCGACACAAGAAGCAGAGCGAATCCTATCGGCCGTGTTAGCGGGGAAAAAGAGCAAGACCGCAAGGGGGCGTTCAGCGAAGATCGTACAACGACTTCGACGAATTAATGAATGAGCAAAACATAATCGCTCCCCTGCTCTTTCTTTCTGTCGTTTGACCTTACTTGAGAAAGAGTAGCATCTGGAAGCCGCGACATAAGAGACGGCGCTTTCTCTGTTGACGCTACCAACGCATCGAGATTGCCTTGGTTCCATTCGGGGATGGCATGGTCGGGGTCAATGAAGTGCGTTTTCTGCAAATAGAGCAGTAGCCCTTCATCTTTCGCCGACACCACTTCGTAACGCCAATGGTGCGCCGCCGCTTCGCGACGAACGTCGCGTCCGAAAACAGCCAGCGCGTCGCGATGGTGCCGATAGCCAGTGATCACCTTCCAAATCGTGTAGCTCCCGGTGAACAACAGGGCTACCACGAGCGCTATAGCCAGGTAGGGACGCAGCGCCGAGGCGTCCAATCGGCGCGGTGCACCATGCCTGCCAATTTGCGCCGCGAGCAACAAACAGAGTGGCGGGATAATCGGAAAAATTCTATCGACGCGCTTGGATGGAATTAACGACATCACGATCACGCCGCCGAGGCTCCAGCAAAGCAGCCAGAAAGTTTCAGGTGACATGTCGCGAAGTGCTGAGCGCAACCGCCATCTTCGCGAATGAAGGTCGACGAGGGCGATGGCAACCATAAGCAGGCTCCACGGAGCAAATTTGTGTAGTAGATGCGGCAAATAGAAATAGAGCGGTTGCGGCCGATGAATTGTTTCGCCAAAGCGCCCAACAAATTCACGCATCACGACCTCATCGAAAAAGCCAGGCTGAAAAAGGATGCCGCCGATCACCCATAACAAAAAGACAACCAGTGATGCGATCCATGGCCACCAGCCGGGCCAGGCGCTCTGTTCTAATTGCACCTTGTGAGACTGGCCGGGGTCACCGACCCCGGCTACAACAGCGTGTCGCCTGCGCCACCACTCAAACACTCCAATACCGGGTAGCAGAAAGGCATAAACAATCGGCCCTTTGATCAGCATTGCGACTGTGAGCAGGACAAACACGTAAACTTGATCTCGCAGTCTCCACTCGGTTTGGGCTCGGATTTTTTGCCAGATCAGCGCGCCGATCAGGAAAATCACGAGCGCGAGTGGCATATCGGTGCGAACGAGCGTTGCCAGGCGCGGACTGAGCAGATTCAATCCAAATGCCGCCTCCGCAATTAAGCCGGCAGTTAATCCATATGCCGAACGGGCAGAGCGAAACAATAACAGTGCCAAAGCAACCGCCGCTAGAAAGGACGGCAACCGCCACGCTAAATCCCATGATCTGGTCAACCCGAAAAGACCACCTGAAATCCACGCTACAAGCGGCGGCTTGGTTGCAACGTGTGCGTGCGGTGTCTGCTGGTACAACCAGCGGCCTTCTTTAATCATCTGGAACGAAGTGAATCCCTGCTTCGCCTGATCGTAGTCGTCGAGCTGCCACGGCAAATTGCCGATGAGAAATAACAAAAAGCTTACGGCAGCAATTACCCAAGCGGTGCGTTGATCTTCAAGCAAGCCGCTCATCATGTCGCGCGGACGTAGTATGCGCTGTCCTCAGCGCAAACCCTTCTCGGACGGCAAAGCGATGTCCGCTGAGGACAGCGGACGCTACAGCACGAACGAACCGAACAAGACATTCGTAATGACTATGCGGAGTTTACATTAAGCGAGCAGGGCAAGTCGAACGAGCTCGCCCTGAATGGCAGTCATATGGTCTCAGTCGCGCCAAAGAATCGCGCGCATGGGCGCACCATCGGCACCAGCGATTTTCAGAGGCAGACCTGCAAAATTATAAATACCGGGAGCAACATTGCTCAGATCGAGTGATTCAACGATCGCGATGCCAGCGCGGGCAAGTGCGTGATGATTCTGTAGCGATTTTGAATCAATCTCATCCATGGACGGCAGATCCAATCCCAGCAGCTTGACGCCATTTTTCTGCAGCCACGCCGGGACGTCGGCTGCGATGACCGGAATTTGCTCTGGAAAAACTGTAGAGTCGCTCCATCGATCGGTCTTCACGAGAAGCCGCGACGTCG
Source organism: Verrucomicrobiota bacterium (assembly GCA_003217875.1). Taxonomy (GTDB): domain Bacteria; phylum Verrucomicrobiota; class Verrucomicrobiia; order Chthoniobacterales; family UBA10450; genus Udaeobacter. Next base: position 18,140 of record QHMR01000096.1, read on the forward strand.
CTGCGATATCTTCGGCATGCAACCGAAGGTCCTCGAGCGTGATCAGATGTTTCTCTCGCGATTGCGAAAAACTTTGAGCCAGATCGACCACGGTTGTGCGACCGAGATAAACCTCAAGCGGCGCTTTCTCGATCGATGCACCCTTTGAGTCGAAATGGAATCGCGCGTCAGCATGCGTGCCGTTGTGGATACTCATCGTGACTGCGCCCAGATTCACCGTTGCCCCTTTCGCGATTTCTTTCGTCATCCGATAATGAAACGGCTCGTCGCCGGGCCATTCCGCAAAGTCGTTCGAAAGCGTTCGTGAGATATCCCAGACTTTCATCGTGTGACCAGGCGACCTCCTTTTTCTCCGATTTGTTTCAGGATCGCTCGTGCGGCTGTTTCGCTGGCTCCGCTGCCGCCTAACTTACCAGTGATCGCATCGAACTCCGAAATCATCTGTTTGCGCGCGCTTGTATCTTCCATTAACCGCCGCATCGCACGGGAAATCGCATCCGACTTCGCCTCGCGCTGGATAAATTCCGCAACGACTTCTTTTTCTGCGAGCAAATTGGGCATGCCGAGATAGTTCACATTCACGACGGCGCGCGCCGCGAGGTACGTCGGCCACGCCACCTTGTAGATCAGCACAAACGGCATCCGAAAATATGCGGCCTCAAGCGTCGCGCTTCCTGAGGCAACCATTCCTGCCCAGGCGCGCTGCATGATCTCTGCTGTCTCACCGACTATGATTTGAATCACCTGGCGACGTTGCAATTGCTCGAACGCGGCAGTGGCAGGACTCATTACGTGGGCCAGTTCATCGGATGCCGCTGCAACTTCAAAGTGTAAACTGGGTTTCGTTTGCAAGAGCAGGTGGGCTGTTTCCACCATTACCGGAAAAATCTTGCGCACTTCGCGCATCCGACTGCCTGGAAACAAGCCGATCAAATTCGAATCGCGCTCGGCCTTGATCCTTCGCGCCTGCAATCGTTCGATCATGGGATGACCAACGAATGCCGCATGCAGGCCTGATTGGTTATAGAGATCGGCTTCAAAGGGGAAAATGCAGAGCACTAGATCGATCAAGCGCGCCATTCCTTTAGCGCGGCCGCGGTTCCACGCCCACACCTGGGGGCTTATGTAATAAATTATTTTTTGTCGTTGCGATTTTCTTCGCAGTGCCCGCGCAAGCCGCAAATTAAATCCGGGATAATCGATCAACACGACTGCATCCGGCTTGCTGTCCAGAATTTCTTTGAGCGTTTCGCGAAATTGTTCTCGAAAATAACCATACTTCCTGACCACTTCCCACAACCCGAGAACCGCTGCATCGTCGATCCAGTTTTTGAATTGCTTGCCGGCGACGTGTTGCATTTGCGGGCCGCCGCGACCGATCAACTTAAGCCCCGGATCCAACTCGCGAAGCGAGCGCATCAATGCCGCGCCATGGTTGTCTGCACTCACTTCGCCAGCGACAAAATAGATCGTCATGGCTTTCGTCGGGAGCGCCCCGAAGCATCGCCGCACGCGGCACGGTGGCTACAGCATTCAGCGGAACGCATCACGGAATCTATCCACTCGCTGCGATGTGCTTCGTGATTTTGACTGCCAATTCCAAAGCCGCCGTCGCTTGAGAGCCCGAAACGCGCGGCTGGCGTCCGGTGCCGGCGCATTCGATGAACGACGCGAGTTGAAGCTTGAGTGGCTCCTCGCGTTCAACGCTGACTCTGTCACGCCAAATTTGCTTTCCAACGCGCCGATAGACTTCGCCGCTTTGATTTTGATAATCGAGTGAGAGGTACGCGTCTTCCTGGAAAATGCGGATTTTGCGCATGCGCTCGGGACTGATGCGGCTCGAAGTCACATTTGCCACGCAACCATCTTCGAAGTGCAGTCGCACGTTAGCGATATCTTCGCTCTTGCTAAGTATGGGCACGCCTACCGCATCAATACTCCACAGAGGCGAACGCACGAAATGCAAAATGACTTCCAGATCATGGATCATTAAATCGAGCACGACACCGATATCGGTACCGCGTTCCGAGTAGGGTCTGAGCCGATGCGCTTCAATGAACCGCGGATGCGTCAGATGTTTTTCAAGAGCGCCCAAAATCGGATTGAAGCGTTCCACGTGACCGACCTGCAAGGTCAGCCCGTTGCGAGCGGCCAAATCCGCCAGTTTGGCAGCGTGGGCGGTGTTGTCAGTAATGGGTTTTTCGACCAGCACGTGTTTGCCCTTTGTAAGGAGAGAACGCGCAACCGCGTAGTGCGTATTGGTCGGTGTTGCCACGGAAGCGGCATCAACCATCCCAATAAATTCATCCAGCGACTTGGCAGGCGTCGCGTGGAATTTGGTCGCAATTGTACGGTTCGTGATACCATCCACATCATACACTGCAGTGAACTCAGCGGACGGAATCTCCGCGTATAAGCGCGCATGATTGCTTCCGATATGACCAACCCCAACAACGCCAATGCGCAGATTTTTCATCCCTAGAGAGCAGTGAACGCCGGAAAGATTTCGTGGTCAAACCGCAGCTCGAGTCCCCATAGATCTCATGAGTCGTATCAGTTCGCTTGCGATGGATCAGTATCGCTACAGGCAATTTGCGCGAAACCATTGATAGGTCCGAGCAATCCCGTCCCGGAGTGAGATCGCCGGTTTCCAGCCGAGGGCGCGAAGCTTGCTTAGGTCCAAAAGTTTTCGAGGCGTGCCGTCCGGCTTGCTCGAATCCCACGCTCGGACGCGATGCAATTTTTGCTGTCGTCATGATCGCCCTCAATGGATTTGTTGGCCTGTGCCTGCTAATCGGTGGGCTGCGCTATCGCGAGCAATATTACAATCTCCAAGGCGTTAATTCCTATCTGAACGTCATCATGACACTGGCAGTGCTTGGCCTGGTCCTGCCAAACTTCACCACTTCGACGAGCGGCCCAACATTTTCCACTGAACAGGGAATCTTTCTCGTCGTGATGTCGCTGTTGCTTTACGGGATTTTTCTGCTCATCCAGACCATGCGACACCGTCGCTATTTCATGGAATCGAAGGACGCAACAGTTGCGGCGAACGTTGCTCATCATCCGCTCCAGGTGCGCTCAACTGCTTTTCATGTGACGCTGCTGCTCCTTTACCTGATTACGGTTATCGTATTGGCAAAGAAGTTTGCTGTCCCGTTAGATAACAGCGTGGAGCAATTTGGCATGCCTCAGGCCTTTGGCGGAGCAATTATCGCTGCTCTGGTGCTTGCGCCAGAGGGAATAGGCGCAATCGAGGCCACTTTGCGCGATCAGTTGCAGCGTTCGATAAACATTCTGTTCGGGTCCGTGCTGGCCACTATCGGGCTAACCATTCCCGCCGTGTTGACGATTGGACTCATCACGAAACGTCCAGTCACACTCGGCGTGCAAGGCGGCAATCTTCCGCTGCTGCTGTTAACTCTGGCGGTGAGTGTCGTCACGTTTACCAGTAGAAAAACAAATGTTTTGCAGGGCTGCGTCCACTTGCTCCTTTTCGCCATATTCGTGCTGTTGATCTTCGCCCCGTGAGTCTTCAGCGGCCAATCCATGGATAAATCCGACAAGATTTTCGTCTCTGGTCACCACGGGATGGTCGGGAGCGCGGTGATGCGGCGGCTCCAAGCAGATGGATTCAAGAATCTGCTGATAAGGGACCGATCGGAGCTTGATCTCATGGATGAATCTGCAGTCGCGAAGTTCTTTCTAAAGGAAAAACCAACGATAGTGATTTGCGCGGCGGCAAAAGTTGGCGGCATCCAGGCAAACAATGATTATCCGGTGCAGTTCCTTCTCGATAACTTGCGGATCCAGAACAACGTCATTCGCTCAGCTTCCGACAGCGGCGTGCGCAAACTGCTTTTTCTTGGAAGCTCTTGCATTTACCCGAAGTTTGCGCCGCAGCCGATTCCGGAAACAGCGCTGCTGAGCGGACCGCTGGAGCCGACCAACGAAGCGTACGCGATTGCGAAGATTGCCGGGATCAAGCTCTGCCAGGCGTACTGTCGCGAATACGGCGCAAATTTTATCTCAGCGATGCCGACGAATCTCTACGGGCCGAACGACAATTTCGATCTGGAAACATCACATGTACTGGCGGCGCTCATACGCAAAGCGCACGAAGCCAGAATGCGGAACGATCAAAGGCTAATCGTGTGGGGAACTGGGAAACCGCGCCGCGAATT